>NC_012881.1:2472500-2772500 GCF_000023445.1 Maridesulfovibrio salexigens DSM 2638 | reverse complement strand
AGATGATATGCCCGGTAGCTACTTTTTTCGCATTGATGGTAGCACCGATAACAGAAAGGGCGGCAGTGGAAGTCGTACCTATGTTGGTACCGATAACAGCGGCGGCTCCCTGATTGAGATCCATCAGTCCACTTACTGTGGCTGTGAGTACAAGGGCCATTGCCGCGCTGGAGCTCTGCATGAGTAATGTAAGCATTAAGCCTATGCCGATAAATATCGGGATGGAGAGAGCTCCCATGGAGGCAAATACTGAAAGGTCGATGGATGATTCAATGCCTTTGAAGGCCATTTGCAGGGTGGAAATTCCCATGAGGAACAGGCCGAATCCCGCAAATGCGTCTCCGAAAAAAGCGCGTCGTGATGTAGGGCCTGTTAAACGTAGAATTGCACCGAGGGCGATAACAGGCAGGGCAAAGGCTTTCAGGTTGACGCTGAATCCGACAGCAGCAACAATCCAGCCGGTGACTGTAGTTCCAATATTACTACCGTAAATTACCCCGATGGATTGTGAAAGAGTGATGAGTCCAGCATTCACAAAGCCTATGACGGCAACAGTCACTGCGCTGGAAGATTGCACCAGTGCAGTAATCATGAATCCGGAAAATAATCCCCTTCCCGGACTTTTGGTCCACTGTCCAAGAATTTTTCGTAACGATTTGCCCGCAGCTTGTTTCAAGCCAGTGGTCATCAACCGCATTCCGATTAAAAAAAGACCAAGTCCGCCGAACAGATTTCCAAATAATGCTAAACTCATATCAGATAATTCACTAGATTGTTGAAATTAAGAGATAAAATAAAATATGATACTCTCCTGTGTGGTGGGAAAAATCAAGCGAAAGGTTGTTGATGCCTTAGAGTAAACGGAAATGGTCTTTTAGGTAGGAAGAGTCAGAGGTAATATCTTTAGAAAGAAAGGGATATAGGTAGTTTTTGTAGTAGTACAGCGAGGCGAGTAGGGTAATGATTGAATATGTTGCAGATGTGAAGGTTAGAATTGATAGATGGATGATCTCGTTAGGGTAAATTATGATCAGTGAGGATGAAAAAATAAGTATGAGAGTTGAAAAAAAATAGTGTTTTTTTAAAGAAGTACATTTTTTTTCAGCGTAGGTTACTTTTTTGTTGTTCTCAGAGTGACGGATCTGAGATGGAGTGTCTAGTGATTTTTCTAAGAGGTCAAAAAAAGAATTTATGATTAAAGTTGGCATGGATATAGACATGCATGTTAATACTAATGCTTGGGCTGCGGTGTAAAAAGTGATTTTTTGGGCAACGTTTGCCATGTGTTGGAAAATAGGCAAGTCGTTTATTTGATAGAATATTGATGAGTTCGTTATTGAGTTGGCGTTAGGGTCAAGTTTAAATGCATGTATAATGAATATCCAAAATAAAAAAACTAAGCAATTGCGAAGTCCAACTAGTTCAGAAAAATCTTTAAAACTCACTAGCCGATCCTCTTTAGAAAGAAAATATCACCGGATTCAGCATCTGTCGTATTATATTCAAATACAGGAGTACCGATAAATTGAATTCTTGGTGACTTTTGTGCTTCGTGCATTTCAAAAAAAGCTGTCTCAGTTCCTGTCTTTAAACGTGCCGTTTGTTTATTTGCGATGTTTTTAAATTTTCCGTTTTTGCTGTATTTGTGTGTAGAAAAAATATCGCCATCGTAAATCACAAGTGGCCCAAGGTGAGTTTGGGTAAGCATTTTTGAAAAATTATGCACATTGTGTTTGTTAAATTCTATTTTTCGTGGAGTCGTCGATGTGAACTCCATTTCTAACTGGCTTTCACCGTAAAGACCTCCCTGGAGCATTGAGGTTACAGGGATTAATTCTTTGAGAATTGATTTGTCGATATATTTATTTTGGTGATCCTCTTCAATTGATTTAGAAAACACATTAAAAAGAATGGTTTCAGAGTGGGTGTTTAGCTTGTCTCTTAATTGTTCAGCTTGTTGTTCAAGTGTAAGCTCTTCAGTGTATGGGTCAAATATTTGTAGGTTGTCTAATGCACGGGCTAGGGCATCAGATATGTTGTCTACAATTTGTTGACCATATTCTGTTTTGCAAATCAAATCTAAAATATGTCCGCCATCTTTAGCTTTTCCTGCCCAAAATTTTGCGTCGTCTAATTCCTTTTGGGTTATTCGTCTGTTTTTAATTCCGCTTCCATATTTTGCTCCTAAATATGCTCTGTTAATTGCCGAATTTAAGCTGGTTAAGGTTTTAGCTAGAGCGTGTAATGGAAGTTCGTGGTTCTCAGTTATCTCGCCAGTATAGTGGAAGCTAATTTCAGACATTATCGATTTCCTAGCTACTTGTGAATTTCACGGTGTTTTATTGCGCGTACCATATATTTTGATGCCTATAAAGCATTGTTGCGTTGTTTTGTAACAAAAAATCCTCCCGAAACCGAAGTTTCAGGAGGACTTTTAGGATCTAATGGAATCAGCCGGAATTATTCGGGCTTGATTTTAATGTCCATTTTGTTCATTGATTCGATGATCTTGTCGCTGATGTCAGCGGACTTGTCGTAGCTGATAGCAGATTCGGTAGAGAGAATTGCGGAATAGCCGTTAGCCTGACGGTAGTCGTCAACAGCTTTGGTGAATCCGTTCTGCAGGGCTTCTACAATGCGATTCTGCTCTGCGCCCATTTTGTTCTGGTATTCGCCAAGAGCTTCCTGGAACTTGCGGGTGTTTTCTTCGGTCTGGTTCCCGGCGAGAGTTTTCTGCATTTCAGTAAATTTTGCCTGAAATTCTTCGCTTGATTTTTTGAGGTATTCCATGCCCTCAGTACCGGCTTTACATTCTTTGAAAACCTTATTGGTGTCGACAAATCCGACTTTTCCGCCGGAAGATGCCTGTTGCTGACATCCGGCAATAAATGCTGCCATGGCAATGATCAAAGCTAATTTCAGCATGTTCTTAAACATTTAATACTCCGTTAGTTAAAAATATTTTCATTTAGAGTTATTCGGTATAAACTCGGAAGGGTGTCATGTAAAATAAAAAAATCATTTGAAGCAAATTAGAAAGCATTGAAATTAAAATTTTGTACATTTCCGAAAATTATGCTAGTAATATTTTCGAAAGTGAACATCGGACAGAGGTGGATCCGAATTTTTCCAATCAATTGGGGATAGTAAAATTTTACCCAAATAAAATATTGAGGACAAGATCATGAGAACCAAAGTTGTTGCCACTCTCGGCCCGGGATCAAGTAATGTGGAAACCATTACCAAAATGGTCCAGAACGGTGTCAGAATCCTCCGTTTGAACTTTTCTCATTCTGACGCAGAGAGCTTTAAGCCCGTTATTGCTATGATTCGTCAGGTTGAAAAGGAGCTTTCCATTCCTCTTACTATTATGGGGGATCTTTGTGGACCCAAGATCAGGGTGGGTGTTATTGAGAATGCACCCCTTGATATTGACTCCCGTGCTTACGTCTATCTGGGGCTTCCGGATGTCGCTGACAAGGCAAAAGATTTGCCTTTTATTCCTCTCGATCAGCCCGAATTGCTCCAGGGTCTCGAAGACGGAATGGAAGTTTCGCTCAGTGACGGAATGCTTCAGTTTTTCGTAACCGAAACTCTTGAGAAAGATAGGCTGTACAAACTTCAGGCTCAGAATGCCGGTCTGCTTGCATCCAAAAAGGGTATCACTTTCCCCGGTAAGCATATCGCACTTCCCGCTTTTACTGAAAAAGATAAAGTTGACCTGGCCGGTTGTATCGAAATTGGTGTTGATGCAATTGCCATGTCTTTTGTCCAGACAGCGCAGGACGTTCAAGATGTCCTGGATGCGATGAATAAGCATGGTGTGGTGCTTCCCATTATCGCTAAGATTGAACGCCAGAACGCTGTTGAAAATATTGAATCCATTCTCGAGCTTGCCAGCGGTATCATGGTTGCCCGCGGTGACCTCGGCCTTGAGTGTAAACTCTCCACTGTTCCTGTTATCCAGAAAAAGCTTATCCGCGCAGCACGTCATGCTCAGAAGCCTGTTATCGTTGCAACCCAGATGATGCTTTCAATGGTTAAGAACCCGATCCCCACCCGTGCGGAAGCAAACGATGTAGCCAACGCAATTATGGACGGTGCTGACTGCTGTATGCTTTCCGAAGAGACTGCAATCGGCGCGTATCCTGCTGAAGCTGTCGGTTACATTAAAGAGATCGCAGAAGGTACTGAACCATATTACCTCGAGCGTATCAAGGGACCCTATAAGCCTGCTGATGAGCTTGTTTCCAATCCTGTTAAATATTTGAGCTATTCAGCTTGTCTGCTTGCTCAGGATATCGACAGTCCTGCTATCATCTGCCACTCCTCAAGCGGCTCTTCCGCAAGGATTGTTTGTAGCCGCAGACCTGCTCAGCCTGTGTACTGCCTGACCCCCGACAAAAGCGTTCCCGCATATCTCAACTTTTTCTGGGGTATTTCTCCTATTATTACTGAATCCAAACTCACCAACCACAGAGACCGTCTTGTGGAATTTCTTGAAGCCAATGATAAGTTTGAAAAAGGCGAGGGATACATTCTTGTTTCCGGTCAGCCAACTCCGGGGCAGACCATGCCCAAGACCAACGAAGTTAAGCTTTACTACAAGTAAGATTAACTAATTGTACTAATTTAAAAGCTCTCGATACCGAAAGGTGTCGGGAGCTTTTTTATTCTTTAATTTTATCTTTAATCAGGCCGTAAAATGAGTTTGTGTTCGATTGAAAGCGCCAGCCAAGGTGTACCCTGCATTTAGAGCATGCGCTTATCTGCCACGTATACCCTGCGAACCAAGTAAAATCATCGGATGGTGGTCCGGATGTGGCGCAGCCCGTAGCAGCAGAAAAGCACCGTATTTGAAATACATATCCATGAGGATTGAAAAAAGAATGCTCATGGTTGTCGTTGATCTTGGTTGAAAATGAACTGTCTGTGATTCTTGCCCCGCATTCACGGCAGGTGATGGTTTTCTTTTCAGATTCATGCAGTTCGTCTTTATCATCAACCTCGATGCCGGAATTTGTGCCGGGAGGAGTTGATTTCAGAAAAGAGCAGGGGCTGGGAATGTCGATTATTTGCATAATCCAATTATAGCCTGTCGGTCAGGTAAGAGCAAAGAAAAGAATAGATAAAGAAAAAGGCTGCTTTCAAATGAAAGCAGCCTTTGAGCTATCTGGCTCCCCGGGAGGGACTTGAACCCCCAACCTAGTGATTAACAGTCACCCGCTCTGCCGATTGAGCCACCGAGGAATATTTTGTTGTTGAGGAGTTTCCCCCTGCAACGAAGATAGTTTCTAAGGATTTGTCTTAAAGTTGTCAAACATTATCTTTAAATTAATTCAATTTTTTTTATTTAAGCAGGAATCCCGTGTTTTTGCAGGTTGAACAGCAGTTGAAATCTCTGGTAGGGTAGTATGGTCTCAGGTTGATTGAATTTTGTTGGTGAGGGAGTTGTATGGAAATTAATAAAATGATTGTCAGTTTGGCCGTAAGTCTGGGCTTGCTGTTCTCTGCGCTTTTGCCTGCTTCTGCCAACGAAACTGTCAATGTGGCAACTGTATTGTATCCTCCTTTAGTTTTTGAGGATGCAGAGCCAAAGTTTGGAAAAGGAATGCTCAGGGATATTGTCACTGAGGCTTTTGCGGCTGAAGGGCTTTCTGCTCAGTATGACCTCCTGCCTATGTCTAGAAATGTCTGGTCGATTGTAAAAAGGGTGCAAGATTGCTGTTTGGGGTCCATGGAATGGTTCAGGCAGAGTGGACTCGAAGATAAGGTTGAAGCTGTAGATAATATCCAGCTAAATTTTGTGGGTTTTTATCAAGTTAAGCGATTTCCTGAAGGGGTTGCGTTTAATCGGCTTGCGGAGCTTAATAAGTATTCTTTCGGCAATGTCCGTGGAAGCAGTAGTCAGAGAGTTTTGGACGAGGCTGGATTAGAGACTGATCTGGCCTCTGATATCAGAATCAATTTTTTAAAATTGAATGCAGGGCGGTTTGATTTTGCCGTAGCTTTCCGTGTTACCGGAGAATACTTAATCTGGGAGTTGTTTCCCGAAAAAGCTCCGGAGTTCAGTTTTACGACTAAGGCTATTGAGCAGATGAAGCTTTCAGTTATATTTCAAAAGAGAAACAGGAAGTTGAAAAGAACGTTTATAAAAGGATTGGAGAAAATTGCCCGAGATGGAACATATTATTCAATTCTAAAAAGATATCATGTGAACGGTATTGTTCCTGAAGATATTATACCGAAAAATCTGAGGGCCGTTGTGAAAAAGTAGGGCAAGAAAAAAAGGCTGCTTTCAAATGAAAGCAGCCTTTGAGCTATCTGGCTCCCCGGGAGGGACTTGAACCCCCAACCTAGTGATTAACAGTCACCCGCTCTGCCGATTGAGCCACCGAGGAATATTTGTTGTTGAAGAGTTTTCCCCTTCAACGAAGATGGGTTCTACGGATTTGTTGCGAGCATGTCAAATATTATCTTTAATTTAATTTAAATTTTCTTTAGACTTTCTTTCAGGGATTGATTTTGGGCGGAGGAAGCCGGTTTTTGCCGCGTTGAGATAGTGGTTTTTCATAGGGGCTTCTTCTGAAATCACGGTAGAGTCGATCTACGGGTATATATATTTAAATGTAGGGGAGAGATTTTTTTCTGGGTAAAAGTAGTTGTGATACTTGGCAGTCGTTTGAGACAAAAAGAAAAAGGCTGCCTTCTTTCGAAAGCAGCCTTTTGAGCTATCTGGCTCCCCGGGAGGGACTTGAACCCCCAACCTAGTGATTAACAGTCACCCGCTCTGCCGATTGAGCCACCGAGGAATATTTTGTTGTTGCGGCGTTTCCCGCTGCAACGAAGATGGGTTCTACGGATTTGCCGCGCACTTGTCAAACACTTTTTTAAAAAAAATTTAGTGCGCGAAAGTGAACTATTTAAAGATGTACTTTCTTGACGACAAAGGGTAATTAGCTTAGGCAATCAACGGATCTTGTATTTATCTAGAATTTATTCGGTTACGGAGAATTAATAACTTGAGCGGCAAGAAGAAAAAGCAAATCAAGCTGGCAACCAAATCAGAGCATGTGCAATCATTTATGCCCATGCTTGAGGCTCTGCAAGCTCAGAACGAACTCAATCAGGTTCTGAAGAATCGTGTGGAAAAAGCCTGTGGCCTTCTCGACGAAGGTGTACCGCTTTATCCCAACGACTTCAGTAAAGATACAGAAGTCTCAGATATCTGGGGCAATTATGACAATCTCGGAGGAGAAGAGCTGGAGGCTCTGGGCAAGAAGTTTAAACTTGCCGGCAGGGTTATCACTCATAGATCTTTCGGTAAGGTCGCATTCTTTCATCTTCAGGATCCTACCGGCAGGATTCAGGTATACGCAGCTAGAGATGATCTCGGCGCAGACCTGTACAAAATTTTTAAGAAATTCGATATCGGCGATATTGTCGGCGTTGAAGGAACACTCTTCAGAACCAAAACTGATGAGCTGACCGTCAAGGCAGATAAGGTAGATCTGATTACCAAATCCATGCGCCCGCTTCCTGAAAAGTACCACGGACTCAAGGATGTGGAGACCAGATACCGCCAGCGTTACGTCGACCTCATCGTAACCCCTCGCGCACGCGAAATTTTCCAGAAGCGTACCCTTATTGTTAGGGCTATTCGTAATTATCTGGATTCCAAGGGCTTTATGGAAGTTGAAACTCCCATGATGCACCCCATTGCAGGTGGTGCGGCAGCCCGTCCTTTCACCACCCACCACAATGCACTTGATATGCAGCTCTACATGCGTATTGCGCCTGAGCTTTACCTCAAGCGTCTGCTGGTCGGCGGATTTGAGAAGGTTTACGAAATCAACCGTAACTTCCGTAACGAAGGTATTTCTGTAAGGCATAACCCTGAATTCACTATGCTTGAATTCTACTGGGCATATGCCAACTTCGAAAACCTTATGGATCTGACCGAAGAAATGATTTCTTCTGTTTGTAAGGAAGTTAACGGCGATACTGTCATTGATTATCAGGATGAAAGGATCGATCTGACTCCCGGAGCGTGGCACCGTATGGCTTTCCACGAATCCCTTGAGAAAGTCGGTGGTGTTTCTCCTGAAGTCTACAATGACTACGATAAATGTAAGGAGCTTGTTAAAAAGCTCGGCGAAAAAGCAGTTGAAGGCGAAAAGCTCGGTAAATTGCAGGCCAAGCTCTTTGATGCTCTGGTTGAACCTAAGCTGATTCAGCCGCACTTCATTTATCACTATCCTACAGATATTTCCCCTCTTTCCAGAAGGAACGAGGAGAACCCGGATATTACCGACCGTTTTGAACTGTTTATTTACGGTCGTGAACTGGCGAACGCCTTTTCCGAACTCAACGACCCCGTTGATCAGCGCTGCCGTTTTATGGAGCAGGTTGCGGAGAAGGATGCCGGTGATGATGAAGCCCACAACATGGACGAGGACTATGTCCGCGCTCTTGAATACGGTATGCCTCCGGCTGCAGGTCAGGGTATCGGGATTGACCGTCTGGTCATGCTTTTGACCGACAGTGCTTCCATCAGGGAAGTTATCCTGTTCCCGCTGCTTAGAACCGAAGGTGCTTCCGGCAATGGTGGCTCATGAAGTTTGAACTCTTCGTCGCACTGAGATACCTCTTTACACTGAGAAAGAATAACTTCATCTCAGTTATATCTCTTTTTGCCGTGTGCGGCGTTGCTTTGGGCGTAGCAGCCCTGATTGTGGTGATAGGGGTTATGAACGGTTTTTCAACCGATCTCCGCGATAAAATTCTCGGAGTTAATGCCCACGTAATCGTGACCGCATATGACGGCACGCTTGAAAACTACCATCACATGACCGATAGAATTGAAAAGATTCCGGGCGTTACAGGTGTAACGCCCTTTATCTATTCTGAGGTCATGCTTTCCAGTAGCGGCGGTGTAAAAGGAGTTGTCCTTAGAGGTGTCGATGCTGAAACCGCTAAAGGCGTACTCAGTCTTCCCGGTGATATGCTTTCCGGAAGTGTTGACAGTCTGTCTAAAGATGGCAAACTCCCGGAAATTGTAATAGGAAATCAGCTGGCACGTCGCCTCGGACTTGTTCTTGGCGATACAGTGAACTTGTTATCTCCTTCCGGTACACGCACAGCTGCTGGGTTTACCCCGAAAGTCAGGGTATTTAAGGTTGGTGGAATCTTCCGTACAGGAATGTATGAGTATGATTCTTCACTGGCTTACATCAGCAATACTTCTGCCCAGAAACTGCTTGGATTTAAGCGGGATTTTGTTTCCGGCCTTGAAATTCGTCTCGCAGACGTATATGCAGTTGATAACATAGGTAAACTTCTGGATAGAGAGCTTGCCGGTTATCCGGTGCAAATCAGGAATTGGCAGGAAATGAATTCCAACCTGTTTGCTGCTCTCAAGCTTGAAAAGACAGCCATGTTCATCATTCTGGCAATGATTGTCATGGTCGGTTCATTCAGCATTATCACTACCTTGGTTATGCTGGTCATGCAGAAAACCAAGGATATTGCTGTTTTGATGTCTATGGGAGCGACTTCCGGGAGTATTAGAAGAATTTTTATGTTGCAGGGAACTTTGATCGGATTGATCGGAACAACCATCGGGTATCTGATAGGTATACCGGTGGCGCTTTTGCTTAAAAAGTATCAGTTCATCAAGCTGCCCAGTAATGTTTATCCGGTGGACTATCTGCCCATCAGGATGGATTGGATGGATTTGACAATTATCGGTGTTGCAGCGTTTTCGCTTTGTTTTCTGGCTACTTTGTATCCTGCAAAACAGGCAGCTGCTCTGGAACCGGCGCAGGCTTTAAGGTATGAGTAATTTGCTTTACGAACTTACCGATGTCGTAAAAGAATACGAAGGACCGACTGAGACTGTGCGGATTCTGGATCATATCAACCTCACGGTTGATTCCGGCGAGTCCCTTGCTATTCTCGGGGCATCAGGGTCCGGCAAAACTACGTTGCTTCATATTCTCGGCACCTTGGATACCGCTTCCGGTGGAAATATCCATTTTGCGGGAATGAATATTAATGATATGACACCTGAGAAACGGGCCGAAGTGAGGAACAGGGGAATCGGTTTTGTTTTTCAGTTTCATCACCTTCTTCCGGAGTTTACCACTCTGGAAAATGTTGCTCTTCCTGCCATGATGGCAGGCATAGGTCAGGGGGAAGCCTCTGATATGGCCCGTGAAGCCCTTGGGCTGGTAGGGTTGCAAAACAGGATTGATCACAGGGTGACGACTCTGTCCGGAGGCGAGAGGCAGCGTGCTGCCATAGCGCGTGCTATCCTCCTTAAACCTAAGGTCCTGCTTGCTGATGAGCCTACCGGTAACTTGGATGAGAAGACAGGGAAGATGGTCGGAGAAATGCTGGCTTCCCTTAATGAAGAGCTTGGAATGACGCTCATCGTTGTGACACACAATATGGATTTGGCCGGGGTTATGAAACGCCGGCTTGAGTTGCGTTCCGGAGAACTGTATGCCCAGAACTAGAATTCTGCTTTTACTGATTGCGGCAACTTTTGCTTTTCTGATTAATTTCGGAGCAAGCAAGGCTCATGCTGAAGATGCTTCAGGTATTATTATTGCCGTACTTCCTTTTGAAGTTAATGCTGACGCTGATACACAATATCTCAAAGACAGTTTACCCACTCTTCTTTCAGACAGATTGCGCGAAGCAGGATTCCGCGTGGTTGATCAGAAAAAGGTCATGGGGCTTGTCGATGAGCAGGGATACGAATTTTTAAACATTCAGGCTGCTAAAGATATGGCCCTTCTGTCCGGTGCGGGGTATTCCGTATACGGCAGTTTCAGCCAGATCGGAGAAGACTTGAGCCTTGATGTCCGCCTCGTTGAAGCGTTCGGCATGAAGCCGGCGGTTCCTCTTTTTGTTACTAAAAAAGGGTTGATCAACCTTCTGCCTGCCGTTGATGAGCTTGTTTCCAAGATGAAGCTGGAATTGCTCAGTCAGGATAAGATTGCTGACATTGTAGTTCGTGGCTGTCGTGTTCTTGATAAAGACGTTATTCTGATGCGTACTAATATCAAGACCGGTGATATCTACACTCCCTCCAAAATCAACTCAGACCTCAAAAATATTTATGCTCTCGGCTACTTTGACGATGTAAAAGTCAAGGTTACCGATGTGCCCGGTGGTAAGCAGATTATCTTTGACGTTAAGGAAAGGCCGCGCATTCAGGCTATTTCTGTTAAGGGTGAAGATGCTATTGATGCCGAAGATATTCTGGCTGCTGTAAATACCAAAAAAGGCGCGGTCATGAACCCGAAGGTTCTTTCCGATGACTTGAACACCCTGCGTGAAATGTACCGCAAGGAAGGGTATTACAATGCCAAAATCGATTACAATATCGAGGGTGAAGGCGCACAGGCCCGCTTGAATCTTAATATTAATGAAGGCAAGAAGCTTTACATTGAAGGTATTAAGATCGAGGGAGCAAAACAGCTTGATCCTGATGAAGTTAAAGACCAGTTGGCCCTGACTGAGAGGGGCTGGCTTTCCTGGTTCACCAAAACCGGTGTTCTTAAAGAAGAGCTTTTAGAACGTGACGCTGCTGCTATCCTTGCTTATTACGGTAACCGTGGCTTCATTGATGCCAAGGTCGGCGAGCCCGAACTGGATATTCAGGAAGACGGCATTTACGTTACTTTTAAAGTAGAAGAAGGTGACCGCTATAAAGTCGGTAAAGTTAGTTTTCAGGGTGACCTGATTGTTAAAAAATCCCGCCTTCGTGAACTTGTCACTGCTGACGATATGTCTGACGGCGGTGAATACCTGGATCGTTCCCTCCTGCGTGAGGATATGAAAGCGATTGCAGATTTTTATTCCAACTACGGTTATGCATATGCTGATGCCAACATCAAGTTCGATCAGCACACTGATGAAAAGGCCGTGGATATCACCTTCATCGTTTCTAAGCGCCAGAAGGTTCATATCCGCAGAGTTATTATCGAAGGCAACGCCAAGACCCGAAATAACGTTATTCTGCGCGAAATGCGTCTTGCGGACGGCGACCAGTTCAGTGGTTCCAAACTGCAGCGTTCTATCGTCCGTTTGAATAAGCTGGACTACTTCAGTGAAGTTGATATCGAACCTATTCCTACCGGTGACCCCGGTGAGATGGACCTCAAGGTCAAGGTTAAGGATAAAAACACCGGTATGGTCAGTGGTGGTATTGGTTACTCCACTTCCGACAGTGTCTTTGTTTCTGCCAAGATTACCGAGCGCAACCTTTTCGGTCGCGGTATGGAATTCTCTCTTAACGGTGGTTGGAGCTCCAAGACAATCAGTTATGGTTTGAGTTTCTACGATCCTCGCATCAATGACACTCTCTGGGGCGGTGGTTTTAACACCTATTGGCGTAACGACGACTATACCGATTATGACAAACAGACTATCGGTGGCGTTGTTTCTGCCGGTTATCCGCTCGGTGAATACACTAATTTCTATACCAACTACCGCTTGGACTTCTATACTATTTCAGAAGTTGCAGATACCGCGGCGCAGTCAATCAAAGATATTGAAGGCGACAACTGGTCAAGTGTAATTACCGCAGGTGTTAAACGCGATACTACCAATAAAGCGTTCAACCCTTCTACTGGTACTGTTAACAACTTGGTTGTTGAGATGGGGGGGGGTGTCCTTCTGGGTGATGACTCTTTCGTTAAGTATACCTTCGACTCCAACTACTTTACTCCGGTGTTCTGGGATCTGGTCTTCCACTGGAAAGGTAGTGCCGGTTTTATCCACGATAACTTCGGCGGTGGCGAGATGCCTGTCTTCGAACGTTTTTACCTTGGTGGTATTAACAACGTACGTGGTTATGACAGCCGTGAAATCTCACCCCGTGACAAAGACTCCAATGACCGAATCGGTGGTAACAAGATGTTCTACATGAACTTTGAACTTCTGTTCCCCATTAATGAAGAGCTTGGCCTCGTCGGTGTTGGTTTCTTCGATATAGGTAACTCTTGGGATGATGGACAGAGCTTCTTCCATGATACCAAGCAGGAAGATGGAAAAGAACTCTTCCTCGGTATGTATAAGAGTATCGGTGCCGGAATTCGCTGGTTCTCCCCCATGGGACCGATCAGGGTAGAGTACGGTTACGGACTTGATAAGCTCGAAGACAGCTCAAGACATAAGATTGAATTCTCTATGGGACAGTTCTTCTAGCAGAATTAAACATATTAATGTAAACGAAGGGCATGCCGGTTTTCGGCATGCCTTTTCGCCTGATTATTAGATAGGAATTATAAGGAGTAATTTTAAATGCGTAGAATTCTTTTTGCAGTTTTGGTTCTGGTTTTTGCTTTTCAGACTCCGGCGTTTGCCGCTCCCCAGAAGATTGCAGTTACTTCCATGGCTAAACTGATCAAAGATTCCGAAATTGGTCAGGACGCTCAGAAAAAAATGGAAAAGAAATTTGAGTCTGCAAAAAAACAGCTTGAAACCAAGCAGAAGGAACTGGAAAGCCTCAAGCAGGCCCTCCAGAAGCAGAGTCTTGTTCTCTCCCTTGAAGCCAAGCAGGATAAAGAGCTTGAGTTCAAGCGTAAGGTAAGAGATTTTCAGGATATGACTCAGGCTACCCAGCGTAAGATGCAGATGGAACAGAAAAAGGTAGGAACTCCCGTTCTCGAACTTCTCCAGAAGGTCGTAAATGAATACGGTAAAAAGAACGGTTATACCGCAATTTACGATAAGAAATCTTCCGGTTTTCTCTACGTTGATGAAACCATCGATATTACCAATCAGCTTATGCTTGAAATGAACCGTGCCTACAGAGCAGGCAAAAAGTAGGACCTTATGCTACTTTCAGAACTTGCTGGTCTAATCGGCCTTAAGATGGCTGGGAAGGATAAGGAAATTTCAGGTTTGAACACCTTGGAATTGGCTGGTCCTACTGAGCTGTCTTTTCTGGCTAATGCAAAGTATGAATCTGCGCTTGCGGTTACCAAGGCCGGAGCGATTGTACTTGAGGAAAAGTACGCCGATCAGGTTGAGTCCGCGCTTATCAGCGAGAATCCTTACATGGATTTGGCCAAGGCTATGCACGTTTTTGCACGTCCTCAGGGGTGTCTGGAAGGAATCCATGAGTTAGCCTTTATTCACCATGAAGCGGATGTCGATGACAGCGCAACGGTTTATCCGTTTGCCTTCATAGGCAAGGGAGCCAAAATAGGTCCCAATTGCAAAGTTTTCGCCGGTGCTTATATCGGCGAAGATGTTGTACTGGGACCGGGATGTATAATTTATCCCAATTGCTCTATCATGGCCGGTACCGTTATTGGTACCGGGTGTATTGTTCAGCCCGGAGCAGTCATCGGTGGCGATGGTTTCGGATATGCCCAGGTTTCCGGGAAGCATATGAAAATTCCCCAGATTGGAACTGTAGAGCTTCAGGATCAGGTTGAAATCGGAGCTAATGCCTGTGTTGACAGGGCGGCTTTAGATGTCACCAGAATCGGAGCAGGTTCCAAGATTGATAACCTTGTCCAGATCGCACATAACGTAACGACCGGCGAAGATTGCCTTGTTATTTCGCAGTCCGGTGTTGCCGGCAGCACCAAGCTTGGTAAAGGCGTTGTCCTTGCTGCTCAGGCTGGCCTTGTGGATAACATCAAGATCGGTGACGGTGCGGTTATCGGAGCTCAGGCTGGAGTTACAAATGATGTCCCGGCCGGATTCATGGGTGCCGGTTCTCCGCTTCTTGAGAAGGGCAATTTTTTGAGATCTTCTATTTACCATCGTAAACTGCCTGATATGGCTAAAAAAATGTCTGCTTTGGAAAAGCGTATCAAGGCATTGGAAGCAGAATTAAGCAAGGAAGATTAAAGTGAGTAATTCAACTCCTGATATTATCGATATTAAAAAGATTATGGGGATGCTTCCCCACCGCTATCCTTTTTTGCTCGTTGACCGTGTGGAAGAAATCACTCCCGGCGAGTCCATCAGGGCATATAAAAACGTAACCATGAACGAGCCTTTTTTTCAGGGTCATTTTCCCGGTCTTCCGGTTATGCCCGGAGTGCTCATTGTGGAAGCTCTGGCTCAGGCTGGCGGAATCATTGTTCTCAGCACAGATGAAGTTGATACCGAAGACAAGGTTTTCCTGTTTACCGGAATCAACAAGGTGAAATTCCGCAGGCCTGTTGTGCCCGGAGACAAACTTGTGCTCGAAATCAGCGATGTAAAACGTAAAATGCACATTTGGAAAATGAAATGTGTTGCAACTGTTGATGGTGAAGTCGCCGCTCAGGGTGAAGTCTCCGCAGCAATTGTAGACAAGGAGTCCATGTAGTGGCTACTGAAATTCATCCCACCGCTATCGTTGATTCCGGTGCGCAGCTGGGAGAAAATGTTAAGATCGGTCCTTTCTGCATTATTGAAGGGAACACCATTATCGGTGATAACTGCAGTCTTGACGCGAATGTTCAGATTAAGTCATTCACCCGTATGGGAAATGGGAATACCCTTGATAGCGGTGTTGTTCTCGGTGGTCTGCCCCAGCACCTCGGCTTTACCGGCGAGGAGACTTGGGTAGAAATCGGCGATAACAATATCTTCCGTGAGTATGCTACAGTCCATCGCGCAACCGGTGTTAATATCGGTCGCGAAAGTACTGTTATCGGTAGTAACTGCATGCTCATGGCATACACCCACGTTGCTCATGACTGCGTGCTGGGCGACCATGTAATCATGGCCAGCTCTGCCAACCTTGCCGGACACATTGATGTTGGTAACTACGTTACTATCGGCGGTATGTCCGGGATTCATCAGTTTGTGCGTATCGGTGATTATGCTTTCGTGGGGGCCATGTCCGGTTTTGGGCAGGATGTTCCCCCATATATGATTGCAACCGGTGTTCGCGGTGCATTGCAGGGCCCGAACTCAATCGGGTTGAGAAGAAACGGTTTTACTGCCAAGACCTGTAATGCCCTTAAAAAGGCGTACAAGCTTATTTTCCGTTCTGAAATGCCCCGTAAGGATGCCTTGGTTGCAGCTGAAGAGCAGTTTGCAGAAATTCCTGAAGTATTGAACCTCATTGAATTTATCCGTTCCAGCAAAAGGGGGGTAACCTCTGCCGGACACGGTTCTAAATAGTATGACAAATAATACTGAGACAATTGGTCTTATTGCCGGAGGGGGACAATTCCCCCTCCTGGTTGCAAAAGGAGCCGCAGCACAGGGAAATCGTGTTGTGGCTGTTTTTTTTAAAGGTCATTCAAATTTTGAAGTCAGTGAATATACTGATGCTTCTGTAGAGCTTAAGCTTGGACAACTGAACAAGCTGATTTCTTTTTTCAAGAATAATGGTGTCAGCAAGGTCGTTATGGCCGGGACTATCAATAAGCCGAAGGCTCTTGATATCCGCCCGGACTTCCGTGCAGCCAAGCTGCTTTTCAAGCTGGCTACCAAAGGTGATGATGTCCTGCTCAGGGCCATTGCCAGTGAGTTTGAAGTTGAAGGTATGGAAGTGGTCGGTCCTCATGAATACGCGCCTGATTTGCTCACTCCATCAGGCTTTTTGACTAAGCGTAAGCCCAATGATGTCGAAAGCGGTGATCTTGCCTTCGGATGGAAGATAGCCCGCGAGCTAGGTCGGCTTGATATCGGTCAGTGTGTGGTCGTTCGTGAAGGGATAGTTACTGCTGTAGAGGCTATAGAAGGAACTGATGCCGCAGTTAAGCGTGGCTGCGAGCTTGGTGGCAAAGGATGCTGTATAGTTAAGGTATTCAAGCCCGGACAAGAGAAAAGGGTGGATATGCCCTCAATCGGCCTCAAAACCATTCAAGGGATGAAAGAACTTGGCGCTACTTGTTTAGGCGTTGAGGCAGGTAAAAGCCTCTTTTTCGATCTTGATGAATCTGTTCAGTTTGCTGATAAGTACGGAATAACCATTGTAGGGTTGAATCAGGAATTGATTGATAAAGAATTATCTTAAGAATCATTGAACTCCTCTTTTTATCTATTATTATCTGCATGGATAAGGTGGATTTTGGGAGGAGTTTTTGGTTATGTTGTCTGATAAGCGTTTATCAATCATTATTTCATTGTTTTTATATGTATTCGGACTTGCCGCAAAAGTTCAGGCTAAAAGTGATGTATACTGGCCTTACTTTAATATCCCTCCCCTTAGCATATCCCATGAAGACGGTCATTTTACAGGAATAGGTCCAGAGCTCGGTGTCTTGTTGCAATCGCAGATGCCTGACTATGGACACCAGACAATTGCCGCTTCACCACTTAAGATATTTCAGTCTGTCCGGGAAGGACGTAACTGGATTCTTAGCGGAGTTCTCAAAACTCCTTCACGCGAAGAAAATCTTTATTACACTAAGCTACCCTGCCGGATGACATGGACTATATTGGCTGTCATCCGAAAAGGAGACGGTAAATATCTAAATTCAAACGGTCAATTTAGAGCAAAAGCTGCATTAAGTGATTCCGGATACCGATTTGGCTACGTGAAAGGAATTGACTACGGCGATTTAGAATCTCTGGTTTTCGACCATATTCACAGCAAAGGTCGGGCTTTCTCTTCGAACGACTTTGACAAGTTGATGGAATTGCTGGCCTTAGAGAGAATTGATTTCTTTTTTGCCGGGCCGCTTATAGCCGATTTTATCTTGAGTGATTCCAATCTTGCAGAACAGATCGATATCGTTCCTTGTCTGGAAATACCGGTTAAACCTATTTATGGATACTATGCCGTCCCTAAGACAGAGTGGGGGCGTAAGGTCATAGCTGAAATAGATTCTGTTTTAGAGAGTGTTATCCGGTCCGGTGAGCACAGAAAAATATTGCAGCGATGGACTCCGAAGCAGTTCAACGCATTCTTTGAGCGGGATTACAAGGCCGGGTTTGAAGATGCCCTGACTAAAAATTAAAAAAAGCACCGTCTTATCGTAGACGGTGCTTTTTTATTATTAAGCTTTGCCGCAACAGGATCCGGGGACGCATCCTTTAGAGGATGGGTTGGCTCCGCAGCATCCGGTCCCCGCAGAATCAGGTATGTTCGGGGTATCCTTTCCCGTAAGGGATGATGTTGAAGACATAAGTTTCTCTCCGGCATCCTTACCACATGAAGGGCAGGGGGCTGGAGCACTTCCGGCACTGGCAATCTCTTCATAAACGGCACCGCATTCACGGCATTTGTATTCGTAAATAGGCATATTTTGAATTTATTCGGCGAAAATGTTTTCGGGAATGTAGGGATGTGTGCCTTCAATGACTTCACATCCGGCTTTAGCATTAATCTTTTTGAGCAGTATGTCCTTGTGGGGACAGTGCATGGTTATGCAAGGGGCAACAAAAACCTTGTTCGGAACCTCTCCCATAGGAGCGTTCCATAGTTTGATGTTAGCCATTCTTGTCACTATCCCAGACCCCGGACAACCGCCACAGCCGACAATTGCGGTAAGCTCGGCATCATCTGCGCAATTTGCAAATTCACCGTCACGACGGTTAAAGCCGACCATGCAGCGCGAGCAACCAGTGCAAACGTCATCCATTGCCTGACTGCATCCAAGAATGAGAATCTTTTCCTTACCCATGCTTACTCTCCTTTAAAGGTTTGCTTCCATTTTATTCCAGATGGCTTCTATCTTTTTCCCCATACCGTCCGGATCATATTCAACAGCAGATTGTCCGGCCAACTGCGCCTTTGAAAAAATGGTGTCGTAGGGCAGCTCGCCAGCCAGAAGAATTTCTTTTTCAGTACAGAACGATTTTATTTCGTTTTCCTGCTCGGCGTTGATTCCGCATTTATTGATGATGGCCATAGAGGGGATTTTGAAGTGCTCAGTCAGCTTGTGAACCCTTTTCAGATCATGCACTGCGGAAATGGTCGGTTCAGCCACAAATACAGCTAAATCTGCATTGGTCAGGGAAGCGATTACCGGACAGCCAACACCGGGAGAACCGTCAACCAGTACCAGCTCGGCGCCAAGCTCTTCCCCAACTTCTGCGGAAGCGTTGCGGACAGTGGTAACCAGCTTGCCGGAATTTTCCTCACCTATACCAAGTTCTGCGTGGACCATCTGTCCGAAGCGTGTTTCAGAGCGAAACCACTGGCCGCAGAGTCTGGGAGCAGTTGAAACCGCTTCAACCGGACACACATATGAACATACTCCACAGCCTTCGCATTTTTCAGGCATTACGGCGAAGTCTTTGGATATGGCGTCGAATTTACAATGTTCGGCACAAAGACCACATTGAGTACAGAGTTCGGGATTAATCTCCGGACGTTCTCCGCTGAAAAAGTCGTGTGTATCCCTGATTTCAGGGTGCAGGATCAAATGCAGGTCAGCTGCATCAACATCACAGTCGGCGAGGACTTTCTTGGGACCGAGTGAAGCAAGGCCGGATACTACGCTGGTTTTTCCGGTACCGCCTTTTCCGCTGATAACTACTAATTGTTTCATTCTATTGTGCTCCGCTCACGTGTTCTTGGATGGAAGACCAGATCCTTGCGAATTCATCTTTGAATCCGGGGATGTTTTCATAGAGCAAATCGCCCTTTGAATAACTGGAAGCGGCTTCACGGCTGTGCGGCAGGGAGCCGAGCAGGGGGACTTTTTTTTCTGCAAGATATTTTTCCACTCTGTCATCACCCATACCGGCACGGTTGATAACCACACCGCAAGGCATGTTCAGGGTCTGCATCAGTTGTACTGCCAAATTAAGGTCGTGCAGTCCAAAGGGGGTGGGTTCGGTTACAAGCACTACGAAATCTGTGTCATCAATGGATTCCACCACCGGACAGGATGTTCCGGGGGGACAATCCAGAATGTTTATTTCTGCCCGGGGGGAAATATTTTTAACTGCCTTGATCAGCGGAGGGGACATAGCTTCACCTATTCTCAGTAATCCCCGTGTAAAATCAATATTACCTGCTTTGCCTGTGGAAGTTGTTCCGATAAGGCGTTTGCCTTCGCTGATGGCATCGGCAGGGCAGGCCAGTTCGCAGAGCCCGCAACCGTGGCATAGTTCCGAAAAGCTGAGTACGGAATCGACCATCCAGATGAGTGATTTAAAACGGCAGAGTTCAATACATTTTCTGCACGATTCGCCGAGGCATTTTTCTTCATCAATAGCCGGAACAGGCAGGAATTCGTCTTTTTCTTCACTGAGATCAGGATTCAGAAAAAAGTGGGCATTGGGCTCTTCCACATCGCAGTCAGTAAAACTTACACTTTTGCCCAAGGAGTCAAGGTAGGCGGCGAAGTTAACGGCAACTGTGGTTTTTCCGGTACCGCCCTTGCCGCTGGCAATTGCTATCTTCATATCAGGTCCTTAAAAATGGTCCCGGGATCAAGTCCCGGAACCATTTAATTATTTATTCATTTCGGCTCTAAGTCTCTGGTTTTCAGATTCAAGGTCGGCAATGCGTCTTTCAAGATCGTTTGCGTACCGATCACTTCCGAAATCCTGATTCTGCATGCGCTGGCAGGAACCGTCCCGGCGTCTTAAGCCGAGCCCCTGTCCACGTCCGGCACCCATTCCACGCCCTATTCCGGGCCCCATGTTGTCGTTTTGCCTGAAGCCCGCGCCTCTTCCTCTGGACATTCCGGCTCCGCAAGGACCCTGTCCCCGACCAGCCCTTTGGGAGCTATTGTTATTTCTGTTGGTAAATGGCATTGTTTACTCCTCTGTTTTAGTTATTGTCACTTTTAGATAAGCAACAGCCGTGCCTTGGTAGTAAATGTCATAAATTCAGTGTTTTATTGCGCGGCGTAAATGTTTTCATGTTGATGTTTGGGCTAAAAATATGCCCTTTTTTCTCGCTTATGGAATCAAAATTAGCCCAGCTCTTTTTAGAGTGGGAAAGGTATAGTTATGAGAACTCATTTGGATTGCCTGCCATGTTTTTTGAAGATGGCTCTTGCTGGGATTAGGGAAACCTGTCCCGGTCAGGAAGATATTCATGAAAAAGTTGTAAAGCACTGGGCGGCCGGTTTTGCATCTGCTGATCTGAGTGAATCTCCTCCTTCCCTGGCCGGACGTCTTTTTAGAGAAGTCGCAGAGTATGTTGGCGAGATTGATATTTTTAAAACCCAGAAAGAAGAAGCCAACAAACGCGTGTTAGAGCTTTTGCCGGAAGTTAAGAACAAGGTACAGGCCAGTGATGAGCCGTTGCTGGCGGCTATGGGAGTTTCCATTATCGGCAACTATATGGATTGCGCAGTTATGGGCGAATATGACTGGGAAGCTGAACTTGAAAATCTTGAGCATGGTCTGGATCATGCTGCTTTCAGTAAATTTATCCATGAAGTGCGCGAGCATAAGTCTTTGCTGGTACTTGGTGATAATGCCGGGGAAATCGGACTGGATACAATCTTGACCGGACTATTGCGTGATGAGGGTATTGATGTAACCTATGCTGTGCGCGGTAAAAATATTCTCAATGATGCCACAGTGGTAGATGCAAAAGTTGTCGGCATGACTGATTTGTGTGAAGTTGTTACTTCCGGTGTTGATACACCCGGTACGGTGCTTAACCGTTGCAGTCCTGAATTTCTTGCTCGCCTTGATGAGTCCCCTGTAGTGCTCAGTAAAGGTCAGGGCAATTTTGAATCCCTTTGGGGTGTCAGACCGGATGTCTACTATGCTTTTAAAGTAAAGTGTCCGGTTGTGGCTGATGTGACCGGGCATCCCATGAAGACTTCATTGTTCTGTCAGGAAAAGTAATTTCAGTAGGGTTATCTGTTCCGTTGGAATTCCCTTACCTTTTCCCGGTTAATAAAGTAATAGTTTTGGGGCGGGGTAAATTTTTATATATGGGTGCTGGCAGTGCTTTTGCGGGTAAAAAAACTTTTTTGGATTCTGTTTATCCTTTTTGACCTCTGTATTTTGGCTGCGGTGGTTGGAGGTGTGTTTTATCTTGAGTCGGATGAACCACGCATTGCTTTGGAAAATATTCTCAGCGAAAAGCTCGAACGCGAAGTTCGTTTCGACGAAAATTTAGATCTGATATTTTATCCTTGGCTGGGGGTGGAGACCGGTCCCTTGACCGTTTCAGCTCCAGTAGATTCAGCCTATCCTCATCAACTTACCGTTCAAGGTATCGACTTCAAGGTTCGTTTAATTCCATTGCTCAGCGGGGATTTAGAAGTTGATACAATCATTGTGGATTCGCCTTCTCTTCATGTGGATCGCCTCAAAGACGGTTCTTTAAATCTTCCCCTTCTAGGATCTGATGACGGTGCGGAAAATGATGATGTCGGAATAAAATATTTCGATAGCATCAGCGTCCGGGGACTCAGCGTTTTGAATGCAACCTGCTCATATAGTGATAAGGGTAGCGGTAATTCATTTACGGTGTCCGGAGTTAATGTTCGTACCGGTCTGCTGCGTAAGGGAACCCCATTAGCATTTGATCTTAGCGCAATGCTTGATGCAGCCCTGTTCAATCTCAAAGCTCAGGCAAATCTTAAGGGACTGTTGGATTTTTCTGTGCAGGAGAAACAGGTGTCCCTTTCCGAGACTTCTCTATCAGTGAAGGTTGAAAGCGATGAGCTGCTTGGTAAAGGTGAGGTAGTGGAAGGTATAGCTTCGCTTGATTTCAATCTTGTTGAGGGAATGATTGATGTTAAGGGGCTGGTACTGCAAGGGGCAGGAGTACGTTTAAGCGGCTCGGCAAATTGTACTGATATTTATCATGCGCCTGATTTTAAAGGTTCTCTTAAGTCTACCCGTTTTGATCCCAAGAAAGTTTTTTCAAGATTTACGCCTATTCCCATCCCGGCTGAGTTTAAAGATATTTTAAATGTAGCTTCCTTTGAAATGGATTTCCATTCCACCTTGGAAAAGACCGAGCTTTCGCACATGGTTCTGGCGGTGGATAAGACAGTCATCAGAGGAGATTTCTCACTCAAGGATTACCGCAGCCCTTGGCTTGAGTTTGATGTGCATGCTGATTCCGTGATTTTTGATCCCTATGCGAAGCTTTTCGATTTAGAGAAAAAGATTAACGGTAACGGCACTGCTGGCAAAGCAAAACCTGAGTCGATGAAAAATCCGTTGCGCGATATGGTCATTGCCGATCTGGTGAAGAAGATTCCATGTAATGGTAAATTGCAGCTGGATCGTTTTGTTTATGACGGTATCAATCTGGAGAATGTGAAGCTTGCCGTCTCTCCGGGACCGAAGGTCGCCAGTTTAAGCATTGGCAAAGGGTCTTATTTAGATGGCGATTTCGGCCTGTCCGTTGATTTGGCCTTTGATAAGCGTCGTGAAAAGGATGTTCTTTACCTGAACGGCCAAGGCTCTGTCTCTCCGTTTTCTTTGGCGCGCATCCCGCTTAAGGTGGATAGTTTAAAATTCCATGCTGGCAGGGCTGCATTTAAGCTGAACTACCTGCGTTCCAATGGGCGCACTCCCGGTGAACTTGTCCGTAACCTCAAGCTGGATTCCAGTTTTGAGGGCAATGACGTTGTCGCTGATTTGGGCTTCAAGAACGTTCCTGATGAGTTGAAAAAGCTGCGGGTGAAACGAGCCGGATTATCGCTTAATTTTGAACCCTTGGCGGGGAAGACTCCTCAGGGATTAGTCGGCCGCAAGGTTGATTTGAAACTGTCCGGTTCTTTTCTGGAGCCGGAGGGCTCTTTTAAGGGCAGGTTCAACGGCGGGGTTTTGACCAGCAGATTTGATCCGGCAAATGTTGATATCAGGGATGGTAAGCTGGACTTTTCTATTGGCGGCAAAGGAGTTCCGTTTATCAAGAAAGATGTTTCGCTTGTTGTTTCCGGCAGCGGAGCAGTTAAGTCCGGTGATTTGAAGTTGGATAATTTTTCCTTGAAGAGTGGTAAAATTAATTTATCCGGCTCTGTGGATGCTCGCAGGCTTGGCAGCGAAACCGCCTCAGCAAATGGAGAGCTTAAGCTGCCTAAGGTAGCTTGTGCAGAATTTTTTGATCTCTTCGGAGTTGGAAAACCTGAAACTCAGGATCCCGATGCATTTGAGTCTGTTTCTCTGGATTCCTCTTTTCAGCTTAACGGTGAGAACCTAACCTTCAGGGTAAATAAGGCCAGCCTTGATGAAGCTGAGGCAGAGGCGACTTTTCAGGTCACTGATTTTAAAAAACCGTTTTTGAACTTTGTCATTAAAGGCGACAGGGTGGATGTAGACCGTTTTCTGCCGCCTGATGTTTTTGCCTCCAGTACTGAAGATAAAGGTAAAGAAAACGGGTTTAAGGAAGTCCAGAATTTTAAATTTTCGGAATGGCAGTTCCCCGATGCACTGCTTGGGGCTATTAATGCCAGCGGAAAGGTAGAGTGTAATTACTTTCGTATTTTTGATTTTGCGGGCAGCAGTCTCAGTGCGGACGTGGATATGAAAGATCAGGTTATCGGCATTAATAATATGCAGGGTAAGTTTCATGAAGGTAACCTGGCAGGAAAGCTCGACCTTGGTCTTAAAAACGGAACAGTTTCACTGGATACTGATATTGAAGTTCGCCAATTTGAGGCCGGGTTGTTTTTTGCTGATTACGTTGGTCGTGATTGCGTGAAGGGTAAGACTGATGCTTCCCTTAAGTTAAGCGGAAATTCTACCGCCAATATAGATTTCGTAAATACCATGACCGGAGGATTGGCCTTTAAAATTGTAGATGGTTCGTACCTTTTTGTTACTGCCGCTGAAAATGACACTAAAAAAGAGAAATCTCCCAGTCCGACCCGTTTTTCGGTCATGTCCGGTGTTGTTAACGGTAAGGATGGTCGATTCAAGGTTGGGAACTACCTTTTGAAAACAGACTACCTGACCGCAACAGCCAAGGGTGGATTCAGTTTTCCTGAGGATTCCATCAACGTGCAGGTCAATGCTGATATTATCAAGCTGCCAAACCTTTACCTGAAGCTGGTAAATGCTTTTCTTGATGCCATGACCGGGGTCAATGTCGCTGTAACAGGAAAGCTCAGCGATCCTAAAGTCGAGGTAAAGGGGCTTGAGCGTTGGAGCGATGTGCTTAATGATGTGCTCGGTCTTCCGGAGCAGTCTTTTATGTTTTTCAGGAAGCTTATATTCTGATATGGTTCAACAAAATTGATATTTGTATAGCAATGCTTTCAGTTACCTATTCATAATTCAGCAGGGGGCACGCGATGACCGGTGGAAAAGTTGGAAGACGGATTTCCGAGTTTTTCCTGAATGATATTTGGGATTGGAGCGCTTCCCATGTCAGCGGTCCCATAAAGATTCTGCATACCATGGCCCGTGTGGGCTATCTCGTCACAATAGGGTTTCTTAGAGATCAATGCATTATTCGTGCGTCCGCACTCACATTTACTACAATGCTTTCCATTGTTCCGTTTCTTGCGGTGGCCTTTTCTTTGATGAAGGGAATGGGCTTTCAGGATTCAAGTTATATCCAAGAGATGCTGCTTAAAGTTTCTGCCGGAAGGGAAGAAGTTGTCGGGAAGATTCTTGAGTATGTGGATAATACCAATGTTCAGACTCTCGGCTGGATAGGTGTTGCTACCTTGCTTTTTACTGTTCTTTCTACTGTGGGAACTGTTGAAAAAGCTTTCAACATAATTTGGAAAGTCAGCCACGGACGCACTTTCTGGCGTAAATTTACAGATTTTTTCTCGGTAATTTTCATTTGTCCGGTGGCGGTTATTGTAGCCACAAGTGTCAGCGTATCCATCAAGAAGCAGGCTGTTTTGCAACAGTTTGGAAGTATTTATGGAATTACGGAGCTGGAAAGTTTTTTGATCAGTCTGGCTCCCTTGGTTCTTATCTGGTTGTCTTTCACTTTTATATATGCCTTTATGCCTAATACTAAAGTACGGATTACCAGTGCTCTGGCTGGCGGGGTGGTGGCTGGGACTGTCTGGCAGATGGCACAGTGGGCCTACATCAACTGGCAGATTGGGGTTACCAAGTACAATGCAATTTACGGCAGTTTTGCTCAGTTGCCGCTTTTTTTGGTTTGGCTTTATGCCAGTTGGGTGATAGTCCTGCTCGGCTCGGAGATTAGTTACGCTGTCCAGAATGTGATGCTTTATCGGCAGCAGAAGTTTATGCCCGATGCCGGAGTGGAGGATATGCAGAAGTTTTCCTTGCTGGCACTGAGCCTTATGACTATGCGCTTTGAGAATTCTGAGCATCCTTATGATCTGGAAGAACTTGCAGGGGAGATAGGTGTTCCTGTGCGGTTTATCTCTCCGCTGCTGGATAGATTTGTGGAAAGCGGAATTCTGATCAAAGGGTCAGAAGAAGGGAATGAGTTATATTCTTTTGCCGTTTCCCCCCGGAATCTGACCATGTTACAGGTTATGGGAATTCTTTCCGGGTCAGGTAAGGGAGCCAGCACTGTGGTTGAAAATCCGGGAATGCTTTTTGTTGCCAAGATGTTCGATGATATTAAAATTGTAATCCGAGAAAGCGGATGTGATACGTCTTTGTCTGAATGTGCTGAAAATATGGACAAATTTTTGAAAAAACTCCCCGCTGCACCTGAGGACGGTTAAGCATGAAATTTTCCGGTATCAATCTTCTGGATGAGCTAGAACGTGCTGATTTTGAAGATATCCGTAATGTTTTCAGTGAACGCAAGTTTAAGAAAGGGGCGGTTATTTTTGCTCCCGATACTGAGGATGATCTCGTCTTTATTGTCGCAAAAGGCAGGGTGCGTATTTACCTTGCTTACGAATCCAAGGAATTTACTCTTGGGATACTTGGACCCGGAGATCTTTATTCCACCCATGCCGGATGTTTTGTTCAGGCTTATGAAGACGGCATGTTGCTGACCACCGATGTTCAGTCCGTTAAGCGCTGTATGGCCGATATTCCTATTTTTAACCGCACTATGGTCCGCGTTTTGGGTAAGATTCTTCAGAATTCTTTTTCCGTAATTGATGGATTGGTTTTCAAAGATATCAATTCACGTCTCTGCGCCTATCTGTACAAAGAAGCAGATCAATACGGGAAACCCGTTGATGGCGGAATAGAGATAAATCTCAACCTGACTACCGAGCAACTTTCTACTCTTCTGGGCGCTACCCGCCAAACTGTATCCACCCTGCTGAACAACCTTATACGCGAAGGAATTCTTGTTCGAATTGACCGTTCTGACTGGCTTGTTTCCGATCTTGAGCAACTGAAGTCCTTCGCTGAAAATTAACCTGTTTCTATATTAAAAAGTATGCGATTCTCAGGGGGATATACTGATTGCAGGCAGTGAAGTTTATCGAATATCAAAAATATACTTCTTTTGTCGGGTACCCGACAAACATATTGCGTCCGACTTGTTACGTTAGAGTAATAGGAATGAACCGGAAGTTATCTTTTATGATTTCGGAAAAACAGGGAGGATAGGTTAATGGCGAAAGACCCCCGTCCGGCTGAAGAACTGACAATTTGGGAAGATGCCCGTGCGATGATTAACAAAGCGCGTGCAGAGGGTATTGAAACAGTGCATGAGAGGCTGCAAAAGCAGACTCCGCATTGCAAATTTTGCGAACTTGGTACCAGTTGCCGTATCTGTACCATGGGGCCGTGTAAAATTACCCCCAAATCTCCGCGCGGTGTATGCGGCGCTGATGCGGATGTTGTGGTTGCAAGGAACTTCGGTCGTTTTGTGGCTGGCGGTGCAGCAGGCCATTCTGATCATGGACGCGATTTGATTGAGGTGCTTGAAGCGATTGTCGAGGGTGAAACCAAAGATTATAAAATTACTGACGAAGATAAACTGCGCCGTATTTCCGCTGAAGTAGGTATTGAAACTGAAGGGCGCGATATCAAGGACATTGCCCGCGATGCAATGGAATGTTTCTTTGGTGATTTCGGCAGTCGCAAAAAAGAAGTTTCTTTTCTTTCCCGCGTTCCCCAGAAGCGTAAGGACATCTGGACCAAGCTGGGTATGGTCCCGCGCGGTGTTGACCGTGAAATTGCCGAAATGATGCATCGTACCCATATGGGCTGTGATAATGACGCGCCTAACACCCTTCTCCATGCAGCCCGGACTTCACTTGCTGACGGCTGGGGCGGCTCCATGATCGGTACCGAGCTTTCAGATGTTATTTTCGGAACCCCGACCCCTTCCATGTCGCAGGCCAACCTTGGCGTTATCAAAGAAGACAAAGTTAATATTCTTGTACACGGACACAATCCCGTTGTTTCCGAGATGATTCTGGCCGCTTCCCGTGATCCTGAAATTGTTGCCGAAGCAAAGGCCGCCGGAGCAGCCGGAATCAACATCGCAGGTCTTTGTTGTACCGGTAACGAATTGCTCATGCGTAAAGGCATTCCCATGGCGGGGAACCACCTTATGACCGAGCTGGCAATCCTGACCGGAGCGGTTGAGGCTGTGGTAGTTGATTATCAGTGCATCATGCCCAGTCTTGTGCAGATTTCCAGCTGCTACCACACCAGATTTATCGACACCGCAGCTAAGGCCCGTTTTACCGGGGCCACTCATTTTGATATTCATCCGCATAATGCTTACGAGCAGGCGACTGAAATAGTGCGTCTGGCTGTTAAAGCATATTCTGAACGTGATGCTTCCCGTGTGGATATTCCTTGTGAGCCTGTGGAAATCATGACCGGATTTTCCAACGAGGCCGTTATCTCCGCACTGGGCGGTTCCCTTGATCCGCTGGTTCAGGCTATTGCTGCCGGGGATATTCGTGGTGCTGTTGGAATTGTCGGTTGTAACAACCCTAAGTTCCAGCAGGATTCCATGAATGTGGGGCTCGCCAAGGAATTGATCAAGAAAGATATTCTTGTTCTGGTTACCGGATGCGTAACTACCGCAGCAGGTAAAGCCGGACTGCTGGTTCCCGATGCCATTGAAATGGCCGGACCGGGAATCAAGAAGGTCTGCGGCGCTTTGGGAATTCCGCCTGTTCTGCATTACGGGTCCTGTGTGGATAATGCCCGCATCCTGCAACTTTGTGCAGCACTGGCTGATGCTTTGAATGTAGACATCAGTGACTTGCCGGTTGGAGCATCCTCTCCTGAGTGGTATTCGGAAAAAGCCGCAGCAATCGGCCTTTATGCCGTAGCCAGTGGGATTTACACCCACCTCGGACATCCGCCGAATATTCTTGGTTCCGAAACTGTGACCAACATAGCTGTTTCCGGACTTGAAGATCTGGTCGGTGCTTCATTTGTTATTGAACCTGATCCGGTTAAGGCTGCCGAACTCTTCGATGAAAGGATCAAGGCTAAACGTATAGGTCTTGGTCTAAGCGAGTAGGGGAGTTGAGTATGAAGCTGGCATTTGCAGGCAAGGGCGGTGTAGGCAAGACTTCCATCACCTCGTGGATGGCAGACTGGATGGCCCGAAGTGGACAGAACGTCTGGATGATCGATGCAGACACGGCCCTGTCGCTTGGGCAGTCTTCCGGCTTGGATGCCGGGGTACTTCCAGTTTCTGTGTCTTCAAGAACTGACCTGGTCAGAGATCGGATACATGAGGAAGGTTTTCTCAACCTAAACCCGGAAGTAGGTGATCTGCCGGAAGAGCTTGCGGTGGAACTTCCGCTTCATGAAGAGCCTTTCCCCGGTGTTGATCCGGGTAAGAAAAGGCTGCTGGTAATGGGCGGACTTTCCAACGCCGGGGGCGGTTGTGCCTGTGATGCTAATGCCCTGCTCAAAGCACTGCTGGCCCATATCGTGATGGACAGTGATGATTGCGTTCTGGTTGATCTTGAAGCCGGGGTAGAGCATCTCGGCAGGGGGACAGCCATGCACGTTGACGGATTAGTGGTTGTCAGTGAGCCTTCCATACGCAGTTTTCAGACAGCTTCAGAGGTGGGCCGTATGGCTTCGGAGTTGGGGCTGGATAATCAGGTGCTGGTTATCAATCGCTATTTGGGCGGAGAGCCTCCCAAGCTGGATCATCTGCCGCAGAATAGTTTCACCATGCCGCAACTGCCCGGTTTGGTGGAACGCCAGATGTCAGATGGTAACGTTCTCAATCTGCCGGAGTCTGTTGAGATTGATGCGATAATGGAAAAGATAGTCAGCACATTGCAGAAAATGACTAAAGCATAAAAAGAAAAAAGACCTTCCGGTATCCGGAAGGTCTTTTTTCTTTTTAATTGGTAGTTGATTCCGAGCTTCTGAAAGCTCCTCCAAATTCGTAATAGAGTGTTTTGGCTACTTCCAGAACAACAAATGGTGCAGCCCGGAAATTGGTCCACCACCTCTCTGGGGTGACTTCGTAGGGAGTGCCGACCACAATGATCTTTACGTTCGGTGGTAGAATCTCCCTGAAGATGATTCCGGCACGCCGAGTGTGCATGGGCGAGGTCACGAGTATTATAGATTTTATTTGCGGAGTGAGTTTGTCTCTCAGTTTTTCCGCTTCATCAAGGGTGCTGATGTTAGCTTTGCCGAAAAATTCAATTCTTTCTGCCGGCACATCTTTTTTCAGCAGCACATCCCTAAATACTTCCCATTGGTAGGGGAAATGTATGTCCAGATCGCGCACAGCTTCAATTTCCGGTGTAATTACCGGTTTGCTGGCTAAAATACGAGGTGCATAGCCTTTATTATAGAGATCAGCAGCGTAGAGCGGACGGTAGTAATGTCCTCCTAAAACTACGATGGCATCAGCTTTTTCAAGCTCATCCTCCTGTTGAAGCAGAACCGGGGCAAAGAAAAAAAGCACTGCCGCCGCCAGTATTCCGGCAACGGTCAGTGCTCCAATCAGCGTTAATAATGGTCTGATAATTTTCATTATTTAACTGGCGATTCGTAAACCGCTTCGTATTTTTTGCGCAGGTCAGCGAAAGTGCCTTTTTCAATGGCATCCCGTGCTTCTTCGGTCAGTTTGAGGAAGAAGCGCAGGTTATGGATCGAGTTCAGCTGGTAGGAAAGCAGTTCCTTGGCTGTGTACAGGTGGCGCAGGTAAGCCTTGCTGAATGTGCGGCAGGTGTAGCAGTCACAGTTCGGGTCCAGAGGGGAGTCATCTTCGCGATACTGCGCACGCTTGATGTTGACCTTGCCGAGGCTGGTGTACAGGGTTCCGTTCCGTGCGTTTCTTGTGGGCAGCACGCAGTCGAACATGTCCACGCCGTTGGCAATACCTTCAAGGATGTCCAGCGGAGTTCCCACGCCCATGAGGTAGCGGGGTTTTTCTTCAGGCAGTTTGGGGCCGATGTGCTGCAGGATGTCGTACATGTCCGGGATGGGTTCACCTACACTCAGGCCGCCGATGGCGAAACCTTCGAAGGGAATCTCGCGGAGCTGCTCAAGGGATACTTCACGCAGGTCTTTGTGGAAGCCGCCCTGAACAATACCGAACATGAGCTGATCGCCGGAACCTACGGGGTATGCATCACGGCAACGTTTGGCCCAGCGGGTGGTCATTTCAAGGGATTTTGCTGTGTAGTCGCGGTCATGTCCGTAACCTACACATTCATCCAGCACCATCATGATATCGGAGCCGATATTGTTCTGGATGGAAATGACTTTTTCCGGGGAAAAGAAATGTTTTGATCCGTCAAGATAGGAACGAAATTCTACACCCTGCTCGGTGATCTTACGGATGGACTCAAGGCTGAAGACCTGAAATCCTCCGCTATCGGTGAGGATGGGTTTATCCCAGTTGGCGAATTTGTGCAGACCGCCACGGCGGGCAACGAGCTCGTCACCGGGACGCAGGTAGAGGTGGTAGGTGTTTCCGAGGATGATCTGGGAGTTGATTTCTTTCAGATCACGTGGGGAAACACCCTTAACAGCACCCTGGGTGCCAACGGGCATGTAGACCGGGGTCTGGATTTCACCGTGTGCGGTGACAAGGGTTCCGCGGCGCGCGTGGCCGTCGGTTGCATGTACGGTAAAGGTACCGGGTTTCTTTTTCTCTTCGCTCATTATTTTTTCTCAATTCCGTTTTTCGGACAGATATCGTTAAGTTCGCAAATGTCGCATTTAGGGCTTCTGGCCGAGCATATTTCACGGCCATAAAGGACAAGAACATGGTTGGCGTCGCCCCAGTTCTCGCGCTTGAAAAGCGGCATCAGGTCTTTTTCAATTACATTTGGGTTGGTGCTTTCGGTTAAGCCCATCCTGAATGAAAGCCTTTTTACATGGGTATCAACTGCCACGCCTTCGTGAATATCCATGGCGTTGGACAGCACAATATTGGCGGTTTTGCGGGCTACTCCGGGAAGCTTGATCATATCTTTCATGGTCCGTGGCATTTCACCGCCGAACTCATTCATGACAACTTCCGCCGCACCTTTCAGATTTTTCGCCTTATTGCGGAAAAGTCCGGTGGAGCGGATTACTTCTTCGATGTCCGCGATATCCGCCTTGATCATTTCGGCGGGACCGGGCCAGCGTTTGAAAAGTTCCGGGGTAACCTTGTTGACCCTCACATCCGTACACTGTGCGGCAAGGGCCGTGGCAACCATCAGTTCCCATGCATTATTCCAATCTAATTCCGGCTCCGGGTTCGGATACCTTTTAATCAGACGGTCATAGATTATGGTTGCTCTTTGCAGAGTTTTTTTATCTGGGCTTTTCATTTTCATAATGTCTGCTGTGGGCTATCATTTCTTGGTCTAACTTACAATCATCGAATATATGTCCATGATGGTGATAAATGTTGCCGTTCATGTCAATTCATGTATCATCTAATACAAATCCAAAGTGGAGGAATTGAATATGAAATTAGCATTAAGTTTGATAGTTGCGGCTCTGTTTACCATCTCCGGTTTAGGACTTTCCACTTCCGGTGCTGCAGATGGTTCCAGCCTTGTTCTTACCAAGTGTACATCTTGTCATAGCTTGAAGCGCGTTTGTCGCGGCTTGGGTAAAAAAGATCTGGCTGCATGGGAAAAAACCAACCAGCGCATGGCTGATATGGGCATGACTATTACTGCCGATGAACTGGATGCAATCAGTAATTACCTTGCAAACGCCAAGCCCGGTGAGAGTCCTGTCTGTAAGTAGGAGGGCTTTATGTCCGTAATGATGGTTTATATAACCACTGGGGACGTTGAAGAGGCGCGTGAGATCGGTGGAGAGCTGGTCATGCGTCATCTGGCTGCATGTGTGAATATCTTTGAGAAGATGGAATCCATGTATTGGTGGGAGGGGAAGCTTGAGCATTCCGAGGAAACAGTCCTTCTCGCCAAGACAACACCTGAACTGGTTGAGAAATTGATCCAGACGGTAAAGAACCTCCATAGCTATGATTGTCCTGCAATTGTTGCTATGGAGGCAAAGCAGGGTAATGAAGAGTTCTTTGAATGGGTAAAAAGCCATACCGGCTAGCCTGTTTATTGACTTTACCATTAAAGAAAGCATACTCTCATCCGCGCAAAGCGAGTGGGAGTATGCTTATTTATTTCTTGCTCGAATCACATTTAAGGAGTTCAAACAAATGCAGATATTGGTTTCCGGTTCTTTGGCCTATGACAGAATTATGAGTTTTCCCGGTAGTTTTGCCGATCATATCCTGCCCGATAAAATTCACATGCTTAATGTGTGCTTTCTTGTGGACGGCCTCGATGAACGCTTCGGCGGAACAGCCGGAAACATAGCTTACGCTCTCTCCATGCTCGATGAGAAACCCGTAATCCTCGGTACAGGCGGTAAAGATTTTGACGGCTATGAAAAATGGCTTGATGATAACAAAATTACCCGTGAAGGCATTAAGCGTATAGATAGCGAATTCACCGCCGGAGCTTATATCACTACCGATAAATCCGACAACCAGATCACCGGATTCAACCCCGGTGCTATGAAATACGGTTGCGATTACGATTTTTCTGCTGTGAATCCTGCGGATGCACTGGCAATCGTTTCTCCCGGCAACCTTGATGACATGCAGAATTTCCCCAAGGTCTACCGTGAAAAAGGTGTCTCTTTCATCTACGATCCGGGCCAGAACATTCCCGCATTCAGCGGTGAACAGCTGCTGGAAATGATTAGCGGCTGCAAGATCCTTGTTTCCAATGACTACGAACTGGAAATGATCATGAAGTCCACAGGCAAGACCCGTGATGAACTCATGGGAATTTGTGATTCCATCATCGTAACTCTTGGCGAACAGGGTTGTCTTGTTGTTGAAAAAGGCGGCGAAACCAAAGTTCCCGCTGCTAAGGCTGAAGTTGTAGAAGATCCCACCGGAGCAGGCGATGCTTTCCGTGCCGGACTGATCAAGGGCCTTGCTATGGGCAAAAACCTTGTTGAAGCTGCCCATGTAGGAGCTGTCAGTGCTGTATACTGTGTTGAGAAACTCGGTACTCAGGAACATTCTTATACTGAAGAAGAGTTCTGGGCACGTTACGAAGATAACTTCGGTAAACTTTAAAATTACCAGTTTACGCAATCTGATCTTATGCCGGAATCCTGCTCGCAGGGTTCCGGTTTTTTTATTCTAAGTGCTTTGACCTCTTTTTTGCCGAAAATAGTTGTAAGTGAGTTGTCTGTTCCTGTATCCTAGGAATTAAAATCCCGGAGGATGCATCATGATTGAAATAACCGCTGCCATGCTTGAAGGTTACTTGAGAGAAGCTTTTGGCCCCGGCACGGTCCTTGTGGATTACGGGGATATCGGTTCGCTCGATAAGCAGGGGATGAAGAAATTCGGCTACGGTAAACCGTTGCTGGTGCTTTTCACTGTGGATGGCGAGGAGCGCGAAACCGTTATTTCAGTCATGAAAGGGGATAATTACGGGCACCAGTTCTATTGGGACAGGGCGGCAGTGCTCATGTTTCAGTATGAAACCTCGGCACGTCTTCCGCGCCATGTTAAACCTATGGGAATCGGATATATCAGTCGTAGTGGCGAGATGCTTCCCCTCAATGAACCGCAGGAATTTTTTATCCTTAATGAGAAGTTACAGGGATATGATTACTTTAACGATCTTGACCGCATCCGTAACGGGGACTTCTCGGATCAGGACGTTCAAAGCGCTGCCGATCTAGCCGGGTGGCTGGCGGAAATCCATTCAGTAAAGAAAGATGATCCTCATTTGTACATGCGTCGTATCCGCGATCTGATCGGGTCTAGCGAATGTATTATGGGATTGATTGATGAGGCTTTCAAACACCCTTGCGAGTTTTTTTCTCAAAGCCGTTTTGTGAATCTAGAGAAGAAGTTGATTGATTGGCGCTGGAAGCTCTTTCATTATACCCACCGTCTATGTGCTGTTCATGGTGATTTTCATCCGTGGAATGTTCTCATGGGCGGCCCGGAAGATTTCAGCGTGCTCGACCGCAGCCGGGGTGAGTGGGGCGAACCTGCCGGGGACCTTTGTTGCATGGCAACTAATTATATTCTTTTCGGCCTTTATTCTGATGGTAAATTTTCCAGCAAGATGCGCAATCTATACATGACCTATATGGAAACCTATCTTGAAAAGACCGGAGATATGGAGGTCCTACAGGTTATGGCCCCATTTTTCGTGTTCAGGGGGTTGGTCATTGCTTCGCCTGTATGGTATCCAGATCATCCGCAGGAAGTGCGGGATGCGTTGATGCGTTTTATTGAAAATGTCCTTGAGGATGAGGTTTTCGATTATGTCCAATTCGAAAGGTATATGCGTTAACAAAAACTGGGCTATCTGGATTACCGGCCTGCCTGCATGCGGCAAGAGTACCATTGCTAGAAAATTGTATGATAAGTTGCGGGCAGAAGGAGTTAAGGTTGTCCTTCTTTGTATGGATGATCGGCGAAAAATTTATATCCCCAATCCTGAATATACCTGTGACGAGCGTCAGCGTGCTTATAATTTATTTGTGGAAGATGCTCTTTCAATCATGCAGTCCGGTCGATGTGTAATTCTGGACGGTTCCGCCCACGAGCTTTGCTGGCGCAATGATGCCCGTGAGAAAATAGAATTTTTTGCTGAAGTATATTTGCGCTGCCCTGTGAATATGGCCATGAAACGGGAATCCGGGCGGCAGCAGGGGCTGGTTATGGCCGGTTTGTATGAAAAGGCTCTTGAGCGGCAGCGTACCGGAAAGGAATTCAAGGACCTTGGCGAAGTTATCGGGGTGGATGTTAAATTTCAGGAAGATAATAATGCCGAATGTATTGTGGATACAGCTGGAAAAAATCCTGACGAAACTTTTGAGGAAGTGCAGGCCTGTCTGCAAAAGTGGCGTAAGATGAACGGGATTTGCTGATTTTTATTTCAATTTGTTTTAAGAGAAATGAAGTTGCATAAAATAAACGTATCATAAGGTGTTTGCTGTGAAGAAAATTTTATTCTCAATGTTGATTTTGCTGGTTGTTGCCTGTGCTGCTGTTTCCGCTGGAGCTTCTGCTGACGATGGGGTCCGCGATGAAATCAAGGATGTTCTTTTTGATTATAAGGACGCCTACAATCTCAGGGATTTCGATGCTATTCGTTCCTTGTATGCTGATAATGCGGTTGTAATGTCGTTCCCGTGCAAATCAACTGAAGAACATTTGTTTTCAGATTTCAGTGAAAGTCTGGCTCGTTGTTCTTCTTATTGGTTGGAGAGTTCTTTCAAATTGCGTTTGTTCAAGATTACCTCATTCTCGGTTGAAGGCAATAAATGTAACATAAGGGTACAGTGGGATTACCGGAGCAACGATGGGCGTGGTAAATTTAATCCTTCTTTTGAGTTTCTGCGTAAAGATGGAAAGTGGCTGATTGAGAAGGAAACGTACGGTCGTAAGGGCGAGTAAATTTTAATATGTTTCATCAGGAGGGGAAAACTATTTTGCCGGATAGTTTTCCCCTTTTTTTGTTCGGCTGAATCCTACGCGGGTAGCTTATGCTAAAACAGAAAGATAAAAGCCGTCAGGCCGCGTTAGCATTGGGTGCATTGGGAGTTGTTTTCGGAGACATCGGAACCAGTCCTCTCTACGCAATGAAGGCCTGTTTCAGCGGGCATCATGCCATTGCGCTTAACCCGGCTAATGTACTTGGAGTGCTTTCCCTGATTATCTGGGCTCTTTTGATTGTGATCTGCCTTAAGTACGTAACTTTTGTCATGGCAGCAGATAACGAGGGCGAGGGCGGTATTTTCGCGCTTTACGAATTGGTCAGTCATGAAGGGCAGCGCAGATCAGCTTCATTTATGCTTTTCGCTGCAATGATCGGCGGGGCGTTGCTGTATGGTGACGGGGTTATCACTCCGGCAATTTCCGTGCTTTCCGCCATTGAAGGGCTAGATATCGCTACAACGGCTGCACACCAATACACGCCGTATATAGCTTGCACAATTCTTCTGGCTCTGTTTGCTTTTCAGAGCAGCGGCACTGATAAAATCGGTAGTTTGTTCGGCCCGGTCATGCTGATCTGGTTTACGGTGATAGGTGTTTTCGGATTATTCTCAGCAATAGGTAATCCGGTCGTACTTCAGGCATTTAGTCCATATTATGCATTGAATTTTTTTGCTGAAAACGGTCTGGCTGGAACCATGGTTCTTGGGGCGGTTGTCCTTTGTGTTACCGGGGGGGAGGCTCTTTTTGCCGATATGGGACATTTCGGACGTAGGCCGATTACACTTGCATGGTATTTTGTGGCCCTGCCCAGTCTGCTGCTGAATTATCTGGGGCAGGGGGCTATACTGATCGAGAATCCCGAATCGATAATCAACCCGTTTTTCAGCCTTTTCCCCAAATTTTTAATGTTGCCTATGGTCGCTCTGGCGACTTTCGCGGCAATCATTGCTTCACAGGCCATTATTTCCGGTGCCTTTTCGCTTACCGCTCAGGCTGTCCATCTCGGTTTTATTCCACGTATCCGAATTTTACAGACTTCGGAAGAAAATCCGGGTCAGGTTTATGTGAGATCAGTAAACTGGGTTATGGCTGGTTTGTGCATTTTTCTGGTGCTGGTTTTTGAAGGCTCTGAACATCTGGCCGGGGCCTACGGAATAGCCATAACAGGAACTATGGTTATCACCACTTATCTGTTCTGGTTTTATCTGCGCAGGATACGCAAATACCCGTGGATATTTGCAGCAATATTGACCGGGTTCTTTGCCCTGTTTGATCTTGGCTTTTTCATTGTCAACTTTACCAAGATTGCAGGGGGCGGCTGGTTCCCCATATTGCTGGCCGGTTTAATTGCTTATGGCATGTATGTCTGGATATGGGGCAGATCCGTACTTAAGGAGCGGTTGCAGGCACGCGGACTTGAGGTTTCTGATCTGGAATCCGAAATTGAAAAGTACATGCTGGCAAAGGTTCCGGGAGAAGCTGTATTTCTTTCAGCTTCCGAATTCATACCGCATGCTTTTTTACAACACCTACGCAATAATCGGGTAGTTCACGAGAAGCTGGTGTTCCTGCGGGTGAACACATCCAGTGAACCTTACTTTGACTCGCACAAACGTATTTCCCTGAAAACTGTTGAAAAAAATATATACTGGATGACTGTGAATTACGGGTTCATGGAAAAGCCGAATCTGTCGCTGATTTTGGTACAATCATGGAACCAGTTGGGGCTTAGCAGTGCGGACAGTTATTTTTATATAGGACGAATGCTGTTGCGTTTTAACAAGGACAACAAAGAACACCTGCTAAGACGGAAAATTTTTATCATGCTCAGCTCCGTCTCGGAAGATCCTTTAGACTATTTACGGATTCCCGCAGACAAAGTGATTACCATCGGAACTGCCATTAAAATATAAAAAGACCGGGGAAAGATTTCCCCGGTCTTTTTATGAAATATTCAGTGCAGATTTTTGGGTTATTGTATGAAATCGCTCATGAAATCGTAAACAAGCTTCATCTCATCTTCCAAAATATGCAGGTTTTTTTCAGAGAGTTCCTTGTCACCGTCACGAGCACTGTATTCCAGTCTCAGGCAGGCTTCACGAACCCTGTCTGCTCCCATTGTGGCAGCTGCGCCTTTAAGGGAGTGGGCAAGGTATTTAAGTTCATCCATCTGTCCGGCTTGAAAAGCTTCCCTTATTTTGATTACCCGGGCGGGTTCATCTCGCAGGAAAACGGCAAAAAGCTTGGTCAGGAATTCCTTTTTTGTGGAGGCCATGGAAGCCAGCCAATCCTTGTTAATTACTTCAATATTTTCCATTAGAGTAACTTAGTCTAAATCAAAATCTATTTCCACAATTTTTAGCCTTTTATACATAAAATGGGTCGTAGGCGGGCAACCTTTTCTGCTATTCCGGCAGTTTGAGTTGATTCGATGATCATGTCCACATCCTTGTAGGCAAGGGGAGCTTCTTCGGCAATGCCCTTGAAAGATCCGGTACGGATTATAATTCCGTGCCTGCCAAGTTCTTTCTGGATTTTATTTCCTTTGAAATTCTTACGCGCTTTGGCTCGGCTCATAACCCTTCCAGCACCGTGACAGCAGGATGAAAAAGATATTTCTGCTGAGTCTTTTGTTCCGGAAAGGATGTAAGACGCTGTCCCCATGCTTCCGCCGATAATTACAGGCTGGCCGTGTTTTTTGAATTCTCTTGGCAGTTCAGGGTGTCCGGGGCCGAGTGCGCGGGTTGCGCCTTTACGGTGCACCCAGAGATTTTTCTTTTTGCCGTTAATTTTGAATTCTTCACGATGGCAGGTGTTATGGCTCACATCGTAAAGCAGCCGCAAATCAGCCTGTGGCAAAGTATCTGTAAAACATTCACGCACAAGGTGGGTGATGGCTTGACGGTTGGCAAGGGCGCAGTTGATGCCCGCACCCATGGCTCCAAGGTAGTCGCGGCCCAATTCGGAATTAATCGGCGCGCAGGCAATATCTTTGTGAGGAAGTTTGATACCGAATCCGGGAGCGGCTTTGGCCATCATGGGCAGGTAATCCTTGGCAATCTGGTGCCCCAATCCTCGTGATCCGCAATGGATGCTGACCACCACATCGTCAATTCCGATCCCGAAGGCCGCGGCTTTAGCTTTATCGTAAATTTCTTCCACATACTGTACTTCCAGATAATGGTTGCCTGATCCCAGTGATCCCATCTGGTTACGCATGCGTTGCTTGGCTTTGAGAGGGACTTTGCACGGATCAGCAAAGTTATTTCTGCCGTTCCCCTCAATCCTGCCGAGATCCTCCGGTTTTCCGACTCCTTGACCTACAGCCCATGAAGCACCGCCAAGCAGCATTTCATCAAGCTGATCACCTTCAAGGATAATATCACCTCCAACACCAGCGCCGGACGGAATGCGTTTGAAAAGCAAATCCGCAAGCTTGGCATCACAAGTGATCAAATCCTGTTTCTTCAATCCGGTAGTAAGAGTGCGTACTCCGCAGGAAATATCAAATCCAACTCCACCTGCTGAAATAACCCCGTGCTTCTCATCAAAAGCTCCAACACCGCCGATGGGGAACCCATAACCGGAATGGGCATCCGGCATGGCGCAGACCTGGCCGACCACGCCCGGAAGAGAGGCCACATCCCGTACCTGCGAAACCGTGGTGTCATCCAGTTCGAGGATGATATCCTTGTTTCCAAAGAATAGCGCATCAACACGCATGGGGCCGTATTTTTCCATACGCCAGCGGCAGGGTGATTCTTGCTTAAGTAATTTTATATTCATAAATCCCTTTATAACAAAAAAACGCAATACCAACCAAGATATTGCGATCAAGTCTACGCCGTCTATACGCGCTATATGCGAAGCTTAATAAAAGTTTTGGAAGGGATGGGGTCTGGGAAAGGGATACTTTTTACAAAAAGTATCCCTTTCCCAGCCGCCGGAGGCTTATAACTTACACAGCTCTTCGCTGGGGATCATCTTGATGTTCTTGGATTCGAGCAGTTCGATAGCCTGATCGGTACGGTCGAAGCGGAAGATGATTACGGCGTTTGAGCCGGACTGGTGTACGAAAGCGTACATGTATTCTACGTTAATACCGGAGCCGCGCAGCATTTCGAGCAGATTATGCAGACCGCCGGGCTGGTCGTCTACAACGACAGCTACGACAGAAGTCTTGCCCACAGTGAATCCTGCTTCTTTGAGTACTTTCTGTGCTGTATCAAAGTCGGACACGATGAGTCGCAGGATACCGAAATCGGAAGTGTCGGCAAGAGAGAGGGCGCGGATATTGACTTTGTTCTCGGTAAGCAGACGGGTTACCTCGGCGAGTCTTCCGGCACGGTTCTCAAGGAATATGGATAGCTGGTCACATTTCATGGTGTTTCCTCGCATTTGAATTAGGTTCTATTGCTGGTCCTGATTACGCAGGTCGAGAATTCTCTGGGCTTTACCAACGGAACGTTCAATGGATTTGGGTTCCACAAGTTTAACCCGGGCTGTTACGCCAAGGAATTCCTTAATAGTTTTTTGTATCTTTCTTTCGAGACGCTGTAAATTTTTAATTTCATCGGAGAATGCTGCTCCGGAAATTTCGACTTTAACGGTCAGGATGTCGAGGTTTCCGTCACGCTCAACTACCAGCTGGTAGTGCGGTGAAAGGCCTTCGGTTTCGATGAGGATAGACTCGATCTGAGATGGGAATACGTTTACGCCGCGGATGATAAGCATATCGTCACTGCGTCCCATAATGCGCTGCATGCGGGCGAAAGTGCGACCGCAGCGGCAGGCAGTGTAGTTCAGGCGGGTCAGGTCGCGGGTGCGGTAGCGGATAAGCGGAATACCTTCCTTGGTCAGGGTGGTGATTACCAGCTCTCCAGCTTCGCCCGGTTTAACGTGTTCGCCTGTTTCGGGGTTGATGATCTCGGGCAGGAAATGGTCTTCCATGATGTGCAGACCGTTTTGCTCTTCGGCACATTCCATGGCAACACCCGGGCCCATGATTTCGGAAAGGCCGTAGATGTCGAGGGCCTTGATGTTCAGTTTTTGTTCGATGTCACGGCGCATGGACTCTGTCCAAGGTTCGGCACCGAAAATACCGATGCGCAGGGGCAGTTTTTTGAAGTCGATGCCCATTTCCTTGCCTGTCTCGTGCAGGAACAGTGCATAGGAAGGGGTACAACAGATTACATCTGCGCCGAAATCTTTAAGCAGCATGATCTGGCGTCTGGTACCGCCGCCGGATACCGGAATGATGGTTGCGCCCAGTGCTTCCGCACCGTAGTGCGCGCCGAGGCCTCCGGTGAACAGGCCGTAGCCGTATGCGTTGTGAATGCTGTCTTCAGGAGTCGCTCCGGCAATGGCGAAGGAACGGGCCATGAGGTCCGCCCAGTTTTTGATGTCGCGCTTGGTGTAGCCGACAACAGTTGCCTTGCCGGTGGTGCCGGAAGAGGAGTGGATGCGGACGATGTTTTCGCGGGAAACAGCAAAAAGGCCGAAGGGGTAGTGGTTGCGCAGGTCCTGCTTTTCAGTAAACGGGAGCTTGGTCAGGTCGGATAGGGAGTTGATGTCCTTGGGCTCAATACCCAGTTCCTTGAATTTGTTGGTGTAAAAAGGAACGTTGGCATAAACTCGCTCGCAAAGCTGTTTAAGACGTCTGAGCTGTAATTCTTCCAGCTCTTCCCTCGGCATTGTTTCCTTGTCTACGTCGAAGATCATCTCTTGCCTCCTGATATGGCTGATCCCGGTACAGGGTTTAAGTTACAAAATAAAAAAGGCCACGGGGTTTGCGCCCGTGGCCCGGTAAACTCTCAGTAAGTGTATTTTTCCATAACCACGGGATGACTATATTTCAGTCCTAAAAAAGAAAAAAAAGAAAAAGGAAAAAAGGTCGTGGTTAAGCATGTCGTGTATAATGCATAAGTGTTTGCCCGCCGTCAAGCGGGATGGTTTACAAAAACATATAAACATAAGTTAATTGTCAGCTAATCACGAAGCTTAGGAAAGGGGTTATGCTTTAAGGATATTTTTTGATATACTAAGAAGTAAAGTTTTATATGAAAATGTTTTCAGATTCGAAAATAATTTTCACAATTGAAAATGATTTAAAAGTCCGCTATAGATGGATTGCGTAGCGGACGTAAATTCTCTATATAATCATATTGTACTTTGGACGAAATGTGAGAACTGCGTCTGGCCGGGAGTAACGGACCTCCGGCACGCAGGGGTGTTAAGCCCTTTATTCCTGCTGTTTGTGCTCCGAATTCAAGCGCGTTTTCCGAAAGGGGAAGACGCCGGTTAATTAAACCAAAAGAATGAAAACTAAAGAAAAGAAATTTAAACAGATCGATACTAAGGATAAAGTTCAGCTTGTTGCTGAATGGTTGGATGAAAAACAAGCCAGTGATGTTTCCGCTGTAGACGTACAGGGCATCTGCCCCATCGCCGAAGTGGTAATGGTTGCAGGAGCAAAAGGTGTGCGTCACGCACAGGCTCTGGCTGATTTCGTTCTGGAGCAGCTTTCCAAGGAAAATATCGAATACCTCGGTATGGAAGGCTACAAAACCGGAGACTGGATCCTTCTCGATCTGAACGATATTATCGTACACATTTTTCAGGAAGATAACCGCGGTTTTTACAACGTGGAAGGTCTCTGGTCCGAAGGCACCAGAATGGATTTAAATCTCAAGCCGCAGGATTAATTCTGCGCAAGGATAGAAACATGTCACAACAAACCGGTGCTCCTTCCGTTCTGCTTATTCTGGACGGTTGGGGAATTGCCCCTGAAGGTAAAGGCAACGCAGTCAAACTTGCCAACACTCCCGTTCTGGACGGGCTGATGGAAAGCTGTCCCCGGACCCAGCTCAAATGTGCTGGACGTGCGGTGGGGCTTCCTGACGGATTCATGGGTAACTCCGAGGTAGGTCACACCAACATCGGAGCTGGCCGGGTTGTTTATCAGGACATGACCCGCATTGACATTGCCATTGAGAAACAGGAGCTGGCAACAAATGCAGCTATCAGCGGTCTCATGGATAATGTCAAAGCTGCGGACGGTCGCCTGCATTACATGGGGCTTCTTTCCGATGGCGGCGTGCATTCTCACATCAATCATCTTTTTTCATTGATTGAAGTGGCTAAGGATGCCGGTATCAAGGAAATATTCGTCCATGCTTTCATGGATGGTCGTGATACTTCTCCCACCAGCGGTAAGGTCTACATGCAGCAGTTGGTGGATAAAATGGCTGAAATCGGGGCCGGTAAAGTGGCCTCTATTTCCGGTCGTTATTATTCCATGGACCGTGATAAGCATTACGAGCGCAATGAACTTTCCTACAAGGCGCTCGTTCTCGGTGAAGGACAGGAAGTTTCCGACCCTGTTAAAGGTGTTGAAGAAGCATACGCTGCCGGAGAGACTGATGAATTTATCAAGCCGCGCCTTGTTTCCGGTGTAGACGGAACTTTGAAAGACGGCGACGGCGTGTTCTTCTTCAACTTCCGCGCCGACCGTGCCCGTCAGCTTTGCCGGGTGCTTGCAATGAAAGATTTCAGCGAATTCGATCGTCCCAAGGCGCCTGAGTTCAGCGGGTTTGTGACCATGACTCAGTATGAGTCTGATTTTGCTTTCCCTAACGCCTTTCCTCCGTTGAACATCAGCAACCCCATCGGGGAAGTTATTGCGGATAAAGGGCTGAAGCAGCTGCGTATTGCCGAAACCGAGAAATATGCACACGTAACTTATTTCATGAACGGCGGTCGCGAAGAGCCTTTCGAAGGCGAGGATCGTATCCTCGTGCCTTCCCCGCGCGAAGTTGCAACTTACGACCTCAAGCCGCAGATGAGCGCCGAGGAAGTGACTGAAAAGCTGATTGAAGCATTGCCGAAATATTCGCTATGCATCTGCAACCTTGCCAACCTCGACATGGTCGGTCATTCCGGCATCATCCCGGCGGCGATAAAAGCCTGCGAGACTGTTGATGCTTGTGTCGGCAGGATTGTAGAAGCAGTGAAAGCGCAGGGCGGTGTAATTATGCTGACTGCCGACCACGGTAATGCCGAAGAAATGATTGACGCAAACGGCGGCCCGCAGACTGCGCACAGCCTGAACAACGTGCCGCTGGTATTCATCGGTAAAGCGTTTGAAGGTGTGACTCCTTCTGAAGGCGCACTTTGTGACATCGCACCCACAATTTTGAATCACATGGGCATTTCCGTTCCCGAAGAAATGACCGGTAAAGATCTTTTAAAAGGATAATTGATGTCTGAATCCCGTAAACCTTTATCTCCGGTCAAGCCCAGCGGGATGGAGATAATTTTTATGTTTCCCTGTCCGTTCTGCGGTCGGGAAGTGCCTTACATCGCACCGACTCAGCCAGCAATGGCGACCTGCGATGCCTGCCGCCGGAATTTTCCGATAGTTCCGGTGGATGAAAAGATCATCAGGTTTTACAAGACCATGCTTGAAAACGGCAAGGCTGCTGTCGATCCTGATTTCTTTTAGATTGTAGTAAAATATGAATTGAGAAGAGCTTTCTGCGCGAGCAGGGAGCTCTTTTTTTGTGTCTGTTGCGGACCTGAGTTGGGTTGTCGTTGGTCGGATTTGCTAACGCAGAAGGAAATGAGGTAAAGCGGATTATACGCGATTCGTTTGGAAATCAGATTGTCGATACCAATAAGCGAATGGACATCTCTCTCGGCTTTGCCGCCGGTTTGTTCGACAAGGATACCGGGTTGGTTCATTTCGGATTCCGTGAATATGACCCCTCCATCGGGCGGTTTATAACACCTGATCCGCTGGGATTGGCTGGCGGCGATGTTGATGTTTATGGGTATTGTGCTGATGATCCGGTTAATTTTATTGATCGGGTCGGGTTGCAGGATGAGAGTGAAGATGAAGGGACAAAGGGCGAGAAGTCTTCAACTTTAGGTGGTGCAGCTCAAGGAATCGGTGGTCTTACCGGACTAGGCAAAGGTGTTCTTTCTGGATTAGCCAATAGTTGGAATAGTGGAGGGAATTCCACGCAACACGCGCAAAACAGAAGTCAAAATGCTAAAAACAACGCGACCTTTGAAAAAGGTGCTCAGCAATCTTTAGATCACCTGAATCAATCAAGCGTGCAAACCGCTAGGGAAATGGAAAAAGCCTATAAGGAACTAGCGGATAAGCAGCAGGCTGAAGAAAAGGCCAGAATGGAACGTAAGGCCCGTTCTGACCAAGAGATGCGGGATAATTGGCGTCGTGCGGGGCTGAAAGCCAAAAAAGATGATTTTGGGCTTTGGGATTTAGCTGGAGGGATGGCAGGGGGAGCTGTTAGCGGAGCAGCAGCTTTCGGAGCCCTTGGGGGAAGTGTTTTTGGACCTGCTGGTACGTTAGCAGGAGCTATTGCGGGTGGTTTTTATGGCTCAGCAATGGGTGGGCTTAAAGCTGTCGGTTCTAAAGCACTCTCTGATAAACTTGGTGTGGACAGAAAGGATATGGAAGATGCCTTCGGTATACTCGGAAGTGCTAAACCAAGTGTACATAAAAAGGATTTTAAATAATGGAATTTGCAATAATAACAATTGTACTTATTTGCTATGTCGCTGTATTACTTTTTTATACTGTTCGCTCAAATAAAGAAATTATTTGCTCAAATTGCGGACATAAATATTTGGCAACTCCTAGACGATCATTAGCGAATATGTATTTATTGCTTGCGTTGGGGTTAGCAATAGTAGTCGCGTTTTTTGATTTTGATGACTTCATATTTAGTATTCTTCTCGCTATTGCAGGTCTTTATTACCTACTCAAAGAAGAAGGATATAAGTGCTACAACTGCAATACAATAAACCAACTACCAAAATAAATCTCGCAGCCCCCGGACCTTGGTCCGGGGGCTATTTTTATCACGATATACATTGCGACCTTTGAGAAAGGTGCTCAGCAATCTTTAGATCACCTGAATCAATCCGGTGTACAGGCTGGGCAGAAAGCGGACGCACTGGCTCATGGGTTGGCGCAAAAGCAGGCCCAATTTGATGCCAGCCTACAGGCGAAGGCGGATCGTAAGGCTGCGGATGAAGCACATTTGGATAATCAGCGGCGTGCTTCTCTTATGAATAAGGATGAAGAAAAAGATAAAGGCTTTTTTGCAACAGTTGCCGACGTTGCCGATGGCTTAGGCGAGGCTTGGGAAGCAGCAGGTAAGGCAGTTTCCCAAACAATTGATACTCTTCAAGGTGATGAGAATAATGCTATTAAATTTGGGAGTTATGTGAGTCCTGAGAAGCAGGATTTTTATAATACTATGATGGATTATACTAAAAAAGCAGCAATAAATGGAGCAAGAAAAGGAGCTAAGCAATATAATGCGGTAGGGGTGTTGTTAGCACCTGTAACAGGAGCAGCGGGCATGCTAACAGGAACACTTATAGGTATAAATAATATGAACAAAAAACGATAAGATGTATTTGTATGAGTTTTTTCGAATTTAATGTTGTTTTTTTTGTGATAGATTTTGTGGTACTTTATTTTTATATAAAAAAAATTAAATGCCCAAAATGTGATAATATTTCAAAGGCTGTAACTTATAGAGAAATGGGCATGTCCGGTTTAGCCTTAATTCTTGCTTGGGTTGCATATGATTTGTATTACGGCAAACCTGTAGAAATTTTGGGATATAGTCTATTGATTCTTAGTGATGTCTATTTGTTTCTATATAAAGATACCTTCTATTGTCGTCATTGCATGAAAGGTATTCCTTTTACTGAAGAAGATATTATCAAATAAACCCCAGCCCTTTAGCCCCCGGCCCCCCCCCGGTCCGGGGGCTTACTTTATCTCCGACAGCCGTTCCTTATCTCAAATTCCCCCCCATCCAAAGTCACCTCCCCAAGCTTTACCATCATATTTATATAGCGTATGAGCCGGGTATGAAATTTACAGTACTAACATTCGGATGTCAGATGAACGTTCACGATTCAGACTGGCTGATCCGGGCCATGGAGAGCCGTGGCTGGACAGCTGTTGAAGAATCTGAAGCAGATATATTTATTATTAACACCTGTTCTGTGCGCGATAAACCGGAACAGAAAGTCTATAGCGTGCTGGGTCGACTGGCTCCGCTGTGTAAGAACCCGGGCAGCTTTGTTGCTGTGGGCGGTTGTGTTGCCCAGCAGATCGGTGACGGCTTCCTTGAGAAGTTTCCACACGTGCGTCTTGTTTTCGGCAGCGACGGTATTGCTCAGGCACCGGACGCTCTGGTAGACCTTGCAGCCAATCATGAAAAGCGTCTGGTCCTTACCGATTTTCTTGGAGACTACCCGGAACGTGAGGGCGGTGAAGTGCAGCCCAATGCGGACCTGATTCCTCCGGGAATCGGAACTATTCCCGGTCAGGCTTTCGTGAATATCATGCAGGGCTGCGATAACTTCTGTGCTTATTGCATCGTGCCATACACCCGTGGCCGTCAGAAATCCCGTTCTTCGGAAGCTGTGATCAAGGAATGCGCACATCTGGTTAAATCCGGTGTTCGCGAGATTACCTTGCTGGGGCAGAACGTGAACAGTTTCGGCATAGACAAGAAGGGTGAAGACATTTCTTTCGCGCAGTTGCTCTATAAGATTTCTGCTATTGAAGGTCTGGAACGCATCCGCTTCACCACTTCCCATCCTAAGGACATTGCACCTGAAGTGATCAAGGCTTTTGGTGAGCTACCTAATCTTTGCCCCAGCCTGCATTTACCTGTGCAGTCCGGTTCAGACCGCATCTTGAAGAAAATGGGTCGCAAATATGATCGCGAACGTTATCTGGGAATCGTGGAAGGGCTTAAAGAAGCCTGTCCTAATATTTCCCTGACTACAGATCTTATCGTTGGCTTCCCCGGCGAGACAGACGAAGACTTTGAGCAGACCATGGATATGCTGGAAAGAGTGCGCTATGAAAGCAGCTTTTCCTTTAAATATTCTGACCGTCCGGGCGTTGCGGCAGTTAAGATGAAGCCGAAAGTTCCCGAAGATGTTGCTCAGGCTCGCCTTGCCCGCTTGCAGGAAAGACAAAAGCGTATTACTAGAAAAAGTCTAGAAGCTTTAGAGGGCCATGAAACCGTGGTCCTGCTGGAACGCCTTAGCAAGCGACAGGAAGAAGGTGGAATGACATGGCGCGGTAAAGATCCGGGAGGCCGGGTGGTCAATGTTCACTTTGCGGGTTATGGTGAAGAGCAGAAGCTCGGAGGCAAACTGGTCAAGGTGAAGATTACCGAAGCCAAGAATCATTCCCTTGTTGGGGCGAAGGTGGGAGAACCATGGTAGAAATGCAGGTTTACGGTCTGGCGGTGGAAAACGATACTGAGACCCCGGTTCTGGTTTTGAAAAGCGAAGAACTGGGAGTGGTCCTGCCCATATGGATAGGAGCAATGGAGGCCATGGCAATTTCCATGGTACTTAATGAAGTTTCTTTTCCCAGACCTATGACCCATGATCTGCTTTTATCCACCATTGCCACGTTTGGCGGTGAACTCGTTTCCGTTGATATTGTTGATATCGAGAAGGGAACTTTTTATGCCGAAATCATGGTCCGTAAGGACGGTGAATTGGTAGCGATTGATTCCCGTCCTTCGGATGCTGTGGCAATCGCTGTCCGTGCAGACTGTCCGGTACGTGTGAGCCAAAAGGTTCTTGATGTAGCCGGAACGAGGGATATAGAAGAAAAAGTTGAGGAAAAGTCCGGTTGGGAAGATGATCTCGAAGGACTTTCCCCTGATGACTTTAAATATAAAATGTAGGGCAATCCGATGATAGATTTTCATACTCATACTGTTTTCAGTGATGGGGAGCTTATCCCTGCGGAATTGGCAAGGCGTGCTAGGGTTGCGGGGTACCGTGCTTTGGCTATGACCGATCATGCCGATTCCAGCAATATTGATATTATTCTTGAGAATATTCGCAGATTTGCAAAGAAACACGGTCACTACTTTGATATTGATGTTTTTGCCGGAGTTGAGCTTACTCATGTCCCTCCGGGGCTGATCGGTGAAATGGCTGAACATGCCCGCAAATCCGGTGCCCAGATTGTGGTTGTGCATGGTGAAACCATTGTGGAACCTGTTGCGGAAGGTACAAACCTCGCTGCAATTGAGGCTAAGGTAGATGTGCTGGCTCATCCCGGATTGATTACCGATGTGGAAGTAAAGCTGGCTGCTGAGTATGGAGTCTGTCTGGAAATTACCACCCGCAAGGGGCACAGCCTGACCAATGGTCATGTGGCGGCACTGGCGCGTAAGCACGGGGCCAAGTTGGTCATCAACAACGATGCCCACGCTCCCGGTGATCTGGTTGGACTTGAAATGCGTCGTAAAATTGCTCTTGGCGCGGGGCTCAGCCTTGAAGAATATGCTCAGGCCGAGGAAAATTCCCGCGAGCTGGTTCAGAAAATAATGAAACGTTCATAGGGCTGCAGCATGGGCAACCTTACCTCTGGAATTGAGCAGGCAGCAGGGCTGATTAAAAAGGCACGTTGCGCCATTGCTTTGACCGGTGCGGGGATGTCTGTTGCCAGTGGTATACCCGATTTTCGCAGTCCGGGAGGGCTGTGGTCGAAGCACGATCCTGAAAAAGTGGCTTCAATCCGGGCCTTGCAGTCTGATCCGGTAACGGTATGGAAATTTTTGCTTGAAGCGGATTCCATGCTCAAGAGTGCTGAACCGAATGCAGGGCATACGGGCTTGGCTCAGTTGGAAAAAGACGGGTTCCTGCAGGGAGTGATCACCCAGAATATAGATGGGCTGCATCAGCGGGCCGGATCGGTGAACGTTATTGAATTTCACGGTAATTGCAGCGAATTTTATTGCATGGAGTGCTTTGCTCCATTTCCTGCCGAGCGGATTGAGTCCGGGAGTGAGCTTCCGGTACGTTGTCCGCAATGTTCCGGGGTGATAAGGCCGGATCTGGTTTTTTTCGGAGAACAGATTCCGTCTGAAGCTTATAAGGCGGCCTTTGAGCTTGCCGATCAGTCCGATCTGGTAATTGTTGCCGGAACTTCCGGTGGAGTTGTTCCCGCCAGCCTGATCCCGCCGAGGATACAGGAGGCCGGGGGCTTAATTATTGAGATAAACAAGGCTCCGTCCGCCTACACCTCGTTCAGCGATGTGTTTATTCAAGGCGCGGTGGAAGATGTTCTGCCTGCAATTGTGCAGAACTTAAGCTGAAATAAATTATATTAAAAGGTGCGGTGAAGTATGGATTTCTTACCTCAGGGCGGAATTTTCGCGATGCTCGATCAGGCCACCATTGTGGTCAAATGTGTGCTTGGCTTGCTTGCTGCCATGTCCCTCTGGAGCTGGACAATCATCTTCTGGAAATTGATCTCCCTCGGCAGGGCAAGAACTTTGATCCTCAAGGGTAATAAGATCATGGAGGAAGCAGATTCCCTTTCTTCCGGTCTGACCGAAATAAGCAAGACTGAAGGCTCTCCATTGAACCGTATCGGAACCGCAGCGGTGAAGGAATACCGTGTGCTGGAAAAATCTGCGGTCAGTGCCAGCCATAAGCGTCGCCTGATTAAAGATACTTTGCGCAGAATTCTGCGCCGCAAGGTCAGCTCTGAATTGAAAAAGCTGACATCCTCACTCTCTTTTCTGGCAACCTGCGCGAATGGTGCGCCTTTTATCGGTCTGTTCGGTACTGTCTGGGGGATTATGAATTCCTTCCATGCTATCGGTTCCGCCAAATCAGCCGCACTGGCAGCTGTTGCTCCCGGTATTTCTGAAGCACTGGTGGCAACTGCTATCGGTTTGGGTGTCGCAATTCCCGCAACCATCTTTTACAACTTTTTCCTCGGCGTGCTGAACGGCATTGAGACAGAGCTGGTCAACTTTGCAGGTACTTTCCTCAACCGTGTGGAACGCGAAGTGTCATGGGTTGAGCCCTCCGGTAAAAGTTCAGCCTCAGAGGAGTAGTATATGGGACTTTCCACCAATAACCGGGGAATGTTGGCTGAGATCAACGTTACCCCCTTTGTTGATGTCATGCTGGTTCTGTTGATCATTTTTATGGTCACAGCCCCACTGATGACGCAAGGGGTTGAAGTTGATTTGCCTCAGACCCGTACCGTGCGCTCTTTACCGCAGGATAATGAACACCTCGTGCTTTCTATCAGTGATAAGGGCGAGATCTTCCTTGATGAATACAAGGTCGGTTTTGACGAACTGCAGGCCCATCTTGAAAAATTGGTTAAAAAGCAGAACAAGATGCTTTTTCTCCGTGCGGATAAGAATGTTGCCTATGGTGAAGTCGTTAAAGTTATGGGTGAAATCAAGGCTGCCGGAATCGATAGGCTTGGCGTAGTAGCAGAACCTGTTGAAAAGAAAAAGAAATAGCTAAGGTACAGGCGAATTTATAGATGAAAATCATCGGCCTTTTCATATCTTTACTGCTCCATGCCGGTCTGATATTTTTAGCCCTGACGTGGTCTATCTCACCTCCGGTGAAGATCTCACTTGATATGCCCGTATACAAGGTTGATCTGGTCAGCCTTGCCCCCCTGCCTGCTGCTCCGGTTGTTAAGAAAGCACCTGCGCCGAAAGCTGCTGCCAAGCTTTCCAAGCCGAATGCTGTTGCAATTCCTGAGGCTAAACCGAAAGTTGTACCCAAAGCCAAACCTGAGACAGTTAAAGCTCCGGCCCCTAAACCTGCGCCTAAACCAAAGCCTAAACCAAAAGCGAAGCCCAAGCCGGATACAACTAAAATTTCACCCAAGAAAATAGAGACTACAAGCAAGAAAAAGCCGGCAAAAAAGGCAGAAAAACCGGTTGAAAAGAAGACTCCGCCTAAAAAAGAAGTGGCTGAAAAGACGCCACCCAAAAAGGTAGAGAAGAAAAAAGTCGAAAAGAAACCTGAGGTTTCAGCAGAAGATGCCCTCGCTGCTGATCTCGCATCATTGGCCGAGATTGTGGAAAAACAGGAAAAGGCCGAACGTCAGGCTGTAGCCAGTGATCTGGCCTCGCTCACAGAAAGTGCCAAGGCTACTGCTGTAACCGGTTCCGCTGATGGCACCGCCGGTGCTTCCGGGCTGGTTCAGGTTTACGCTTCAATTGTCAAAGAAGCGGTACGCAAGAATTGGAGATACCCGGTTTTCGGGCAAAAACAGAATCTAATGGCCCGAGTACAGATACAGTTGAAATCCAGTGGTGAAATCAGCAACATCAAACTGCTCGATTCATCGGGAAATGTTGATTTTGATGACTCGGTACTTACGGCTTTGCGCGATACCGAGGTGTTGCCCAAGCCTCCGGGAACATCGATCAGAAACATCATTGTAAACTTTAACCTGCATGATCTTGATCAGTAGGGCAGGTTCATAATTATGAAAGAAAAAAAGTTCAGTATAAAAAAATCCGCTTTTGGATTGCTGGCGGTTATGTTGCTTATGCTTCTGGCTGCCGGAAATGTTTTTGCAGCGGATACTCTTACTGTGGATATCTATGGTCCCGGTCAGCGTAAGGTGAATATCATCCTGCTGCCGCCCAAGACCGTGCCGGCAGGAAAATATGAAGGTTCCAAGGAAAAGGATCTGCCACTGCCGGCAGAGGCCGGGTCTTTTAGTAAGGACCTTGCCAAGGATCTGGCTTTCCTGCCCTTTTTGAATATTGTGCCTGTTACCGATATTCTGGGCGGTGATCCTTCTCGCGGAGTACGACCCGGTGATATTGATATTAAACCGCTCAGGCTTTCCAAGGTGGATCTCGCCGTGACCACAGGTTGGGAAATCAGACCCAACGGTGAGAAGAATCTGCTTATTCGTTGTATCGGTACATTTAACGGGCGTACCATTCTGGGTAAAAAGTACTCTATGGTCACCGAAGAAATGCTGCCCCGGATTGCAGACCGTTTCAGTTCGCACTTGATGCGCATCCTTACCGGACGTGACGGGTTCTTTGAGTCTTCCATTGCCTTTGTACGTAAGACAGGAAAGGACAAAGAAATTTATACCGTCAGTCCGCAGGGACGCAATCTCAGGCAGATCAGCTCTCTTGGCGGCATTAACCTCAGTCCCAACTGGTCTCATGATGGCAATAGGCTGGTCTTTACTCGTCTTGGATCACGTCAGCATCTGCTTTGTGTCTGGGACCGTGCAACCGGAAAGATTGACCAGAAGAGCTTTCCCGGAAATACCGTTATCGGACCGGAGTTTCTTCCGGACGGCAATATGGCAGCAACTCTGACCATGAACGGTAATTCTGATATTTTCCTGATCAACGGGAACTATAAGCCCAAGAAGGCTCTCGCCAAAAGCTGGGCCATTGAGGTTTCACCAGATTTTGACCGGACCGGGGAGAAGATGGTTTTTACTTCCGCAAGGTTCGGTAACCCGCACATTTTCTTACTGGATATGAAAAGTGGTGTTGTCACCAGAATTACAACTGAAGGCAAATATAACACTAACCCGACTATCAGCCCTGATGGACGCTACGTTGCTTTTTCACGTCAGACCCCTTTGGGGCACCGCATATTTGTGCATGACTTGAAAACCGGACAGGAAAGGCAGCTGACTTTTGGTCCCGGTAATGATGAAGATCCGGCATTCGGTCCAGATGGATATTTTATAGCTTTCTCTTCCAGTAGAAACGGTAAGTACAAGATTTATCTGACCACCAGACATGGCGATCCGGCTATGTTGGTACCTACTGGAAACGGTGTTGCAAAGGCCCCGGCATGGGGTAAGGCCCATAAATCATAAATTGAGGAGTGATTTAACCGTTTTGTTACAGGCATGACTTGATTTTTTTACAAAAAACTTTAGGGTCGTTGTATTGTAAGTCTAAGTTAGTGTATTGTATCTTGGCGGGTGGACAAACTCCTGTCCTTAAAAGTTCCTTATTCAGGAGGGCAAATGAGATCTAAAGCGATAATATTGTGTGTTGTATTCATGTTGATTGCCGGTCTTGGTACTGGTTGTTCCAAGAAACAAGTTGAATCTTCCCCGGCCAGCCCTGCAGTAGAGGAAAGAATGGCCCAGCAGCAGGAGAACGAACAGCTTAAGAGTGAAGAGCAGGCCCGTTTGGAAAGGGAGAGAGCTCTTCAGGAGCAGGCCCTTGAAGAAGAGCGTCAGGCTGCTGCCGCTAAAAAAGAATTTGATAATGCTGTTGTAGAGCTTGGAAATATGGTCCATTTTGATTTCGACTCTTTTGAAATCAAGCAGGAATATCGTCCCTTGCTGCAGCAGAAGGCTGAAATTCTTAAGAAGTACGACAACGTAACTATGGTTATCGAAGGTTACTGCGATGATCGTGGAACCGAAGAATACAACCTTGCTCTTGGCGAGCGTCGTGCCCGTGCAGCATACGAGTTTCTTATTCTGCTCGGAGTGACACCTGAGAGATTGAGCATTGTTAGTTTCGGTGAAGAAGATCCTCTTGATCCCGGTCAGAATGAGACCGCATGGGCTAAGAACAGAAGAGCTCAGTTCCGCCTTACTTACTAGATTAATCAAAAAGCACACAAAATCCCCGGCTTCCTATGGAGACCGGGGATTTTGCTTTTGAGCGGGCAAATCCTGATGACGGATTTGAACGCTTTGAAATAATTTAAAAGAGCGGATCTAGGTAAGGTAGCGGAGCAGACCGAGAACTAGCATGGCGTAAAGCCCTGCAAAGGCATCATCGATCATTACTCCCCAGCCGTCCTTGAGCCATTTCTCTGATTGTTTGATGGGAAACGGTTTGAGGATGTCAAAGATTCTGAAAAGAATGAAACCTGCAATCAGGTGCCATGTGACAACGGCAGGGAAAGGCAGAAATACCAGCCATTGTCCAAGTAGTTCATCAATGACGACACAGCCCGGGTCTTTCTTTCCAAATTGTTTCTCGGCTTCAGAGCAGGCTTTAGCTCCGAAGTAAAAAATCAACCCGAGAATGAGAATTCTTACGGGAAGCTGGAAAGGTAGAAACAAAAACGGTGCGGTAATAAGAGCTGCGGCTGATCCCCATGTACCAGGAGCCTTCGGCAGGTGCCCCACAGGGCCGAGGGTAGCCACATGCGTAAGGTTTATGCTGACTTTTTTCATGGCGGCAGTATCGGTGTAAAGTAGTTAAAAGTCCAGAAATGAAGAAGCCGGATTCATTATGAATCCGGCTTCTTCTTATAAATGTGTCGCTGTTGTTTGCTTAATTTACACGGGGTTTAAGGGTATAACCGATTGACTCGGCAATAAACTCAAGAGGTTTGGTTTCCTGAGTGGTTTTAAGGATATCCATCAAGGTGGCGGCTCCGAGCTTAGCGTTGTTGTCAAAAGGATTGATTTCCCGCAGCAGTGTGGAGTAGGGCTTGCCGATGGATTGGGCCACTTCTTTGGCCGGCTTGGTCCCTTCAAGAACAATATCCTGGGTCACTTTTGTTATTGTTTCATAGCTCATCTTAATCCTCCTTTGATGCAGGGCTGTTTAGTCGCTGCCCTCATTCTTCAACTACATTATGTGGCTGGGAGGATTCTCTGTAAACGGGCTAAAGTCCGTATTTTAACTAATTAGAACTGTATTTGGAGGTAGGGTTTTTGAGTAGGGTGGAGGGTTTTTTAGGTAGGGTGGTATGGGTTTTTGTGTTTTTGTATTTTTACAGTAATTCTTCATATATACATGCGTCTTTGTTAGTAAGTTGCAATGGCTCTCACTGGTGATCCGTCTGCGTTATTAAATTTGAGGGGCAGGCAGGAAAAGATAAAGCCTTCTTCCGGCAATTGGTGGAGGTTGTTTAGGTTCTCAATGATGATCGTACCCTGCTCCAAAAGGATATTGTGCACCCCATACCCACTGATCTCGGCTGAATCGATTGAAATAACGTCCACTCCCACACCTTTCAGGTCAAAATCAACCAGCCAGCGGGCGGCTTCTTCATTTAAAGCCGGATAGTGGGTAAAATACTTATCCATGCCCCAGTTTGTATACCAGCCTGTGTTAAGCAGGATAAAGTCGCATTCACTAATCTCAGCCTCATATGGAATGAGATCGTCGATATTAATTTGAGGTGATTTCGGATTTTTGTGAGTGCAATCTATGCACATACCCGGTCCGATAAAGCGGCTGACATCCATTTTATCCAGTGTTTCACCGCCAGGAATCATGTGGTTGGGAGCATCTATGTGAGTCCCTATGTGTGAAAAAATATTTAGCCTGTGTTCGCAAAAACCGTGCATCTCATGAGAAAAGACTTCTTCAATGGTAGGGGTTTCCGTGCCGGGAAATACGGGCATACCATTTTTAATTGTGTGGGAAAGATCGATTACTGGCATAGTGTCATCTCTATTTTATGATCCCGCCAAAGCCTTGTGCTTCACGCATTGAGTATAAATTTTGATCATCGGGGTTGTTTTTACGGGTATGTTTTTCATAGTCAACTTCTATCATCAGGCAACCGGGGTTGTAGATTAATTTATTTTGGTGAAGGGCAATAGCTGTCAGTTCAGTGTCCCCGAAATGGCTGTTGTAGCCGGGAAAGAATAAGTATTTATGATAAAGGGTGGCAAGCCATGTTCGGCGGGCCATACCGAAAACCGCAAGTGTTCCATGAAAGCGTCCGTCATTGAATGCCAGAAGTGATGCGCCGCTTTGGTCCATTGTCTGTATTGCTGCGCGTAGCCATCCATCACCGGGAAATGCATCCTGAGCAAGATAGCCAAAGTAGCGTGATGATGAATGGGAACATACGTAATTCGCAATCTTCATAAATCCTAAACGTTCATCATCATCGACAAGAACCAGCAGACCGGGGTGCAGTGCTCTGCGAACAAGAACTTCGACCAGTCTGTCTGTCAGCTCTTTATCTATAAACGGTAAGACAAATATAGCATCATCATGTGCAATAGTGCCGAGTTTATGAAGTTTGGAAGATGTGGTGAACAATACTTCGAGCATTTTATTTCTCCTGAAATGAATTTGTCGTGTTATTATTCAAAATGTTGCATCAATATAGGTTAAAGTCCTATTGTTTTGAAGCCTGTTTTAAGGTATAGAGCATCTTTGATTTTATAAAGAGGGGTTTATAGGGAGGGGTGGCAAGAAATGAGGTTGATGGGGATTTGTGTTGTCATATTGTCTTTATTGATAGGTTTTTTTTCCGTTAGGGAAAGTATTGCAGAAAATTTGCGCGTTATGTTGCATGAAGGGTCGTTGCCGCCATATTATTATAAGGATGGTGATCCTAGAACCGGTATTGTGAAAGATGTTTTTAATGCTTTTGCAAAGGAAACTGGGGACACCATTGAGTTTGTTCGATGCCCGTTTAATAGGTCACAGCGTAAATTTGATCGAGGCGAAATAGATATTGAACCCATGTCTAATCCTGCATGGCGGCAAACAGCAAAGGTATTGGGGGTTTTCAGTAAGCCTTTTGCTGTATCTGATTCGATTATTCTTTTTAGAGCTGAAAAATTTATACCTGATGTCACACCCCAGGATTTGCTTGGAAAGAGCATAGGAGTTGTACGGGGCTATCATTATCCGGTGTACAGTGCGTACTTTGCGGATGGGAGAATAAACACCCATGTGCTGGAAAATGAGAATAAATTATTGCAATTGCTTCTCGCCGGAAGGTTGGATCAGGCCTTTATGAATAAAGATACAGCTTTGTATCAGATCAGAGAACTTGGTGTTGAAGATCAGCTTTTGGTCGGTAAAACTTATGATTCTCTTGATATGATGATTCGTTTCCAACCCAGTAAGCAGTATGTTCTTCCAAGGTTTAACAAGGCAATCGATAAACTCCTGAATGACGGAACAATTACGAAAATATACGATAAATATCGTTAAGGATGTCTGTTTATTGCTCAGCTGCTGCTAATTTCAGCCCTAAAGCTGCAAAGATGACTGCAAATGACCTTTGCATCCAAAGCACAATCTTAGGTGAAGATATGACTTGATGGCGTATACCTGATGCGCAAAGGCCGTATGCAATGAATACGACAAAGGTCATTGCCATGAAAATAGCGCTTAAGGTAATCATATGCAGAGTTGGGGTGTTTGCTTCCTGCGGAACGAAAAGAGGCAGAAACGCAAGAAAGAATATGGATAATTTCGGGTTGAGGATGTTTATGAGAAATCCACGCTTAGCAATTTGCCACAGCCGGGGATTTTTATCTTCGCCGGGGTTGTTGAAACTTAAGCCGCCTGTATCTTTCCATGTAAGCCATGCAAGGTAGAGCAGGTAAGCTGCTCCGGCAAATTTCATAAGCTGGAATGCCAGTGCGCTCATATGCAGAATTGCTGATAGTCCCAGTGTGGATGCTGTCAGGTTGGGAATTATTCCGGCAGTGCAGCCGGCGGCAGCAGCAAGACTGGCTTTTTTACCTAGGAATAGTCCGTTGGATACAGTGTATATAACTCCTGTGCCCGGTATAAGTACCACGACGAGTGCTGTAATTAGAAATTCATAGCTGATCATATTCTGCTCCATTGGATTAGGTTGCGGATATAATAGTTACGAAATGGTTTGAGGCAAGTGGTAGAACTCTTTCATTATGATATTTTATATTCCCCTTTGTGTGCGCTTTTAATCGTTTGTTCTTCTCTTTCAAACAAGTTGTTCACAAAAAGAGTTTGTTCATGCTATTTATTGTAAGTTAATTTATTACGATTCAGTTTTTCTCATAATTTTTCAAAGGGGGATTAAGTGAAGAAGAGTCAGATAGTACTTACTCAGTATAGTCCGTTTTTGTCTGTGGATACTCCATTAATAGCGCCTGATGGTAATTCTATGGAGATTCCGCGTGTCTGTTCCTTGTGTCGGTGTGGAGAATCAAAATATAAACCCATGTGTGATGGCAGCCATTCTGCCGCAGGATTTGTGGGAACGCGGGAGAATTCTGATAAAAAGGCGCCGGAACATTATGTGGGCAAAGATATAACGATTGTTTTCGATCGTTACCTTTGTATGGGAAATGGAGCTTGCGGTGAGCTTGAGTCCGTGTTCGGTACGCATGATGAGCCGAAATATGATCCTGATGCTGCGTCAGTAGATGAGATCATTGCAACTATAAAAAACTGTCCGTCCGGAGCATTGAGCTACATTTTGGCCGGTGAGCATGTAATAAATTATTTCGATAAACCGCAAGTGGCAGTTGAGCAGAACGGTCCCTTGCATGTTCAGGGAGCAGTCAACCTCATTGATGATCAGGAATCAGACAAGCTGTTGCCTATGGCAGATCATTATACTCTTTGTCGCTGCGGTGGGTCCAAGAAGAAGCCTCTTTGCGATGGTTCTCACGAGGACAACGGTTTTGAGGGATAATCCGAACTTCTTATTCAATAGTAAAGCCGCCCATCGCATGAGGTGGGCGGCTTTATAATTTAAAGTATGGACTACGTTACTTTTAAATTCTGACTCCGAATGTTTTAGCCATCTTTCTTAGATGGGGAGAATCAGGCGCATATTTAAGTCCTTCTTCTATCAAGGCTCGTCCAAAATTGCGAGGTCTCATGCCGTTAATCTCGTCCCTGCAATAATAAACGCAAATAGCTAGATTGTAACAAGCTTCTACTATCGCATCAATTTCAGCATGATCTTCTTTAGGGGTTAGTTCCCAAACTCTAAGACGGTAATCCAGATTGTTGCGAAACCAGTCCTGTGCATTTTTAGGGTCATCAAGGGTTTTGATTTTGGCAACTTTGGAGGCACAATGCTTTGCTTCATCAAGGTTGCACTCATTTGGATCATAGCGCAGCTGTAGATAATGCCACCAGCCTTTGATTGACTCTTTTTCTTCGAAGATAGGTATGATTCTATCTAGGAATTCGAATTTGTTTTTAGGGTGGCTATCAATCAGGCGGTCAGCTTTGCTTTTGGCTGCTGCTACATGTCCTTTTTCCAGCTCTCTGGATATTGCTGTCAGTTCTACTTTCAGTTTTTTTTCATCTTCTAATATTTTTCTTTGATCCGCTTCTTTTTCAACCTTTTTTATGTCTTTATTGAGTTTTTGCAGTCTGGTGAAGATGTTTTTCAGGCCTTTGCTTTCAAAGGTTGTCAGCAGGGAGTCCTCGTCGCGAGTCGCTTCTTTCACAACAGGCATGAGATCTATTCTGCCCAAGATTTTTCCAATGTTATCGTAGAAAGCATTCTTTTCCGGCTTAGTCAGATCTTTGATTTTAAGGAGTCCAAAGATTGAAAGGGCTAAATAATGTATGCTTAAAAGGGCATCTTGGCCTCTAGCCAATGAAATGGCTTCCCGAAGGCATGTTTTAACGTCTTCTCGACTCGGGGTTGTGGTAATTCTTTTTTGAATTTCTTCTATTTTGGTCATATCTATCCCCAAGGAATATTTTCTTAAAATTTCCAGCTCATTTTAGTAGGATATTTTAAGGCTCTTCAGCAGTATAAATTTATCATGATAGGCCGGATTGAGCCAATAAATCTTTATACTGCCACACCAGTTTTGTGTCTTTTTTTGGGGGTAGTTGGGAATAATTAATATGGCCCGTAACTATAACAGTTACGGGCCATATTAATTATTTTCTTATAAGTTTCAGAGTAATCGAGCAGAAGTAAGTAGAGACAAGTACTGGAGAAAGAAATGGCTTAAATGAGTTTTCTCCATAATTATTCGCAAACAAGTCTTCCATCTACATTTTTAAGTTTGTACTGGCACTCCAATATTTTCTTACACGGGATAGTGTTGAGTCTGGACATCCTACCTGATTCGCTAGGAGTTTCGGACGTACATCTTGCAATGAATTTTTCGCCACAACCTTTTCGTGGGCTGGAGAAGTATTTGACGAATTCTAAGCTCCATTTCATGTTCCAGCATGATTTTTTGTATGATCCTTCAGGGAAATTAGCTGTTTTACAACACATGTATTCAACACCTTTGCCAATTGCACTTTCAGCTTTCGCTGTTTTGCTTTGAATTAGTATCAGCGAGATGCACAGCAAACAAAAGATAGATACCGTAAGCGTCTTTTTCATCGAAAACTCCTTGTATTTATTCTTGTTTGCATAACATGAATCTATGAATGCGGGCAATCCCCAGTAACAACACGCATTTTAAAAATAGGATCAAATTTCAGATGGGATGATAAGGTCTTCTCTGATCAGCCAAGCTCAAATGTTGTGACACCGAAGATTCGATTCAGATCCAAATCAGGTGCCGATCCCGCATACATGCGCGCTGTTCCGAAAACTTTTTTCATGCCGTATCGTTCTGCCAAGGCTAAGCCTTGATCGTTTATTTCCGGTACATCGAGATATATTAGTGAATCGGTGTCAGCCTCAGCACAAAGGTTCTGGAATATAAGCTCAGCGACTTTTTCGTTGTCAGCAAAGAGGGGACCTATCTTGCTCCCGGAGCGGCATTTCCTTATTGTGCCATATCCGTTGATGCGTCCCCCTGTGCGGGATGCAAGGGAGACAGAGTCTGGGAGAGTCAGCCATTTGGATAAAAATGTTTCCCTTGAGCAGGGGAATAGCTTGTCTTCATAAGCCACAAGTTCTTCCAGCATAGCTGGCTCAGCTTTGATCAGCTCTGAAGATGATTGTGTAGTTGCTGCCTGTATAGTGTTGTCGAATTCAAACCGAATATTACTGTATTGGAAGTCAAAGCCGCTTTTGCTGTAGTTCTCCTGCTGCTCAAAAACACCGTCAAGGCCGGCCACATGCCCCTGTATTCTTTCCATGGCTGCCCGCCAGAGCTGCATGCCGTAACCTTTTCCCCGATAGGGTTTAGCAACAATATAGAACCCGATAAATCCAAAGACTCTGTCGTAGCTGACAGCAGAAATGCATCCGATAGGGGTATCATTCAGCAGGCCGATAAGGAATCCATTTGGGTCTTGAGCATAAAATGCTTCGGCATCATTTAAGCCCGGATTCCAACCTTCATTGGCTGCCATATCCACGGCCCAGTCCAGTTCATCTCTAGTCATGGTGCGAATTTTAAAGTCTTTCATTGAATGTCTCCGATTTAATTTTGCCCCGGAACAATCTCATCTTAACTATTCTGGCTTATAATTATTTAGGCAAGGGGCAGAACGATTACATTGATTAAAGTTTTAAAACGCCAAGACTTGAGCGTCAATGGGCTTATTCTCCAGCCTCCGTATGTAGTTAAAATGGCACATTTCAAATTTTGTCGCGATTATTCAAGACTAAAATGTTGACTGAGAGTAGGTTTTAAAAAAAGGAGAGTTTAATGAAACTAAAATATACCATTTTCTACGTTGAGGACGTGACCAGTAGTATTGAGTTTTATGAGCAGGCTTTCGGGCTGAAACGTACCATGATTCATGAGTCTGGAGACTATGGTGAGTTAGATACCGGGAGCACGACACTGTCTTTTTCCTCGCGCCGACTTATGACTGAACTCGGCAAATCGCCCGGAATACCGAACCCTTCATCTCCGGTTTTTGAAATTGCTTTTGAAACGGATGATGTTGCTGCTGCTCTAAAAAAAGCCCGCTCTGCGGGAGCTACTGTGGTGCAAGAGGTACGAGAAGAGGCTTGGGGGCAGACTACAGCCTATGTTGCCGACAATAACGGCTATCTGATTGAAATTTGCTCGCCGGTCTACGGGGTATCATAACCAAGGTGGCAGATGCTCCACACTGGATGGTGGCTATCATCCCGACTGGCGGATATTTCACCGGGAGTCATGGCAAACCAGCATTTTAATTCCCGTGTCATATGGGCTTGGTCTGAAAAATTACACGTCGGGGCAACTTCATGCAAAGGAGCTCCTGATAGTATACTCCGGGCTGCCTTACGTGCCCGGGACAGCCTGCGCCAAAAGTCGGGAGTCCGACCTGTAATCTTCATTGTGTGGCGCTGTAACGTACGCAGACTTACACCCAAATCTCCGGCAGCTGTTGCAGGTGACGCTGCCAAAGCTAGACAGCGCATCATATCCGAGACATTTCCAGACATAGAAGCGGCATCATATGCTAATTCGGTCAGCCCTTGTATGGAATCCGGCAGGGGATGACCGATGAGTCTGTGAATTTTAATTGATGCACCGGGCTTGAGCCGTACCCCAATAAATGTAGTGCCTTTTGGAGCAAATATTTTCTGTGGTGCAGACATGAGGTGCGAGACAAACAGGTGCGGTGGGCTGCCCGGGTTCTGCTTGATGATAAAGTCGCGGCAACCATCAGGCATTACGGGAAAGACTTCAGAGGTCTCAGCTACAGAAGACCATGTTGCCAGTATTGGGTTCTCATTAATCATTTTACCACCTTTTGGGAATCATATGCAGAAAAGGTGTTAGTTATCCAGCAATAAACCCGTCCCAAGAACCTATCGTTGGTCCTTGGGACGGGTTAGTAATTTTGCAACTCTGCCGTTTATCAGAAAGTCTGTTCGAATGCTAATTGGGCATTCAACGTGTCAACTAAATTTGTGTTAACGCTTTTGGTTCTCTTCCATGTCTATGTAGAGATAGCGTTTTATTTTTTGTGTGGGCGTTTTTTCAAACGGCTCACTTTGCTCGATTACCTTAGATATTTTCGCAAAGCTGGAGACCCTGCCGTTGACGGTCTTCTTGATGGAATCAAGATGCTTATGTACGGCATCGCGGGCTTTTGATTCAATCATTTTGCCGGTGCCGAGTTCCTCATCAAATTTGACGTAATCGAGATGAACGCGGGCAACGAGCTTGCCGTCAGCGCGGTAGACAATCGATTCCAACACGTAGTCGCATTCGCCGATAATGGATTCGACTTCTTCGGGATAAATATTTTCGCCACTGGGCCCGATTATTACATTTTTTAAGCGACCGCGCAGGAAAATGTATCCGTCCTTATCAATATAACCGAGATCGCCAGTGCGAAGGAAACCGTCTTCTGTGAATACTTCTTCCGTGACTTTGGGTGCCTTGTAGTAGCCCTGCATAACGTTGGGGCCTTTGACCAGAATCTCGCCTTCGCCGGTTTCGGGGTCGGGATTATCTATCTTGATCTCCATACCTTTAAGCAGGCGCCCGACAGAACGGAAACGGGTGGATCTGGCAGGTTCACCGGTGCAGAGCGGGCTGGTTTCGGTCATGCCGTAGCCAACGGTATAGGGAAGCCCAGAATCCACGAGAAATTCCTCGACTTCCGGGGCCAGAAATGCACCGCCGATAGGCATACAGCGAAGCTGTCCGCCAAAGGCTTCCATGAGTTTTTTACCGGCAACCGAGTAGAGCTTTTTACGGGCGGCACCGAACTTCATGACACTACGCATGATACCGGAACCCTTGAGCTTGGGTTGAACACGGTTCTTGAAAATTTTCTCGATAATCAACGGCACGATGAGCAGCATGGTCGGTTTGACCATGGCCATGGCCGGAAGCAGTGTTTTGGGGGTTGGCGGCTTACGAAGGTAATGAATGGACGCTCCGTGGATGAGCGGTAAAACCATGCCCAGTGTACATTCGAATGTATGTGCCAGCGGCAGGACCGAAACAAGGCGATCCTCGGTATTCACGTCAACGATATTGGCACTAGCAATGGCATTAAATACAATGTTGCGGTGTGTGAGAATTACACCTTTAGAGCTTCCCGTGGTTCCGGAGGTGTATAGGATAGCGGCAACGTCATCAACGGCTATTTCAGTAGACGGACGAACATATTCCTTGCCCTTATCCGTGTATTTCTCAAGTTCCTTGCTGATTCGCTCTTTAACCTGCTCCTTGACTTGTTCAAAGGATTTGCGAGCGTGAACCATGCCTTCCTTGAAAGTCTGGCGCAGTCCTTCATTCGTGGAAAGAGAAAAGTCATTGAGAGTGATGACGGTGTGGAGGTTGTCGGATTCATACTCATCCACTTTGTGCTGCAAACGCTCGGATACAAAGATGGCCTTTGATTCGGAATGGCGGAGAATGTGATGAACTGCACCTTCGTGAAATTCGGTGAGTATCGGAATGGCAATGGCACCCATGCAGGTGATGGCAAGATAAGCGGCCCCCCAGTTGGGCATGTTCTCACTAAGGATGGCAACTTTGTCACCTTTGGTGATGCTGCGGCTGTGCAGTAACAGGGAAATATCGTCCACCAGCTTTTTGAATTCGCCGTAGGTCATGGGGTCTTCACCCACAAAGCAGACAGCGGGGCGGTCTCTATATTTCTCGGCGCTAAGTGCCAGCGCATTTTTCAGGGTCGGGGTGTCTTGCAGATTCACGATCAAGCCTCCTTATCTCCTTATATATAAATTGGTTCGCCAGTGTGATCGTTAAATTGCGTTGGGTCAAGAGGAACCACGGTAGTAAACCTACTTGAGTGTATGTTTTTTTATCCCTCACCCGCAACAACCACGCCCCAATCCATCAAGCTTTCAATAACGCGTGCTAAGGGCAGACCCACTACGTTGGTGTATGATCCGCTGATTCCTTTGACCAGAAATGCTCCTTGTCCTTGAATGGCGTATGCTCCGGCTTTGTCGTCCGGTTCTCCGGTGGCGGCGTAGGCTCGTACTGCCGCTTCGTTGAAATCTATGAATTCAACTTCAGTGGAGACTGCGTAGCTTTGTTTTTCGCCTTCCGGTGAAATCAGAGCGCAGCCGCTGATTACCTTATGCTTGCGCCCGCAAAGGGACTTCACCATTTCGTAGGCTTCTTCGCGGTTTACGGGCTTGCCGAGGATGTCGCGGTCACGGACGACTATGGTATCAGAACCGAGAACGTAGGTTCCGGGATTGTTTTCAGCTACGTTTATGGCTTTCAGTTCAGCCATTTTTATTGCGTAGTCTTCCGGATCCTGACCGGGAGTCGGGGTAGGCTCTTCACAGGTTGCGGGTTTAATTTCAAATACCAGTCCGGCTGATTGCAGCAGATCCTTGCGGCGCGGGGAGCCTGATCCAAGTGTCAGCGGTTTAACGGCTTTATATATGCTCATGATGATTCCTTTTTAGTAATTGATACCTTTGGTTGATAGTTTGAAAATGATTAAATGTGAATGCCCCTAGTTGGGATCATGTTATTTTTTATACACTTTTGTTGCTCTTTTGTGCTTCTGGATGTAATAATTAATAAATTTTTGAGCAGGAGTAATTAATGAAGGTATGCATCTGGGGAGCGCGCGGTTCCCTGTCTGCCACATTCAATGCCGAAAGAGCCAGAGCCAAAGTCAAGGCTGCACTTGAGATCGCAGTTGAAAAGGGAATCGATTCAACTACGGATCTTGACCAGTTTATTGACAATGAGCTCCCTTTTCCTGTTCGAGGTTCTTATGGGACTAATACCCCCTGTATCCAGATTGAAGGGCAGGGCGATGAGTATATAATTTGCGATTGCGGAACCGGATTGCGTGATCTGGGCAACAAAATTATGGCGGATCGTCATGGTGCCCCGGGAGCGCATTTTCATATCCTCATGTCCCACTTGCATTGGGATCATGTTCAGGGTTTTCCATTCTTTGTACCTGCTTATATTCCCGGTAATAAAATAACATTTTACGGCGGGCATCCCAATATTGAAAAAGTCCTGCGAGATCAGCAAAGTGAACCTTGCTTTCCGGTACATTTTGATAATCTGGCTGCGGAATTTGAGTTCGTTCGTTTAAAGACCGGGCAGAAATTTCAAATCGCCGGGGTAGATATTGAGATCAAGGCCCAATACCATCCGGGCGGGTCCTTCGGGTATCGTTTTGAAAAAAACGGTAAGTCCGCGGTCTACTCAACTGATTGTGAGCACAAAAGTGCTACTGCCCTTGCGGATAAAGGGTTTGTTGAGTTCTTCAAGGAAGCTGATCTTTTGATCATGGATGCCCAGTATTCTTTTGCCGAGGCTAATTCCATCAAGGAGGACTGGGGACATTCCAACAATATCATTGCGGTTGAGCTTTCCGGTATGGCTAAGGTTAAAACCCTTTGCCTTTTTCATCAGGAACCGGTGCGGGACGATTTCCAGCTCCAGAAGTTTCTGGATGATACCATTGAATTTTCACAACTTGCCGAGTTCAGGCCGGATAAAATTATCATGGCTCAGGACGGGTTGTGTATCGACCTGTAATATTTTTTCAGTATAGCAGATTAATTGAAAGACGCTTGCCGAGTTCAGGCCGGATAAAATTATCATGGCTCAGGACGGGTTGTGTATCGACCTGTAATATTTTTTCAGTATAGCAGATTAATTGAAAGACGCTTGCCGATTACGGCGAGCGTCTTTTTTTTCGGACCATTCGTTTATGTCCTGTTTTTGACTTTTTCATTTTTTATCCTTTCCTTAAGTAAAAATAGTCTTTCTTAGCCCCTGTAATATACACTGTTACAGCGATTGGCATTACCCTTGCTTCAAGAATCGAAAGAGAACCGCGGGTCTATCCCGAACTCATCAGACGATGGAGCATGGTATGAAATTCGATGAAATGAAATGTGAACTTGACCTTATGGAATTTAAATCAGGAGATGCGGATACTTCCGGCATGAATGGCTGGGCTGTTCCGTGGTCAGACCTGATGATGGTTATGTTCGTTCTTTTTGTTGTGCTGTTTATCTACAGCCAATCGAAGGAAAATATAAAAGTCATTTTCGAAGGTAACGCCCAGTCAGAGGTGGCAATGAATCCTGCTGACGGATTGATCGAAATGATTTCATTTCACCGTGATGCCATGTCCAGTTCGGCCAGAGTTATCATGACTCCTGAAGATGTGCTTTACCGCAGCGATGACGGTGCGGTGAGTATGAAGGAAGAGGACGGCGAGCTTAAGATTGTCATGCGCGGTAATGCCTTTTTTGCTCCCGGACAGAATATTTTTGAAGATAAGACCCGCCAATATCTTGCTGAAGTTGCTGAGGTTCTCAAAACCAGTAAGCACGCCATTCATATTATCGGCCATACTGATGCTTCTGATGCCGCCAAAGTGGGCGCGCAGAACTCTTTTGAGCTTTCCGCAAGACGCGCCGCCAAGGTCGCAGAATTTCTGATCAATACAAAATCAATCGATCCGGTCCGTATTATAGTCAGCGGACGCGGCGGGGTTGCCCCGGAATTGCCCGATGATATGGGCAAGGTAGAAGGAAACAACCGCAGGGTCGAGATCGTAGTCATTAATACCGACGTCAGTGCCCAGTAAGGAGGTCTGTAATGAATAAAAAGAATTTAATCGGTGTCATCGTTGCCGCATCAATCTTTGCCGGAAGCTTCTGGCTTAGCGGTGGAATTGCCCTTTACTGGAACGCTGCGGCCCTTGCCATTGTCCTTTCCGGTTTGGCTGTTGCGGTTCTGCTCAGCTATCCGGTGGAGCAGCTTCGTGAAGCTTTCCGGGTTGTGCAGGATACTTATTCCAGCCGTCTTGCTACCCATGAAGAGATTGTTGAGACTCTGCTTGACCTGAGTGTCCGGTCCAAGATGGACGGCATGCTTTCCCTTGAAAAAGCGGGCGAGAAAACTACAATTTCTTTTTTGCGCCATGCACTCATGCTGCTGGTGGATAATTTTGAGGAAGATGAAATCAAAGATTGCCTGAAGACTGAAATGTCATTTTTTAATATGCGCCGCGGGGAATCCGAGCGTGTATTCCAGTCTATGGCCCGTTTTGCCCCTGCTTTCGGTGTTGCTGGTTCAGTAATCGGTTTGATCGGCCTGCTTATGGGCATCGATAATCCGGCAATGATTCTTAAACATATTCCGGTTGCCTTTATTTCAACCCTCTATGGCGTAATCTTCAGTAACATGATCTTTGCACCTATGGCCGAAACAGTACGCTGCCGGACCCGCAACGAACTGATTAACCAGAAGATGATTCTTGATGGCGTAATTGCAATTAAAAATGAGCAGAATCCCTACAAACTGGAAAGAAAACTTGCAGCTTTCCTTGTTGTGGATGACCGCGAAGAGAAAGCTGAAGCCCTCAGGAATATTACCCGCAAGTATATCAAGATGCGCCGGGAGGAGAAGAAGTCCAAGGACAAGATTCTGCATGAAGTCCCTTTAGTGAAGGCTAAGGCTTCGTAGGCGTATAGAACAGATCTCCAAACATAATTGAATACTATGCCCGGTGCGGCGTCTCGAAAGGGGGCAGTTCGTACCGGGCTTTTCTGTGTCCGGTTTTTGACAAGGAAAAGGGCAGTGAATCAATCTCATTTATTTATTTCTCTGAATGTATTAGAATTTCGGTCAGTTTATCGGGAAAAGATAATTAATTTTCAGAGCAGGGGATTGCTATAATGGGACTTGTTCTTGCCGTTGATATTGGAGGCACAAACAGTAGGTTTGCCGCATTTGAGTCCGGTCCTGGCCATAAGCTGGTCATGAAGGAAACAGTCTGGCTTTCCAGTGTTGAAGCACGCAGCTTTGATCATCTCATGGAAATGCTGGCAGCGAGTGATTTTCCGTATTCGCCGTCAGATTTTGATGTCACGGTTATCGCCGTGGCCGGTCCGGTTATTGGCGGCGTTTATTGCAATGTTACCAATGTAGATTGGGATGTTGATTTTCGGGGCGGTTATAAAAAATACGGTTTCAATGCTGCCGTGCTGATCAATGATTTTGCCGCACAAGCCTACGCTTGCCGTACTCCGGCTGTGGAAGGATGCCGGATTATCCACGATGTCGAGATTTCACCGATTGGCACGGTGGGAGTGATTGGTGCCGGTACCGGACTGGGCCATTGTGCTTTGGTCCCTGTTCCAGTCTCCGAATTGGGGTATGTGCCTGTCCCGTCCGAGGGCGGGCATATCAGTTTTCCTTGCCAGACTGCAGACGAGTTGGATTTTTGTGAATTCGTTATGGATAAACGCAAAATTTCTTATTGCTGTGGTGACGAAGTGCTTACCGGACGCGGTTTGAACATGCTGCACCTTTACCTTACAGGGGAAGATCTTGAACCGAAGATGGTTGCCGAGAAGATGAAGCAGGGCGGCAAGACCCTTGAATGGTATTCCCGTTTTACCGCCCGCTGCTGCCGCAATTATGCCATTACTGTTTGCGCCACCGGAGGATTGTACATTGCCGGAGGTATTGTGGCTAAGAATCCATTTGTCATTGAGCAGTCTGTTTTTATGGAAGAGTTTTTAGATTCCAGTTCCATGGGTGATCTTTTGAAGCAGATCCCTGTTTTCTTAAATGACAATCAGGAGAGCGGGCTTTACGGAGCTGCTTTACGCGGTGTGCTGCATATTTAAAGTGGAGATAGTATGGCAAGGTATGACTACGACCTAGGCATCATTGGCGGTGGAGCTGCCGGACTGACCATTGCTGCCGGGGCCGCCCAGCTTGGCGTGAAGGTCCTGCTGATCGATAAGGAAGATAAGCTTGGCGGGGATTGCCTGCATTATGGTTGTGTGCCCAGCAAAACTTTGATCCGTAGTGCCAGAGTACGCCATCTCATGGGCCGAGCAGGTGATTTCGGTCTGCCCGAAGTTGAGCTGTCCCCGGTGGACTTTGCACAGGTTGCCAAGCGTATAAACGAGGTAATCGACATCATTCAGGTTCATGATTCCGTGGAACGGTTCAATGCATTGGGAGTCGAAGTTCGTTTCGGGAAAGCTCGTTTTGTCGATTCTCACTTGGTATCCTTAAATGGGAGTAATGTTTCGGCTCGTTCGTGGGTGCTTGCCACTGGTTCTTCTCCTTCCGTACCGCCTATCAAAGGGATTGATGAAGTTCCGTATCTAACCAATGTAGACATCTTTACCTTGCAGGAACTTCCTGAATCACTAGTAGTGCTCGGTGGTGGTCCCATAGCCGTGGAAATGGCCCAGTCGTTCCAGCGTTTGGGCAGCAGAGTCACGGTCATCCAGCGCAGCAATCAGATTCTCAGCCGGGAAGATGATGATATGGCGAGTTATGTTATGGAAGGTATGGTTGAGGATGGGGTACGTTTCATTCTTGGCTCAACGGTCCATGAGATCAGGAACAGCGGTGAAGGTGTCGAAGTCCTGCTGGAATCCGGTGGAGAAGAAATGACCGTTACCGGTTCGCAATTACTTGTTGCTATGGGGCGTATGTCAAATACTTCCGGTATGGGTCTTGAGGGTCTCGGTGTTAAACTTGAGCATGGCTCTGTTGTGGTGGATGCCCGTATGCGCACCTCTGTTCCAAATATTTATGCTGCCGGGGATGTTACTGGTAAGCATCTTTTTACCCACGCAGCAGGGTATGAAGGCGGAGTAGTAGTTTCAAATGCCGTCTTTAAAATTCCGCGCAAGGCGGATTACACTTGGTTGCCTTGGTGTACTTATACCGACCCGGAACTCGCGAGTGTTGGTATGAATGAAAAGGCGGCGCAGAAGGCGGGGATTAAGTACAAGATAGTAATTGAAGAATTTTCATCCAGTGACCGTGCCCTTGCAGAAGGTGAGGGACGAGGCCGGATCAAGTTGCTGCTTAATGAAAAAGAGAAGCCCATTGGATGTCAGATTGCTGCGGTCCATGCCGGAGAGTTGCTCTCTGAGTGGGTGGCTGCTGTGAACGGCAAGGTGGGTCTTGCAACGCTTGCAGGGGCTATCCATCCTTATCCGACTCTTGCGGAGATGAATAAAAAAGTTGCCGGAAAGTTGCTTGGTGAGAAAATATTTTCTGATCGGGTGCGCAGTATTTTGAAGTTTTTGTTTTCGTATCGGGGGTAGGTAGGTTTTGCGCGTTTTAGTACATCCATTGTATCGGGAGTAGGTTTAGGGTAATAACACTATATGGCTCCTAAGACATTTAAAAATACCGCGTTATTAGCCGCCTTGTTTGTTTGCGTCTTACTTGTAAGCGTAGCAAGCTGGGCGGAAGGGTATTCTTTGGTTTCTTTGGAGTATGAGCCGTATTCATATACTCAGAATGGTACATTTAAAGGCTACGATATTGAAGTCATAGAAGAATGCTTCCGCCGTATGGGTGAAGAGCTGGACATTGAGCTCATCCCATGGACACGGGCATTGAAAATGGGAATGTCCGGAGAGGCGGATGGTGTTTTCGGCGCGTTTAAACTTCCTGAACGGGTTGAAAAAATGTTTTTCAGTGAACCTGTGCGAGCTGAGAAGATTTCTTTTTTCGTACGCAAAGATTCCCCTCTTGTTTTTAACGGTGATTTGAATCAACTTAGGAACTGCTCATTCGGAGTGGTAAGTGGGTACAGTTATGGGAAGGAAGTCGATTCCTTCTTTAAGAATGAAGTTCCGGAGTCACATGTTGAAGTAGGCGTTTCACCGGAAATGAATATAGCGAAGCTTCTTCGGGGTCGATTTGATATCTATGTAGGTGATACTTTTTCCTCCTTGAATACCATGCATAAAATGGGAGTAGCGGGACAGATTCGAAGGCTGGGTCCTCCGGTTAATATTAGTGCTGTTCATGTTGCTTTTTCCAGAAAACGTAAATTGGGGCGCTTGCGTGATAGATTTGACGCGGCCCTTGAAGCAATGCGTTTAGATGGTACCTTGGATCGGATAAAGAAAAAATATTTTGATGAGTAGTCAAAGGATAAAATGTAAATGAAGTGGAATAAGTTACTAAGCAAGCAGAGAATCGGGAAAGAAAAATCAGACTACGCAGATAAGGACCGCAGTGAATTTCAGCGCGATTTTGACCGCATAATTTTTTCATCGGCTTTCAGAAGATTGCAGGACAAGACACAGGTGTTTCCGCTTTCGCGCAGTGATTATGTGCGAACTAGGTTGACCCACAGTCTTGAGACTTCCTCCGTGGGCCGTTCTCTCGGTAATATGGTCGGCAGTCGGCTGGTGGAAAAATATCCCGACCTTGATCTGATTTCCTCTGAACCGGGAACAGTGGTGGCTACAGCCTGCCTTGCCCATGATATCGGCAACCCGCCTTTCGGACATTCCGGTGAGGATGTTATCCGGGATTGGTTCCAATCTTCCGAAATTGGTTCAGAGCTTTGCTCAATGGTTGATGCAGAACAGCGAAATGATTTCATCTGGTTTGAGGGTAATGCGCAGGGATTGCGTAATATCCTCGCCTTGCAGCGACCATACAGTAAAGGGGGGATGCAGCTGACTTGTGCAACCTTGGCTGCTTTTACCAAGTATCCTTATGCCTCCGGGCATATCAAGGATAAGAAGAAGTTTGGCGTTTTCGCCAGTGAAGCTGACATTTACGCTGAGGTTGCCGAGCATCTTGGGTTGATTGAACTGGAAGAAAAAAAATGGGTACGTCATCCTTTTGCCTATCTGGTAGAGGCTGCGGATGACATCTGCTATCACGTCATTGATATTGAAGACGGGCACCGTCTTGATCTGATTTCATTTGATGAATTACGCAGCATCTTCTTGGATATCCTTGAAAATAAGGCGGATATCATTGATCGAGTTGACCGCATTCCCGGCAAGAAAGAACAGGTGGAATATCTGCGGGCCTGCACCATTAATGCGTTGGTTGAAAGTTCGTGTGGAGTCTTTTTCGATCATGAACAGGAAATTCTTGCTGGAGAATTTAATTCCAGTCTGACTGAGGAAATCAGAAAGGCCAAGGAGTTCAGCAGACTCAAGAAAGTTGCAATCGAGAAGGTATACAATTCCACTGAAGTTATTGAAACCGAGGCTGCTGCTTATGAGGTGCTATGGAAGATTCTGGATTTTCTGGGACGCATAGTTATTGAAATTCATACCAAGGGTAAACTGGGTGCGAAATGCAAAAAATCCGTCAAACTGTTGCCGGAACTTTACGCTCCGTCTACCGAGGCTACTGTGTACCAGAATACCCAGAAGATTGTGGACTACGTTTCCGGCATGACCGATACCTTTGCAGTCCGGACCTTCAATAAGATTTCCGGTATTTCCCTGTTGCGGCGCTAGTCTCTACTGTGATGGGTATTTACTTCTAATAATTCTAATTTCGTCAATATATTCAAAAAATAAATCAACAAGACTTGGATCAAATATTTTTCCTTTTTCTGCTTTAATATATTTAAAAACCTTTTCTTCGGGCCAGGCGGTTTTGTAGCACCGGTCCGAAGAGATAGCGTCATATATATCAGCAAGTGTGGTTATACGCGCATAGATATGAATATTTTTTCCCCGTAAACCGTAAGGGTAGCCCGTTCCATCCCAGCGTTCATGGTGCTGTGATGCAATTATACGTGCTGTGTTCAGTAGCTCGCGTTTGGATTTGTTCAGTATGTCATTGCCAATGTTAGTATGTTGTTTGATTATTTCATATTCTTTGTCTGTTAGTCTCCCTTTTTTGTGGAGGATTGTTTCAGGGATTCCTATTTTGCCGACATCGTGCATTGGGGAAGCTGCCTCAAGCAGTTTTAGTTCTGCTGTTTCCAATCCAAGCTTTTCTCCTAGCAGGCGAGAAATACTTGCTACTCTTTTTACATGATTCCCTGTTTCCTTTGATCTGACTTCAATAACTTCTCCGAGGGTTGTGACCAATTCGCGTTGAGTTTCAATGATTTCGTTGTCCAGCTCCATCATCTTCAGGTTGTTCTGGTTGAGCAGTTTTTGTTTTTTCAGGTTCATTGCCAGCAATGCCACTATACAGAGCAGAACTGTGAATGCACCCGAGGCGGGAATCAGCACTGAAGAATGTTTTTCCAGAAAGTTTACCGGTTTGTTTATGATGATGGCATTTTCAGGGAGATTACTTTCAGGGATATTGAAACGTTGCAACGTCTTGTGATCATATATGTTCTGTTGTGTTGTAGCGATTTTTTGAAATGGGGGAACCATATTGCCTTGCAGAATTTGTGCGAGAGTGAGTGCGGCTTGCTTCCCGAATTCATTGGGTTGCAGGGTGTTTCCTCCCAATGTGCCGGTGTTGAGCTGGTATGCCCATGATACCAGTATTGGTACGGATGAAATTCCGGAAAGTTCTTTTTCCGCATCTCCTTGCGGAAGGATTCTTCCATCTGCTGATCTGAAAAAAGGAAGCAGGTAAAGGAAGTCGTTTTTTCTGCGGGTAGAAGCAAAATGTTTTAATTCATCAAAACTCATTTCGGTTATATATTCGACCGGAATGGCTGTTTCGTTTGTTTCATTAATAGTGCGGATTTCTTCGGCAATGCTGATTCCGGTTGGGGTGGAATCATAAATTACAAATACTCTCTGGGCGTCAGGTCTGATCAGGTGTGCCTGTCGGATAGTTTCACCATGGTCTGCCTGCTCAACGATAATACTCTTGATTTGTGAATTTGTAGCCGGTGGAACGGCCTTATTAATTCCACAAGCAACCACCGGAACTCCGGGGAAAAGTTCTTCGCCGTGTTCTTCGATAAAACTTAAGGCATTGTTGTCGCTGACGATGATTCCATCGGGTTGGGCTTTTGCATATTTTTGTTTGTAAATAGTGAACAGGGAGTTGATGTATGTCTTGTTGTATATATTTTTGGTGTCCATAAACTCCACTCTGAAAAGAGTGGGGCGGTTCAGTTCTTTGAATCCGTCAATAATCCCTTGGTTTAGACCGTTAGTCCACTGGAAGTCGTTTGAATATGAGTGGAGTACCAGAATTGTTTCCGGCTGTTGTGGGTGAGTTTTTTGGGAGTAAGCGATGTCTACTAAAAGGGACAGGAAGATATAGCTTAAAGCAATGCAGAATATTAGCAGCTTGTTGATCCAAAAGGTTCGCTCTCTTTTCATTGCTGTTTCTCCCCATGTGTACGTAAAGCAGATTCAGTCAGTATAAGAAAATTCTATTTTTATAAGTGGAGCCTATTTAAGTATACATTATGAGGTTGTTTTAGTGCAAGGATATGCTAAATTAAAAGATGCCAGTAAAAAAGGCTGAAAGCAATCCGTATTAGTGGATGCTTTCAGCCATATAGTGCAGAGTCTTTTCAGCTTATTGCAGCAAATGCTCGTCCAAGAACTTTTCCATGGCTTCATAGAAATCAAAGCGGTTTTCCTGATTCTGGAAACCGTGACCTTCGTTATCCTTAACCATGTATTCCACTGCCACGCCGCGGTCCCGCAGGGCTTTGACTATCTGATCGGATTCGGCCTTTTTCACGCGCGGGTCGTTGGCTCCCTGAGCTACAAAAAGCGGGGCCTTGATTTTGTCCGCATGGAATACCGGTGAGACTTTGCGCAGAAGCTTGTAGTCTCGTACCGGATCACCGACCTTAATGTAGAATTCTTCCTTTTCGGTCTCCCAGTACGGAGGCAGGGTCTCAAGCAGGGTGAACAGGTTGGACGGGCCGACGTAGTCGATGCCGCAGGCATACAGGTCTGGGGTAAAGGTCAGTCCGCCAAGAGTGGCGTATCCTCCGTATGATGCACCGTAAATGGCAACCCGTTCAGGATCGGCAATGCCTTGATCTATAAGCCAGTTGACTGCATCAGTCAGGTCGTTCTGCATGTTGAGGCCCCACTGCTTGAACCCTTTTTCCCAGAATTCTCGGCCATATCCCACGGAACCCCGGAAGTTGACCTGCATTACTGCAATACCTCGGTTGGTCAAGAATTGCACTTCGGGATTGAATCCCCAATAATCTCTGGCCCAAGGGCCGCCGTGAGGATTGATGAGTATCGGCAGGTTCTTAGCCTCTTTTCCTTTCGGCAGGCTTAAATATCCGTTGATGGTCAACCCGTCACGCGAAGTGAAGGATACCGGTTTCATTTCAGCCAATTTAGACTGATCAAACCACGGGCTGACTTTTGCAATTTTTTCGAGCTGCTTGTTCTCAATATCATATATATAACCGGCACCGAGGCTGCGGTCAGAGTAAGTACGGACAATGCATTTGGATTCATCCTTGTTCGCATCAGTGATGATCACCTCATGTCCGGGTAGCATTGCCTCCAAATCGGCTTGAACCTCTTCTCGCTTATCATCAAAAAAGACATAATGATGCTTATCAGTATAGAATCCCGCTCCGGTAATTACCTTACGTGTTTTAGAGTAGAGAAGCTGTACAACGTCCACATCCGGGTGTTCGAAAACAAGGTGTTCCAACTTCAGAGTCGCCGGGTCGAAAAGATAGATGGCCTGTTTATCGCGGTCGATATTGGTGCTGACGTAGAATTTTTCGTTTTTGAAATCAAAAAGCAAGGGAGCGAATGCTGTTCTGAAATCCATACTCATGATCGGCCGGAATAAGTCATTTGCATTTTTCCTATACAGGATGACGTTCTGACCGTTGCGGCTGGCAACAGCAAGGCGCACTGTGCCGTTATGATCGGTCATCCAACCGCTGACATCACCGGGATTTCGGGCTTCAAGTTTGAGATCGCCAGTGACGATGTTGAGTTTATAAACATCAAAGAGTCTGGGGTCGTCCTTGTTGATAGTGATCAGGATGTGATCGTCATCGCCCTCTAGCTCGTCCAGCAGGTTGGTGCGTGTATTTTCAAACGGGGTCAGGTCTTTCTCCCCGCTGCCGTCAATGGCGGCTGAAAAAGTATGCACATTTTCATCTCCACCTGAATCCTGTCCGAAGACAATACGTTCGCTTCCAGCCCAGAAATAGCCGTAAATATCCCTTTGGGTTGCACTGGTCACTCTGGTCGTTTTATCGCTGGAAAGGTCTTTTACAAAAATATTGAGCCGGTCTTTCCAAGGTGCCAGCCAAGCAATCTTGTTGCCATCCGGGGAGATTGTAAAGCCTGCCGCCTCGGGATTCTTAAAGAAATCGCGCAGGGGAATCTGGCCTGTTTTGAGTTTTAGATCCGTTTTTGCCGGGGCAGGAACAGGTTTGTGGGTGGAACAGGCTGCAAGGCCCAGAAAAAGGGCGACAGCAAAGACAGCAACAATAAATCTTGGCTTTATCATTTTATTTCTCAGTAGGTTTTACAGGTTCTGGGTGGGTGTAAACGGTTCCGGGACCATATTTCTTGGATTCATTCAAAGCCAGATCGACTTTTTTGAGCAGGGATTCTCCTGTTTCCCCCTGATCGCACATGGCGATTCCGGTATTCATCATGAAAGGAATAGTCTTCAGGAGTTTAGTCGTCGAAACAAGCTTGTTGATTTTTTCAGTAAGATTCTTGGCATTAGTTGCACTTGTATGCGGAGCGAGGATGATGAACTTATCACCTCCAACACGGAAGAAGCTGTCCGGTCGTCTTAAATTTTTGCGTACCACACGCGCAAATCCTGCCAGAATTTTATCGCCGGCCTTCTGACCGTGTTTTTGGTTGATGGTTTTAAAGTCGTGAATATCCATTTTTATTAGGGCGAGGTCTGAGCCGTATCTTGTAGCGGAGGATACAGCCTTTTCCGCTTCCTCGTAGAATTTCATCCTGCCGGGAAGGTTGGTCAGGGTATCCCTTTCAGCAAGTTTTTTGATAGTTGATTTGCTGACTTCCTTTTCACGGGCGCATCTGATTAATTCTTCTCGCATGGGGGAGTCTACAAGGAAGTGGTGCAATGCCGCGAGGATGCAGATCATGAAAAGGATTCCATATTCATATTTCACCATGTTTACATGAAGGTCGTCAGAGATCTTGTTGATATCTCCTGAAACCATGCCTATGGATGAATCCAGTTCCCGTGTAGCGATGTTAATCACTTTATTGTCGCCTGATGCAGCGGCTTTAAGAAAAGTGTCCGCCGAAGCAAAAAAGTTGGACTCTTCGTTGTTCAGCAGATTGGTTAAGCGGCTGTCCGCAGGGTAGCTTTGTAATTCTTCAAGAATGGATTTGAAAATCCTTATAGTCGATTCATGCTGCATGCCTGCGGGTGCTGTCAGTATTTCTACGGATGTTGTGCGCAATCCGCTGAGTAGATTCTGGGTATCCAGCAGGTTTTTGCGTTCTATTACTATAGTGTGAAAAAGATAAAGTGCAGCGAGAGCCAGCACAAGAATAAGCGGGATGGTTATTTTGTAACGCAATCGGGCGGCATCCTGAAATCTCATAAGCATTAACCTTTAATTTTGAGTTGATCGGATTTTCTCAGCTCCAATTATTCTTTTATCCTTGCCAGTGTTTTATGTAAAATCAAAAATAAATAATGGCTCCAGAGGTGTTTTGTCAGTGGCCGCTCAGGGTAGACGGGATGAGTTTTCTGCTGTTAAAAGATTGGTTGCTGTTTAAACTGTTATTTTACGGTAATTGAGGCCTATCTGAGCTGATAGAAAATACACCTGAATTTCCATAAATGTGGAATTGCGTTTATTTTTATGTTGCTCTTGTCCATTCCTTGGGCTAGGGAAACCGCGTGCATGCATGGAAATTAAGGAGAAGATAAATTGTCCAAGGCAGACAGATATAATAAAATGTACCCCATTTCATGGGAACAGCTGCACCGGGATTGCAGGGCTTTGTCCTGGCGGTTGCTCGAAAAAGGTCCTTTTGAAGGTATCCTTGCCATTACCCGCGGCGGACTTGTTCCTGCGGCGATTCTGGCTCGCGAACTCGATATAAGACTTATCGACACCGTCTGCATTTCCACTTATGATTGGAAAGTTCAGGAAAAGAAAGCCACTGTGCTTAAAGATTTCAAAGGCGATGGAGAAGGCTGGCTTCTGGTCGACGATCTCGTTGATACCGGAGGCACCGCCAGACTGGTCCGGGAAATGGTTCCCAAGGCCCATTTCGCCACGGTTTACGCCAAACCGGAAGGCCGTCCTTTAGTGGATACCTTCATCACAGAAGTAAGTCAGGATACTTGGATTCTCTTCCCGTGGGACAGCGAAACTCAATTTGCACAGCCCATCGTGAAGGTTTCTCAGGAAAACAATAGTTAAAGTCTTTCGCGGCTTTAATTCGGTTCAGGTTTACAGACATTTGCATTTCCAGCTGCCGGACGCAGGGAGTCCGGGGGCTGGTTGTGTATTTGTTTTTTTGTTTTCACATTTAGGGGAAGGTTCGTTGATACGGAACTTCAACAGGGTTTACTAACAAATTCTCAAGGAGTGGATGATGCGTAAAGTTCTGCTTATGGCTGTTGTTGCAGCCATGTCCGTGATGCTGGCATCCGTTGCGTTTGCCGGTGCTAAGAAGGACAAAGTTAAAGTCGGTTTTGTTTACATTTCTCCCGTGGGTGACGAAGGTTACTCTTATGCACAGGATCAGGGCCGTAAGGCTATCGACGCCCTTCCCTGGGTTGAGACTTCCTATGTTGAATCCGTTGCTGAAGGTCCGGACTCCGAGCGCGTAGTACTGAACTTCGCACGTAAAGGTTACGACATGGTTATCGGTACCAGCTTCGGTTACATGGATCCCATGGTTAAAGTTTCCAAAAAATTTCCCAAGACCGCATTCATGCATTGCTCCGGTTTCAAAACCACCCCTAACATGAGCAACTACTTTGGCCGCATGTATCAGGCTCGTTACCTGACCGGTATCGTTGCTGGTATGATGACTAAGTCCAACGTAATCGGTTACGTTGCTGCTTTCCCCATCCCTGAAGTTATCCGCGGCATCAACGCTTTCACCCTCGGTGTACGTTCAGTTAACCCCGAAGCTACTGTTCGCGTAGTATGGACCAAGACCTGGTACGATCCTGCACTGGAAAAAGACGCAGCTATCTCTCTTCTGGATATGAAAGCTGACGTTATCACCCAGCATCAGGATTCCCCCGGTCCTCAGGAAGCAGCTCAGGAACGCGGCAAGTACTCCATTGCTTACAACTCCGATATGTCCAAAATGGCTCCCAAGGCTCACCTGACCGCTGCTGTCTGGAACTGGGCACCTCTCTTCAAGAATGCTGTTGAGCAGCTGCGTGACGGCGTTTGGCAGGGTAACGAGTCCCTGTGGTGGGGCATGGATCAGGGCATCGTAGATATCGCTCCTTACGGTCCCATGGTTCCCCAGAATGTTAAGGACAAAGTTGCTGAAGCCAAGAAAGCTATTGTTGAAGGCAAAAACGCAATTTTCGTAGGTCCCCTCAAGGACCAGAACGGTAAAGAAATGGTTCCGGCCGGAAAAACCATGACCGATCCCGAAATGCTCGGTATGATGTGGTTTGTTGAAGGCGTAATCGGAAACACCAAGTAATAATTTATGTTGGGTTATCGCTTACAAAAGCGTGACGAACCCTGGAACTGGGGCGCCCCGATTATTATCGTGGGCGCTCTGGTTCTATCTTTCGGGATCAGCGCGCTCCTGCTTGAATTGCAGGGAAAATCTGCTGTACAAGGACTCCTCGTGCTCTGGCAGGGGTCTTTTGGTGCTTCATGGGCTTTGGAAGATGCCCTTTTAAAATCTATTCCCATTTTTCTCTGTGCACTGGGTGTAGCTACTGCCTTCAGGATGCAGGTCTGGAATATCGGGGCTGAAGGCCAGTTTGCGCTCGGCGCAATCGGGGCTACATGGGCCGCGCTTACTTTTCCTGATCTGCCCGGCTTCCTGCTCATGCCGCTCATGTTTATCTGCGCTGCGATATTCGGGGCTTTCTGGGCTTACGTCCCGGCCATTCTGCGGCTCAAATTGCAGGTCAATGAGATTATCTCCACCCTGATGCTCAACTACATTGCTATCCTGCTGCTTCAATACCTCGTGTTCGGCGCATGGAAAGACCCGGCCAGTTTCGGTTTTCCGGTTACTCCCGAATTTACTCCCGGTGCTATCATCGGTCAGATCGGCGATTCCCGTCTGCACTGGGGTTTTGCGGTTTGTGTCGGTTCCGGTATTGCTATGTGGGCGTTCATGCGTTTTACCCGCCTCGGGTTCGAGATCAAGGTTGCGGGGGAAGGCGAGCGTATCGCTATGTACTCCCGCCTGCCGTACGGAATGCTGACCATTCTTGTTATGGCTATCTCCGGCGCATTGGCTGGATGGGCCGGATGCATTGAAGCTTCTGCCACCATCAACAGGCTGCAGCCCTCCATCATGGTCGGCTACGGTTACACTGCTATTGTTGTTGCATGGCTTGCCAGACTGCATCCCCTGTACATAGGTATTTCCGCTTACCTGCTCGCAGCACTGCGCGTAGGTGTTGAGAATATGCAGCTTGAATTGCAGACCCCGGCATCTTTCGGTTCCATTATGGAAGGGCTGATTCTCATGTCCGTTCTTGCGGGACAGATGCTGGTTACATATAAGATTGTTAAGAAGAAGTAGTCGGGTGATATAATGTTGGAAAGTTTTATTGTCCCCCTGCTGGCTGCCACTGTGCAGTCCGGTACACCGATCCTCTACGCTACTCTTGGTGAAATTCTCACTGAGAAGGGCGGAGTGCTCAACCTCGGTGTCGAAGGTATGATGAGCATGGCGGCTTTTGCGGCCTTTTTTGTTACTCTGACCACTGGAAATCCGTGGCTTGGATTCATAGCCGGAGGTATTGCCGGAACATTTATGGCTGCGCTGCACGGTATTGTTTGTATTACCTGCCTCGGCAACCAGGTTGTTTCCGGTCTGGCGTTGACCATCCTCGGTGTGGGGCTTTGTAACTTCCTTGGCACTCCGTATATCGGTACCGCTACTGAGGGTTTTGACAAGTTCAGCTTTCCCGTGCTTTCCTCCCTCCCTTATATCGGGGATATCTTCTTCAAGCAGGACGCCCTTGTCTATGTTTCTTATCTGGTTCCTATGCTGTTTATGCTCTTCATTAACCGCACCAGTCTCGGTCTGGCTATCTCTGCCGTAGGTGAGAAGCCCGCTGCAGCCGCAGCCGTGGGACTCAAAGCCATTCGCCTGCGCTGGATTGCTCTGCTTGGCGGTGGCTTTTTTATTGGTCTGGGCGGTTCTTATCTTTCCCTTGCCTACACCCACCTCTGGGCCAACGGCCTTTCCGGTGGACGCGGCTGGATCGCTGTTGCATTGGTTATTTTTGCTTTCTGGAGACCGGGACGTGCTGTTTTCGGTGCTTACCTTTTTGGTGGAGTCATGGCATTCCAGCTCCGTTTGCAGGCTGTAGGAACCCATATCCCGTCATCCTTACTGCTGATGCTGCCTTATGCGCTGACTATTTTGGTGCTGATCTTCTCCGCTATGCGGGGACGCAGCGGTAATGCTCCCGCACACCTGGGAATCAACATCGAGCCTGAAGGATAGGTGGTAGCAATGAGTTCACATCAGGATTTCACCCGTCCCGAATGCCAGAAGGCTACCGGTTTTGAAGGTTGCGCTCCGCTTATTTCTTTGAAGGGCATTACCAAGCGCTTCGGTAAGGTTGTCGCTAACAATAATATTTCACTTGATCTCTATCCCGGCCGCATCAAGGCACTGCTTGGTGAGAACGGAGCGGGTAAGAGTACTCTTATGTCCATGCTTGCAGGGCGTTTCCGTCCTGACGAAGGATATATTGAAGTTGACGGCAAGCGCGTTGACTTCTCCAACTCCAAAGACGCCATTAAAGCCGGGGTCGGAATGGTTTACCAGCATTTCATGCTGGTCGATACCATGACCGTAGCCCAGAACGTGCTGCTTGGTCAGGAAGGCGGTTTCTTCGTCAACCCCAAGGAGATGGAAGCAAGGGTACGTAAGCTTGCAGAAGATTATGAACTTGAGATCGATCCTTCCGCCAAAGTTTCAACCCTTTCTATGGGTGAGAAACAGCGCGTGGAAATTCTCAAGCTCCTTTATCGTGAGAGCAGGGTGTTGATTTTCGATGAACCCACCGCGGTTCTCACTCCCCGCGAAGCTTTCCGTCTTTTCGAAGCTCTCTGGGCAATGACCCGTCAGGGCAAGTCTGTAGTCTTCATCAGCCACAAGCTTGAAGAAGTTATGGCCATTGCCGATGAGGTCGCTATTTTGCGCCGTGGTAACATCGATGCCGAGGTTCCCCGCGACAAGATTACTTCCAAGGCTGATCTGGCTTGCCGCATGGTTGGTAAGGAAGTCATCCTTGAAGTGGACAAGGAAGAGGTTGAGGTCGGCGAGAAGGTTCTGGAAGTAAAGAATATGACCGGAATCGGCTTGCGCGATATTAATCTTGATGTGCGCAAAGGTGAGGTTGTTGCTATTGTCGGTGTTGCCGGTAACGGACAACAGGAGCTTGTGGAAGGTGTTTGCGGTATGCGCAAGCCTCCCAAAGATACAATTTTTATCATGGGCAAGCCGTGGCGGAAGTTCTTTGCTGAAATGACTTGGAATAATTCCATGTCTTACATTCCTGAAGACCGTCTTGATCTTGCTACTGCCCGCAACCTTGATCTGGTGGATAACCTGCTTTTAACCACCCGTCAGGGATTTTCCGCAGGGCCGCTGTTGCAGCACGATAAAGCTGCCAAGGTGGCTGAAGAGCTGGTCGAGGAATATGATGTCCGTCCCGGCCGTATTCGCGCTCTGGCATGGCAGCTTTCCGGTGGTAACTTGCAGAAGATGGTGCTGGCACGTGAACTTTACCGTCAGCCGCATCTTATCGTTGCGGAACAGCCTACACAGGGGCTGGATATTTCTGCTACCGAGGAAGTCTGGAACAGACTTCTTGAGGCCCGCAAAATGGCCGGTGTCCTGCTCGTGACTGGAGATCTTGGCGAAGCGTTGCAGTTGGCTGACCGTGTGGCTGTCATGTATTGTGGCCAGATCATGGATGAATTCTCAGTTAATGATAAAGCGAAAGTAGACAACATTGGTTTGCTTATGGCCGGTGTGCGCGAGTAGTTTTTCCGGATTTTTGATCAAAATATACGCTTAATAAATGTAAGCCCTTCTTTGTGTAACAAAGAGGGGCTTTTTATTGTTTTGAATATAAAACGGGGTATAAATTCCCATCTGTGAATGTCCGTTATTCAGGACAGGGAAGGTAAGTTTATCATTATAGAAAAAATGTGAAGTTTTTTTTGATTCTAGTGTGAAATAAGTGGATATTAGTTTTGTTAATTTTGCTTATGTTTTTGTGCAAAAATTACCAAATCTAGACTTACTGAATATAACTTTTGCCAGTTGAGCTGTGTAAAATTATATTTATATGCTTAGTTGTAGTTGTTTTGTGGTTTATTGTGTTTGTTTTACATAAAACCGACTTGTGTGAAAATTTTCCCAATCTGTGTTGTGTAGTCTCTCAAACCGCTGTTTTCGGGCGTTGCATAGTATGTACATCTACGTATTTTTATTGAAATAATCCCTGATTTTGAGTAGGAAGGTACGACTTTCATGAGGAGGAATAGAATGAAGACTAATTTTCTGTATGTTGGAGCGGCTGTTGTCTTTGCCGTTCTCGTAATTGTGTACTCAACTGCGACCAGCAATCTTAGTGAGGAGATTGCAAGCATTTCCGGTAATGAGAAAGTAGAAATCGTTTCCGAAGAGCTGGTTGTAAGGTTTCCCGTAAATCTCGAATTCAAACGTCCTGAAGTGCTGAATCAGGTTCGGTTTACTCCGGTCAAATTCTCTCACTTTGACCATCAGGACGTTAACTGTTCTAAGTGTCACCACACTTGGGATGGTAAGTCTCAGATCAAAAGCTGTGCAGCTCCCGGTTGTCACGACAACCTGAAACAGAAAGCAGCACCTCACTCTTACTTCAAGGCGTTCCATACCCTTCAGAGTGACATCAGCTGTCGTGGTTGCCATGTGAAGATGAACAAGGCTGGCGAGACTGACATCGCTACTGCTCCTTGTGCAAACAACGCATGTCACCCCAAGCAGGAAAGAGCACACAACTAGAAAGTATTTCATAACTTTTCGAAGTTGTTCGCTAAAGCCGTCTGTGGTTGCCCCACAGACGGCTTTTTTTTGTCGCGTTTGCATCTTGACTTGATTTTATGTTTTGTATAATTTGTACATACCATACGGTATGGTATTGTTTTATGGAGGTGAGGATGACAAAGAAAACGGAGAAGAATGAATCCCGGCATTGTGCTGCAGATTTGCTTGGTGCGGGATTGAAGTTGCTTGAAACTGACAGTGTACAGCAACTCACGATTGATGCCCTTTGCCGGAAATTAAAAGTTACGAAGGGCTCGTTTTACCATCACTTCAAGAATCGCGCAGATTTTCTGGAGAGGATGCTTGAGCATTGGGTGAAGGGCTGGACGCTTGCCAGTATCGAAGCAGCAGACGAGGGCGTTGATGCCGTTGAACGCTTCAATTTGATAGTCGAAAAATCGCATAAGCTGCCATCAGGGACAGAAACCAGTATCAGGGCGTGGGCTTTACATGATCCGCTTGCACAGAAGTGTATCGAGCAGGTTGACAGTATGCGAATTGAATATTTGCGTTCTATTTTTGAAGAGGTCGGCGGAGATCATGAACGGGCAGTGCTGCTTTCAAAAATAAGTTACTCAATGTTTCTTGGTGTTCGCATGATGGGGGACAATATCTCGGAAGATGACCACAGCCGTATTCTCAAAACAATGAAGCAGGAGTTGTACAAAATTCCTGCGAAATAAAATGGGAGTTTGTATCATGCAGTCAGATATTTTATGGAATGAAGTTGAAGAGCTTTTTGGCCAAGTGAAGCATGCGTCACTCGGCACAGTAGATGCTGATGGTTTTCCTAGGATTTCACCTATCGGCTCAGTGTCATTCACAGGAGAGGGTAAGGGATATTATTTTGAAAAATTTCCAAAAACGATGCGTGAAAACATTGAACGTGATGCTCGTATGACCCTTATGGCAGCGCATCCGGGAGCGGGATTTTGGATTAAATCTTTGTGGAAAGGGCGGTTTCCATCTCAGCCTGCACTTAGGCTTTTTTGCAGGACAGGGGGGCGTCGAAAGGCTACTCAGAGCGAGATTGATCATTTCCTTGGCAAAGTAAGCATGTACCGTTTTTTTAAAGGACATGCTTTGCTTTGGAAAGACATGAATATGGTTCGTGAGTTTGAGGTGGTGCGCATTGAAGGTCTTGAAGCAGGGAGGATGAATCCATGAGTAAGTCAGCAGCAATTGTAAGTTCAATTCCCCAATTGGAGAAAATCTGCGCTGATGCAGATCATATCTACGGAGTGGGCTTTGACAGTGGGCGCGATATGGAAGATTTTCTGATCCGATTGATGGCCTATAAACCGGGGTGGCTTACTTTTCTTTACAAAGTCAGAGGCGTGCTGGCCGGAGTGATGGGGCTGAAACATGATGAGTTCATGGATCACGGTCTTGAAGTCTCTGACTATGATTTTAACCGTGGCGGCAAGGTGGATTTTTTTGATTCAGTTGATTTTAAAGCTGATCGATTTTGGATCGGCGCGGCCGAGGATAAGCATCTTATAGGATATATCGGCGTAGTTTCAGAACCTGCTTCAGCTGGTTTACATCATTACCATGTGTTTACAATCGTGCATTACAAACATTGGACCGGGCCTGTTTATTTCAATCTGATAAGGCCGTTCAGCCACTTGGTGGTCTATTTTATGGGTAAGCACGCTGCAAAAGAATAAACGCACAGGGTTGCCCCTGTGCGTTTATTTTATGCGAGTAATTCTTCTACTGCGCTCATATGCTGTTCCAGTTCGCTGTCTTTCAGTTTGAGTGCGTGCTGTAATTCTTTCATTGAATCCTGCGGATCAAAGAGCGGATAGTCGCTGCCGAACAGAATCCGTTCGCGCGGGTGTCTTTCGATTATCTTGTAAAGTACTTCCTTATCCATGAAGGGCAGGCAGCTTGATGTATCGAAATAAACATCCATTCCTGCCAGTTCCTCGGCAACCATTTTCCAATGGTACAAGCCGCCCATATGTGCGCCGATGGCTTTGAGGCGTGGGAAGTTCTGTAGCAGCTTCTTCAGTTTGAGCGGACAGGATGGATTCTTTTCCGGTGGCAGCCTGTCCCCTATGTGGAACATGCATACAAAGCGGTCCTGCGCCATTTCCATTATGCGGTAGAATTTTCGGTCATCCATAAAGAAGCCCTGAAAGTCAGGGTGGAATTTCAGTCCCTTAATGCCGTTTCGTTCCAGTCTTGCGATTTCTTTTTCCGGGTCAGCATAATCCGGGTGCATGGTCCCGAAGGTGACAATGCGCTCGTCTGATTTTGCCAGTTCAATAGACCAGTTGTTAGCAGGAATGACCTGATCCGGGGCGGTTGCAGCGGTATGAATTATGACCCTGTCCAATCCTGCGCGTGTCGCGCGGTTCAGAAGGTCTTCAGGGTGACCGTTGCCTACTGCTGTGATGCCGTAGTGGTCGTGGAGTTGCTGGATTACCTTGTCGGCAATTTTAGGGTGGAATGCATGAGTATGAACATCGTAATACATGATTATGCCTTCGGCGACCCTGCCGGGGGCCTTAAACCCTCTTTAAAAAAAGGGTTTAAGAATCCCAAAAAATTTTAGTAGGGATGCGCCTTTGTTTTGGATATTTGAGAAGTAAATTAAAATAGAGAACTTTTTATGCAACACGTTGCGAAGCATAATAAAAGTTTTAGGAGAGTCCAGAGAACCCTTTTTTAAAAGGGTTCTTTGGTCCCCGAAGGGCCGTCGGAGACATTAAAATATTTCGCGTAGCCACTCAGGAACACGAACCGGCCTGCCGTCATTGTTGACGCAAGCGTGCTCGGTGAATCCGGTCGCGATGAGCGTTGAGCGTTCATCTTTGTAGATGTTGTAGGTGAACTTGATGGAAGCGCGTTTCCATTCACTGATGCCTACTTGAATATCAAGCTGGTCATCGTATTGGGCCGGGATGCGGTAACGGCAATTGGCCTCGCGTACGGGCAGGTAGATGCCGCGCTCTTCAACTTCGGCATAGCTCATGCCCCGTTCGCGGATGAAAAGCGAACGGGACCGCTCAAAAAAGTGCAGATATTCTGCATAATAAACCACACCCATGGCATCGGTCTCACCATAGGAAACACTATGTGTCAGCCATGAATGCGGTGTCGGGAATTCGGTGTTCATGATTATCTTGTCTTATTCAGCACCCATTGCATGAAATCGTGTCCATCAGGGATGATGATTCCGGTCCGGTCTGCGGTTTCTTCGGTGAATGACTTCTCGCCGGAAGGAATAAGCCGCGGCGAAGTCATGATGAAGGGAACCGGGGTTTCATCGTGGGTTCTGGTTTCAATTGGGGTAAAGTGGTCGCAGGTGATCACGTAATTGGCTTTGTCCAGCGGATATTTTTCCAGCAGGGGAGCCACAATGCGTGAATCAAAACGTTCAATGGATTTGATTTTATCTTCCACACTGCCCATGTGACCGGATTCATCCGGCCCTTCAAGGTGTACGTAGACAAAATCACCATGTTCAAGGAATCTCAGGGCCGCTTCGACCTTGCCTTCGTAGTTGGTATCCACCAGTCCGGTGGCTCCTTCCACGTCAATAACTTCCATGCCGGAAGCATTACCCAGTCCTTTGATCAGGTCAACTGCAGAAATCACAGCACCCTTCATGCCGAACTTTTCTTCAAAAGGCGGCAGGATCAGCGGACGGCCCTGTCCCCAAGGCCAAATGGATACAGCTTTGGTTCCGTTGTCGGCAAGCACATCCACTGCATCCCGGACCAGCTTGTCCATAAGCGGGCTCTTGGCGAATTCGCGAATGTCTTCGTCAATGGGCTTGTCAGTGAGGTCGTGGGGCGGACGGATATTCAGGCCCGCTTCCATCTTCTTGGCACCTCCTTTGTGGACCAGCAGGTGGCGGTATTGGATGCCGGGGTAGAAAGTGAATTCATCATTGCCAAGCTCGGCCTGAAGTTTTTCCACCAGCGGTACTGATTTATCGGTTCCGATGTGTCCGGCAGAGTAGTCGTACATGGTTCCGTTTTCATCGAATTCGGAAAGATTAACCAGATTCATGCGCCAGACCAAATCATCAGGATCAAGTTGAAGTCCTTGAGCTGCGGCTTCAATTGGACCACGTCCGGTGTGATAGGTGGCGGGGTCGAAACCAAGCAATGACATGTTGGCAACATCGGAACCGGGAGCCATGCCCTTGGGCACGGTCCGGCAGGTACCGATCAAACCTTTCCCGGCCAGCATATCCATATTCGGAGTATTGGCGGCAGCAAGGGTGGTTTTGTTACCGAGTTCTTCAATGGGCCAACCGCCCATTCCGTCAGCAATGAGAAAAAGAAGTTTCATAAGTAAAAGCTATCCTTTTAAAATGCGCATGGACATAGTCGGCTTGGTGATAAAGGGCATGCTATCGATTTCTTCGATGGCTGCGTGCACGTCCTTGGTGCTGGCCTTGTGGGTGGTAAATACTACCGGGATGTCCTTTTCATCAGGATTGCCTTTCTGTACTGCCTGCGCAATGGAAATGTTGTGCTCAGCAAGGCACTTGGACAGAGAAGCCATAACACCCGCTTTGTCCTGAACAGTGAAGCGGAAGTAGTATTCCGAAGTCGCCAGTTCCGGTGGCAGGATGTTTGCTTTTTCTATGGGAGCATTGCAGAATCCGGTGTTATCCGGAGTGTCGGTCTTTGCGAGGGCCATGATGTCAGCCAGTACTGCGCTTCCGGTGGGAAGTGAGCCAGCGCCCTGACCGTGGAAAAATGCGGGACCTACTGCATTGCCTTCAACGCGGACGGCGTTGTAGTTTCCGCCGACGCGGGCAAGCAACAGGGTGTATTTTACAAGTGCGGGAAATACTCCGGCTTCCAGTTTGCCGCCCACATCCTGTACTGCGCCGATAAGTTTGACGCGGTAACCGAACTCGCGTGCAAAACGGATGTCCTGACCTTCGACTCTGGTGATGCCTTCAATGGGCAGTTCGGAAAGGGGATAGTCCTTGCCGTAAGCAATACGGGTCAACACACACACCTTGTGCGCTGCATCGATGCCTTCAATGTCAAAGGTCGGGTCTGCTTCGGCGTAGCCCAGTTCTTTAGCTTGGGCCAGTGCTGTATCGAATTCCAGACCGTTGGTGGACATTTCAGACAGGATATAGTTGGCGGTTCCGTTGAGAATCCCGACTATGGATTTGATGCGGTTCCCGGCCAATGATTCCTTGATGGACTGAATGATGGGAATACCGCCGGCAACGCTGGATTCGTAGTACAGGCCGACTTTATTCTGAGCAGCAATATCAAAAAGTTCAATGCCGTGTTCAGCCAGCAGATGCTTGTTGGCAGTGACTACGTGCTTGCCTGCTTTAAGGGCTTTGATAACAATTTCTTTGGCCACGGTCGTGCCGCCCATTAGTTCCACTACGATGTCTACATCCGGGCTGGATGTGAATTCATCGGGATCGGCGGTGAATTTTACTTCAGGTCCGGGCAGGAAATCCCTTTTTTTGTTTACGTCACGGACTAGAACGGATGTAATCTCGAATTTTTTCCCGCAGCGGGCGAGGATCACATCTTCGTTTTCTTCCAAAATCCGGGCGAGTCCGGTTCCGACAGTGCCGAATCCGGCAATGGCAAGCTTAACAGTCTGCATTAAAACCTCATTAATTCATTTCTCATGTTTCAAAAAAAACTGGCAGGCTGCTTTATACCGCAACCTGCCAGAAATTTGAATAATTATCTTTTACCCTTTTGCAAATAGGTCTTTCATGCCTCGTATAGCCTGATTTATTCGTTGCCGGTTCTCTACGAGGGCCATGCGGACATGGTCATCTCCGTAGTGTCCGAAGCCGAGTCCGGGGGCAACAGCTACTTTACATTCGCGCAGCAGTAGCTTGGAAAATTCCACCGAGCCGAGATGTTTGAACTGCTCAGGGATCGGTGCCCAGATAAACTGGGTGGCTTTTGGCGGTGTTACATCCCAGCCGATACGCTGCAATCCTTCGCAGAGTGCATCGCGGCGGTCCTGATAAATATCCATGATTTCGCGAACGCATTCCTGCGGTCCGGAAAGGGCATGGCAGGCTGCAATCTGGATGGGCTGGAACAGACCGTAGTCCAGATAACTCTTGATACGGGTCAGGGCCTGTACCATTTCCTGATTACCGCAGCAGAAACCCACGCGCCAGCCGGGCATGGAGTAGCTCTTGGAAAGGGAGAAGAATTCTACCCCTACGTCTTTAGCTCCGCGAGCCTGCAGGAAGCTGGGTGCTTCATAGCCGTCAAAGGTGAAGTCGGCATATGCGAGGTCGTGAATTACAAGCAGGTCGTTTTCTTTGCAGAAGTCGACAATTCTTTCAAAGAACGGAATATCCGCAGTCACTCCGGTAGGGTTGTGCGGGTAGTTGATGATCAGCAGTTTCGGTCTGGGCCATGTCTGGCGCATTGCCAGTTCCAGATCTTCAAAGAAATCACGGTCAGCGCCGATGGGAATACGTCTTACATCCGCCCCGGCAATAATACTTGCGTACGGGTGGATGGGATAAGACGGGTCCGGTGCGAAAACTACATCACCGGGTGAAAGCATGACCAGCGCCAGGTGCGCCAGCCCCTCTTTGGCGCCCATGGTAACGACCACTTCCTGATCATAATCCAGTTCAACGCCATATCTTCTTTTATACCAAAGCGCCATCTCCCTGCGGAGGCCCTTGATTCCCCTTGACGCGCTGTAGCGATGGTTGGCGGGCTTCTGCGCCGCTTCAACCAGTTTGTCTACAATGTGCTGGGGGGTGGGGAGGTCTGGGTTCCCCATGCCAAGGTCGATGATATCCTCACCTTCGTGGCGCATCTGCATTTTCAGTTCGTTCACCTTGGCAAACACATAGGGGGGCAGCCGGTGAACTCTTGGAAACTTGTCCATGGTCGTTACTCCTAAATAAAAAATATAAACTTAAAGGTGATTTGTAACCATGGTGTCCATCGCTGTCAAAACTAATATTTGTGTGTACGACAATGTTTATGGAGAAAAAAAGTTTTCAAAATTTAGTTTTACAGAATTAAATTCGAAAATTAAGAATTTTATGCATGTTATAATAGGGTGAAAAACTTCTTTTTCTGAATAATTAATCAAAATGTGCAGATGACGTTTATATGGATTTTTTTAGAGTGATGTTGACATTAAAAAAAAATAACGATTAATTAATAACAGAAAATTTTTTATCACTGACATTTTAAAATTATAACCATCAGGAGGCTTCGGTGGCTCTTTCCAAGAAATTTCTTAAAAGCAAACCTGTTTGCAAGGTTAAGTTTGAAGTGGAAAAGGATCAGGTCGAAAACGGTGAAGCGATCTATCTGGTTGGCGATTTCAATGGTTGGGATCAAAGTTCGACTCCCATGAAAAAATTAAAAAGCGGTAAATATACCGTTACCGTTGATCTTGAAACCGGGCGTGATTACCAGTTCCGTTATCTGGCCGGGGAGAACATCTGGTTTAACGATACCGAACCGGACCGCACGGAAACGACTCCATACGGAGACGGTGAAAACTCAGTTGTAAGCGTCTGATATCAGTCGATGATGGTTCGCATATAAGGGCGGGGGCTATTCAGTTTCCGTCCAGTTAGTGCGTTCTTTTTTGTGTTTTTTGATTATTTCCTGAGTTTGATCTTCCCGTTCCTTCTTGACCTTGGACCCTCTTTTTTTTAGCTTCGTATATTCTGTTGTTCGCTGTTGTTATCAAGCGGGGCTTTCACACTGCCTGCGCTTTTTATATTTATAGAAGAAAATTAGGGGGACATAATGGTTCAAAAAGCAGAAAAAATCTGGTTTGACGGTGAATTGGTGAATTGGGATGATGCACAGGTTCATGTGCTTACCCATACTCTGCACTACGGTGCAGGTGTATTCGAAGGTATTCGCGCATATGCCACTGTGGACGGTAAATCCGCTGTTTTCAGGCTTCGCGAACATGTGGTCCGTCTCTTCGATTCCGCAAAAATTCTCGGTCTGACCATTCCTTTCACTGTTGAAGAAATTCACGACGCGATTCTTGAGACTCTGAAAGTAAACGGCCTGAAAGAAGGTTACATTCGCCCCCTCGTTTTCATCGGTGACGGTGCCATGGGCGTACACCCCGGTTCCAACCCCATTCGTGTTTGCATCGCAACATGGCCTTGGGGTGCTTATCTCGGTGAAGAAGCCCTTGAAAAGGGTATCCGTGTTAAGACCTCTTCCTTCAACCGCCATCATGTAAACGTCATGATGACCAAGTCCAAGGCTTGCGGTAACTACGTCAACTCCATCCTCGCAAAGGTTGAGGCTGTTAAAGACGGATACGATGAAGCTCTCATGCTCGATACTTCCGGATTTGTTTCCGAAGCTACCGGTGAGAACATTTTCATCGTAAAAGACAACATCATTAAAACAACCCCGCTTACTTCCGTACTGCCCGGTATCACCCGTGCCAGCCTGATGAAGGTTGCCCGAGATCTCGGCTACGAAGTGGTAGAGCAGCTCTTCACCCGTGATGAACTCTACATTGCTGATGAAGCTTTCTTCTGTGGTACTGCTGCTGAAGTTACCCCTATCTGCGAAGTTGATAACCGTGTTATCGGCGAAGGTAAGCGTGGTCCCGTAGGCACCCTCCTCCAGAAAGAGTACTTTAATGCTGTTAAAGGCGGCAATGACAAGTACAAAGGCTGGCTGGATTACTACGAAATTTAGTCATTAATAGTTTGGGGGCCTGATGCTCAGGTCCCCAAACTGATTTGTTATATTTGTTAACAGACGCGAAGAGCATTAAAAAGGGTCGCCGAAGGCATCTTATTATATGAGTACATCCAATCTGACAGCAAAATACCGTCCGCAGACTTTTGGTGAAGTGGCAGGACAGGAAGCAGTCAAAACAATCCTTTCCCGTGCGGCAGCGCAGGATAAGGTTGCTCCCGCATACCTTTTCAGTGGTACACGCGGGGTCGGCAAGACTACCATTGCCAGAATTTTCGCCAAGGCGCTGAACTGTAAAAACGCACCCACCGCCGAGCCTTGTAACGAGTGCGACAATTGCCGCCAGATTACAGCAGGTGTCGGTGTTGACGTGGTCGAGATTGACGCCGCATCACATGGTAAAGTTGATGACGCCCGCAGGCTCAAGGAAGATATCGGCTACGCGCCCATTGAATTCCGCTACAAGGTTTTCATTATCGATGAAGCGCACATGCTTACCGTGCAGGCCTTTAACGCCCTGCTGAAAACCCTTGAAGAGCCGCCGCCGCACGCAACGTTCATTATGGCAACTACGGAAACACATAAGTTTCCGGCCACTATCATCAGCCGTTGCCAGCATTACGCATTCAAGATGCTCACCAATGATGAGCTGATTGCGCATCTTTCCAATATCTTAAATATGGAACAGATTGAGTTCGAGCAGGGAGCTGTCGACCTTATTGCCAAACGTGGGGCGGGCAGTGTGCGTGACTCCATGTCCCTGCTGGGGCAGGTCTTGGCTCTTGGCAGTGAGAAACTGCTGGAAGAGGATGTACGCTCAATCTTAGGTCTTGCCGGACGGGATGTCTTTTTTACGCTCATGCAGGCTATCCACGGACGTGATCTGGTTGCTGTAGGTGATACAGTACAGCAGGTCCTCGGTCGCGGACTTGATCTTGGATTTTTCATTCGTGAGCTTGGTAACTGCTGGCGTAATATGTTTCTGCTCAACCAGTCCGGTGAGAGGGCAGTACCTCTACTCGGCCTTTCATCCGAGGAAGCTGCCGAGTTCATGAAATGGGCACAGACCTTTGACCGTTCATTCATCCATGCCTGTTGGCAGATGACCGTTGACGGACAGCGCAAGGTAATGACCAGTCTCGAACCGGCCATGGCCCTTGAGCTGCTTTTGCTTAACATGGCGAGCCTTACCGACCTTATTTCAATGGAACGGGCCGGTGCTCTTGCTTCGGCAGCACCCAGTCCGCAACAGGCACCGCAAGCTGCGCCGGCAGTGCCGAATCAGGCTCCGCCGCAGACTCCTCCGCCAAGCCAGCCTATGGGCCAACAGCCCGGCGGACAGACTCCGCCTTGGCAGAACAGTCCTCAGCAGGGAATGCAGCAACAGGTTCCACCCCAGAATCAGGGAATGCAGCCGCAGGGCATGGGGGCAAATGGTCGTCCCATGGGACGCACTGAATCCGGTTCTCCGGCTGGTAACCGTTCTGCGAACGATATGGGAGCAGATGATTCCTCCCTTCCTGACGCGGCAGGTTTACAGACCGATAGTGATTTAAATTCCCTTGTTCCTCAATCGGAAAATCCTGCGCCGGAATCTATTCCGCCGTTGGAGCGTGTTCCTGAACCTGCTCCGGCTAAGCCTTCATTTCCGGCTTCGGTCAGTGGACCGCGTGACTTTGAAGGTTTTTTGCAATACGTCGCAGATAGCGGTGCAAATGGATCAACTTCCGGTTTGAGTAAGTGCAAGGGCGAGCTTATAGACGGCAAGCTGGTATTGACCTGTGCGAACTCTTTTCATCAGGGGCAGGTCGCAGGACGTGAATCACGTGGTGTTGTTGAACGGCTTGTATCGGAATATTTCGGCCCTGAGGTTGAGCTGGAAATTCAGATCAGTTCCAAGGGTAAGCGTAGGAGCAGGCAGGAAATTCGTGACGATGTTGAATCCCATCCCGATGTAAAAAGGGTGATGGATGCCTTCGGAGCGAGTATTATTTCTATTGATCCGCGTAAAGATGTTTAATAGGATTTCCGGTTTGTCCGGCAGTCTTGTGTGTTAGTTAACAAGTTAATAATTTCAAGGAGTAATATAATGAAAGGTATGAACGATCTCGTACGTCAGGCTCAGATTATGCAGCGCAAAATGACCGCTTTGCAGGAAGATCTCAAGACTCGCGAAGTTGAAAGCTCCGCTGGTGGCGGCATGGTTAACGTTAAAGTTAACGGCTCTTCCGAAGTTCTTGAAATTAAAATTGATCCTACCATCGTTGAGTCCGGTGATGTTGAAATGATTCAGGATCTCGTACTCGCAGCTGTGAACGATGCTAACAAAAAAGCAAAAGCTATGATGGAGTCTGAAATGTCTTCCATCACTGGTGGAATGAACATCCCCGGCATGTTCTAAATTATTTTTGCCTTCGGCGACCAGAGGGGGAAACTTTTTGTAAAAAGTTTCCCCCTCTGGACTCCCCCTTCCAAAACTTTTAGCGGGCTTCGCGTCCGTATTTGGAAAAACTACTTTTTATGGAAAATTTACCTGAGCCGTTACGGGTTGTCGCGCAGGAACTGGCGAAACTTCCCGGTCTTGGCCCCAAGTCCGCACTTCGCATTGCTTTGACTATGCTGAAGATGCCCAAAGAGAAAGTTACGGGCATTGGGCAGAGCGTTATTGATCTGCGTGAAAAGCTTTGTATCTGTGAGCAGTGCGCCAGTATTACCGATACTTGTCCTTGCAGGATTTGTTCTGATCCCAAGCGTGAGCACGATAAGCTTTGCCTTGTCTCGGAATGGGATTCTCTGCTTGCGATTGAAGAAATGGGCTTGTATCGCGGCTATTATCTGGTTTTGGGCGGCCTTCTTTCTCCGCTTGATGGTGTTACACCGCAACATCTTGAGTTTCAGAAGCTTGAAGAGCGACTTGAGAAGGGCGAAGTAAAGGAACTTATTCTTGCCTTGGGTGCCACAGTTGATGCCGAGGCTACCGCTTCATATATCAAGAATATGGTGGAATCCAAATACCCCGGAATTGAGCTTTCCCGCCTTGCGCAGGGTATCCCCATCGGATCTGAAGTGAAATATACTGACAAGGAAACTTTGCGGCAGTCATTGGAATATCGTCAGAAATTGTAAGCAAGAAGGCACGTCTTTCCGAATTTTACCCAAGCCAGCTTATTAAAACGTTTTGGGATTCTTAAACCCTTTTGGAAAAGGGTTTAAGCCGCCGGAGGCGAAAATTTTTTAATAAAAAGCGCGAAGCGCATCTAATTGCACGCCCCCGCGAGGCCGCCGGAGGCCTATATAGGACCAATTGATGTCTGATACTCTTACTGGTGAAGTCCGGGCAGTTGTTTATCATAATGAAGAGAACGGCTATATCGTAGCCCGTGTCGCGTCCAAAGACGAACCATCGCATATTACAGTTGTGGGCGTTTTGGGGTCACTCACACCCGGTGAATCCGTGGAACTTCACGGTCGCTGGAAACAGCATCCCAAATTCGGCCGCCAGTTTGAGGCTGATTTTTATGAGCGTGTCCGCCCGGCAACCGAAGCCGGGGTTATCCGGTTTTTGAAATCGTCTTCCATCAAAGGCATCGGTGAAGCCATCGCCACGGATATGGTCAAGACATTCGGCATTGATGTGCTGGATATTCTGGACGAAGAACCGGAAAAACTGCTCAAGATCAAAGGTATCTCCAAGAAAAAACTGGAAGCGATTAAAGAATCTTGGTCATCCCAGCGCGATATTAAGAACCTGATTCTTTTTCTGCATACCCACGAAGTGCCGCCCACCTATGCGGCTAAAATTTTCAATCTTTATGGTGCTCAGGCTGTTAATAAGATAAGTGAAAATCCCTATGAACTTGCTTATGAAATCCGCGGTATCGGCTTTAAGACCGCGGATGCAATGGCCCTCAAGCTTGGGTTTGCTCCTGATTCTGCTCAACGTATTGAAGCGGCCATTATTTACTCTTTGTTCTCTGTAAGCGAGCGGGGCGGGCATATGTTTTCGCCCAAGGTCAAACTCGTTGAAGATGTTGCCAAGATGCTGGGCGGCGTTGATCTGGAATTGATCAGCGAAGGTATTCATTCACTTGAAGAACGTAAGCGTGTCCGGGTGGAAAATCTGCCCGAACAGGATATTGATGAAGCAGTTTTCCTGATGCATTTTTACCGTTTTGAACGGGAAATTTGTAAGCGTTTGCACGGTCTGATCAGTCATCCATCCCCGGTGAGTAGGGAAAAGGTCGAGAAGGCTTTGCCCGAAGTTGAATCCGAGCTTGGTTTTGAACTCTCGGATGAACAGCGCGAGGCCGTATTTGAAGCCTGCGTTAATAAATTTTTCATCATTACCGGTGGACCGGGGACTGGTAAGACTACCATCACCAGAGCCGTGGTCATGACCCTCAAGGAACTGGGGCTGAAGATCAAGCTTGCAGCCCCCACTGGACGTGCTGCTAAAAGGCTTTCCGAAGCTACCGGACGGCAGGCTTCCACTATTCACCGCATGTTGCAGTTCACTCCCGAAGATGGCGGATTTTACTACAACGAAGATCAGAAGCTTAAGGCGGATGTTCTGGTTGTGGATGAGGCTTCCATGCTCGATGCACAGCTTTGCCTCGCAGTGCTTCGCGCTGTGCCTTTGACCTGCCGTGTAATTTTTGTGGGTGATGTTAACCAGCTCCCTTCTGTTGGACCGGGTAACGTTCTGTCCGATTTGCTGCAAAGCGGACAGGTCCAGAGCGCGGTTCTGAATCATATTTTTCGTCAGGCGCAGGAAAGTTACATCGTAGTCAATGCTCACCGCATCAATGACGGGGAATTCCCCATGCCGCATCCGGCAGATGCACCTGAAGCAGACTTCTACTGGATTCCGCAGGAGTCTACGCAGAAAGTTCAGGATATGATTGTCCAGACAGTCTGTGAACGCATCCCTGAGCGTTATGGACTGGATCCTATGACTGATGTGCAGGTGCTGACTCCCATGCACAAAGGTGATGTAGGAACCCAGAAATTAAATGCGGTGTTGCAGGAAAAGCTCAATCCCGGCAATGGTAAAGGGTTGAAGCGCGGATTTGTTGAATATCGCGTAGGTGACCGTGTTTTGCAGTTGCGTAACAATTACGAAAAGGAAGTCTTCAACGGTGACCTTGGTCGGGTTATGTATATTAATACCGAGGAAAATGAGCTCACCGCCGAGTTCGATGGCAATATCGTACATTACGAGCTTTCCGAGCTGGATGAGTTGACGCTTGCTTATGCGGTCAGCGTACATAAATCGCAGGGCAGCGAATATCCTGCCGTGGTTATGCCTATTGTTTCGCAGCACTACATGCTTTTGCAACGCAACCTGCTCTATACCGGACTGACAAGAGCACGTAAGCTGGCTGTGCTTATCGGAAGCAAACGGGCCTTCACTATCGGTTTGAATAACGTGACCGCAGGCAAAAGATTTACCAATCTGCGGCATCGCATTAAGCAAATTTTCGATGAGAATTTATTGTAGCTGGAATGCTTCCCCAGACCCCATCCCTCCAAAACTTTTTAATAGGCTTCGCGTATAGTTTGCTTGAAAAAAATCAACGAATACCCGCAATATCGTCATTGGTATTGCGGGTATTTGCATGTTCAAAATTTGAAATCAAAGCGGTGAAGCCTTAATAAAAAAAGTTTGGGATTCTTAAACCCGTTTCAAAGGGTTTAAGCTGCCGGAGGCAAAATCTTTATAGTCAAAAGCGCGATAGTGCATCAAAATATTATCTCCTGCGTCTTTCTCTAACCCAGCAGTTTCCCTCAATGGATTTGGCCCATTTTTTCAAGGACGCGGCTTGTTCCCCGATTTCCATGAGATGCTGATCCGGTTCACAGTCCAGAATAGCTAATGATACTGAAACCAGCGGGAATTTTGATATGGAACCATCGCGACCCTTGCCCTCCATCCAGCCGTTTGTAGCATCATTTTCATTGTAGTTATTCTTGACCAGCCTTTTGAAAATGCGGGTTATGGACTTGCAGATGCGTTCAGCTTTTGCTGGTGTGGTAACCATGACAAAGTCATCTCCTCCGATATGACCGACAAAGTCGCCGTTTGCGCCATGTTTTTTACTGGCCCATGCGATGATCTTGCTGATCTGGAGAATTATTTTGTCACCGTTTTTGAATCCGTAGGTGTCATTGTAAACTTTGAAGTTGTCGAGGTCAGCGTATATGATGCTGTACTTCTCGTTTGCCTTCATGCGGCGGTCTATCTCTTTTTCAATATCAAGGTTGCCGGGCAGTCCACTGAGCGGGTTGGTGCCTTTAGCCATCTCAACCTGCACATGTGCGAGAGTATCCAGTAAACGTTGCACGGAGACAGTTCCCAAAAGCTGACCTTGCAGGGTGACTATGACATCATCGTAAGCTTGCTTTCTTGGGCGTGCCATAGCCTGCTGGGATACTTTCTCAACCGTGGTCTCGAGATCCACAATGAGCGGCCCGTCATCCATTACTGATGAAATAGGCTTGTTGGAATAAAGGGCTACACCGTATTTTCCGGAAAGATGTTTGTTCAGGTTGTATTCCATAACCAGACCGCAAGGGTTATTGTTTTTGACAACTACAATGCTGCTTAGGGCGTTTGCCTCTTTGAAAATTTGCTGCACCATTGGCACCGGAGTGTCGGTTTCGACCGATTCAACCTTGTTGACCAGATTTTTTACCGGGATGCCGTAAATTCCTGTGTTGGGGAGCAGGTCGGAGGTCCGGCGCAAGGTTAGGGATTCCTCAGTGAGTTGTGGTTTTTCCCGCTGAGGTCTGGCAAAAAAGTATCCTTGTCCCAGATGTACCCCCATATCGATAAGAGTAAGTGCCTGTTCTTGGGTTTCAATGCCTTCGACAATTAGTTTACCGCCTATTTTTTCTGAAAAGTCGGTAAATGTGTCGATTAAAGCACGGTTAACCTGATTTATTTCGATGTCATCAACAAAGGATTTATCCATTTTGATGTAATCCGGTTTGATTTCGGCAATGGATGTCAGCCCCGAGTATCCGGTTCCGGCATCATCAATGGCAACCAGATAACCTTGGTTGCGGTAGTGATCCAATGTTTTGCGAAATGTTTTGAAATCTTTCACGCTGTGACGTTCGGTGATTTCAAAGACAATATTACCCGGCTTAAGTCCCCATTTGTCGAGTAATCTTTTGGTCTCACCGGTGGTGAAGTTGGGATCAACTATTGTTCTGGGGTGGATGTTAAGAAAAAGTTTGTGCTGGGGTCCGTGATTTCCGAAAGCTTTGATGGCCGCTTCACGGCATTGTTTTTCCAAGTGGAAAAGTTTGCCAAGTTTTTCCGCCATATCAAATAGAGTTAAGGGCGAACGGAATGGGGAGTCGTGCGGTCCTCTTGCTAAAGCTTCCCAGCCGTGGATTGATTTATCTGCCAAGTTCACTATAGGCTGGTAGTGACAACGGATGTTCGAATCGTGCAAAATGCTATTGAATTCGTTGCTTAATTCAAGGTTAGTGATGTCCAGACTTTTTTGCGCTTCAAGCCTTGCTGCGCCTATTGCTGAAAGGAAATTTGACCAAAGCTTATCGTTGGAGTGCTCAGCTTTAAACGATGAGTGCCCGCTATTGATGGTCACATTGTTGCCGGTGCGGACAATCTGCTCACTTTGAAGTTTGTTTTCGGTTTTTACTTTGAATTTGTATGCTAGTTTTTGCAGGGATGAATTTTTCATATTATCGGTAGGGTCCAGCAAGAAAAATTCGCCTGCGTTAAAAGAGAATAGATGGAAGTCAGAATGGTTAAGGTTTTTTTGGCCTTCTTTGGTGATTACAGTGCGGATTCGTTTTTCCAAGTGTTCCGCCCATTCCGGCCCATACATGGCGGTGAGGGTTGGAAAGTCTTGAATTGCAAAGTATAATATATTGAGCCAACCTACATTTTGTATGAGGCTTCCGATGCCGGGGCCTTCAAGAATGTTAATGTCTTCTTTGTGGCTTTCGGTAAACTCAGCAGCCTTTTTCTTTAGTAATTGTAACATACAGTTCCCCGGAATATAGTCAGTATTCAGCTTGTCAGTTGAGTGAAATCCCGTTTTAATGCGGTGTGAAAAAAATACTCTCAATCCAGAGTCGGTTGTTACTGTACTGTTACAATGTGTTTAAGAATTGTTTCGACATAATCTGGGGAGTCTTTTTGATTTCTGTGGATGTAGTTGACTGAAATAATGTGATAATTTAGATGGTCGGGCTGATGTGAACTAATAATGTAATAGTTTGGGAGTTTTAATGCAGTTGTTGCTTGTTTCGACAGATTTGCGCCATATGGGAGGGGTGGCTGAAACCGTAAAGCTGTTGTTACAGGAGCTTGAAGGGCGAGTTGATGTTACTGCTGTTCCGTATGGACGTAGAGCCGGACAAAAAGGGTTTGTCCGGTATTTAAGAACATTTGCAGATCTTTTTATTTTTGTCCGGCTGCTTTGCTTCAATCGTTTTGATGTGATTCATATGAATCCGTCAATGAATCTTGTTTCTATCCTCAAGGAATTCGCCCTGATATTAATTTTCTTTCTGTTTGGGTATTCCGGCAGAATCCTTATCTTCAGTCATGGTTGGGATGATGCATTTTTTAAACGGATTTCAAGTGGGCCGCTTACATCAAATATATTCCGAATGATTTTAAACAGGGCGGGGAAGGTTGTTGTTCTGGCTGAAGAGTTCAAGAGAAAATTAGGACAGGCTGGAATTAATATTGATCGGGTGGAGGTTGTCAGTACGATGATTGATACCTCCAATGTTCCCCGTTCTTCCGCTTGCAGTAAGGACGGAAAGTCGCTGCTGTTTCTTTCCCGCATGATCAGGGGGAAGGGTGCCTATGAACTGCTTGAGGCCTTTGCGCTCTTGAATGAAAGGTATGATGGATTAAGGTTAATTATGGCCGGAGACGGTCCTGAGAGAGAAGGTTTGATGGAGAGAACTGCTGCTCTTAATCTCTCAAACGTTTCATTCCCGGGATATATTCAGGACATGGAAAAAAGCTGGGCGTTGGAAAATTCTTGTGTTTTTTTGCTGCCCTCCAGATCAGAGGGTTGTCCTGTCTCATTGCTTGAGGCTATGGCTTCAGGGCTTGTGCCGGTTGTAACCGGTGTCGGGGGAATAAAAGACGTGATCAGGCCGGACCAGACGGCTCTACTCTTGGATGATATCAGTGCCGAGGCAATTGCCGGGGCTGTAGCCGAAGTGATCGATAATCCCGGTTTAAGGATGGAATTGTCTGAAAATGCCCGGAAATATGCTGACGAAAATTTCAGCTCCCGCAAGGTTACGAATCAGATAATCAGTTTTTATAATGAGTTGAATCTTCAGACGCAAAATGGTGGTCTTGCATGACTTCACTCTTGTTCATGTTCTATTTTTTCCGTCCGATCATGTTTGTGGATATCGGGTGGTTGGTCTTTGGTCTTAATGTAACTGAAGTTTTTGCTATTATTGCCACAGGTATTTTAATTGTCGCTTTTATATTGCGTACAATCGTTACAAAGAAGATCAATGTTTCTGTTGTAGATTTTTTTCTGTTTTCTTTTGTGTTTTGGGTGTTGTTTGTTTATTTGTTATATTTTGAGCATTCCAATATTAAAGATGCAGCTAAATTCGTTCTTCCCTTTATTACATATTTTGTACTGAAGAATGTTGTTGTAACGGTTAAAGATTATGCGCGTTATATAAAAATAATGCTCGTAGGGTATTCAGTTCCTATTCTTGCAAGTACCTTTCTTATAGTCCAAGGCAAAGGATTGTATAAGGTTTTATATTGGAATAATTTGTTTCGATATAGCGGGGCATATGTAAATCCGCATAACCTTGCTCATTGCATGACATTGTATCTGATTACTCTAGTCTTGTTTGCTGTCATATGTTCGCAGTATGATGAACTTGTGCCTGTTTTGAAGCAGCGTCTGTTTTTTGTTTTCTCATGCATGATAAGTGTTTTTGCTCTATACTGCCTGTATAAAAGCTATGTGCGAACCTGCTTTTTCGGTCTTCTTCTTTTTGTTTATTATTATTTGTTCAGGGTTAATAAAAAATTACTTGCTTTCTTTAGTTTGATTATGGGGGTTGTGTTAATCCTTTCCGCTGCTGTGGTTTACACTATCTTTTTCGATATGGTGGATGCAGTTAAGGGGCCGGATAAGGCGCAGTTTGGTTCAGGGCGACCGATGATCTGGAAGCATAACATTGAGACATATGCAGCCCAGCCATTGGACGGTATTCTGGCCGGGGTCGGGGTTGGCAGTGTAACTTCCCATATCAACGAACGGCAAAAAGTCGGCGATGTTTTAAACAGTCATAATGATTTTCTGGATGTCTTAACCCAGACCGGAATTGTCGGTCTTCTTCTTTTTCTTGCTTTTCAGTTTTGTCTTTTTCAAAAAATACGATTGCTCGAGGGTAGGGAAAGGTATGTATTCCTTGCACTTTTTATCTCCGTGGCTTTCATGAACTTCGTCAGTAACAGTTACGTGACCCGGTTTGGGGTGGGGCAGATGTTCTATGCTTTGCTGGCTTATATTGAGTTGCCGGAACACAAAATTCGCAGGCAGCAAAAGTTGGAAGCTGTAAAGCAGGAAGCTGAACGGCTGTTATGAGCGAGAAAAACTTTTTAACTAAGTTTTTTATTTCAGGCTGTTTGATGTTTCTGATCATGCCTTTTTCTGTTACTGAATGATAAAACAGGTTATTCCTGCAACCCTTGCGGGAGTTCATGATTCGGGAGAGTAATACGTGGCAGCCCTTTTCTCATTCATTTCTGTTATTGCAGCGTGGGTCATGCTGTACTGGGATTCCTTTCCACCTCTTTTAAGGAGATGGAACACCGATGATTATTCTTATTGCTGGCTGGTTGTTCCGCTGGCTCTTTATGTGGCGTGGCAGCGTAAAGATTTGCTTCCGAAAGTGATCACTCCTTCGCCGGGGTCCGGTTATCTCACCCTTTTGCTTAGCGGAGTACTGTTCTTCTTGGGAAAGGCCGCTGCTGTTGACGCTTTGGTGTTTGCCTCTATGTGGCTGACCGTAGTCTCTGTGGTGCTTTTTGTTTACGGTTGGCGCTCCATGAAGGCTTTCTTTTTCCCGCTGCTTGTGCTCGCCTTTGCTGTTCCGCCGCCGCCTTTTATTAATCGTATTCTTACTTTCAAGCTACGCCTTATTTCTTCTGATATCTCAGTGCGTATGATGCAGTTTATCGATATTCCCGTCTTCCGGGAGGGGAACGTAATCGATCTGGGCGTAATTCAATTGCATGTGGTGGATGCCTGTAGTGGCCTGCGTTATGTTTTTCCCACCATTCTCTTAGGCATTTTGATGGGCTACTGGTTTAATTCCCGCACATGGCAGCGTGTGCTGGTTGTTCTCTCCACCGTGCCTACTGCGATTTTTGCCAATGCCTTGCGTATAGCCATTGTCGGTTATCTGGCCCGGAATGTATCGGTGGAAACCGCTGAGAGCTTTTTTCATGATGCTTCCGGTGTTGTCATTTATGTGCTTTCGATAATTGTGCTAGCTACATGGAGTCTGCTGTTGAATCTTTTGGCTAGCCGAAAGCCTGAGCAGCGGGCAGTTTCCCGACCCGGCTATTACGGAGTACCGACGGGCAGGGCTTTACATGTATTTTTAATGGCTGCTGTCCTTGGAATTTATTTTGCCGGAAATATGTATTTGTTTACAGGAAGGGTCGTGCCTCAGCGCACAAGTTTTGATAACTTCCCGCTGGAAATTGGCGACTATATTGGAAAAAAACAATTCTACGATGATAAAATCATTGAGTCACTTGGTTCTGATGATTATCTCTCCGGGATATTCAGGGACAAGAGAACAGGCCGCGAAATTTTGCTTATGGTAACGTACTATGATTATCAGGAGCCGCAGAGGGCGGCCCATAATCCGGTAAGTTGTCTGCTTGGCGGGGGAGGATGGAGTGTTGCCTCCTCACGAGACCTGCCTGCTGATCCGCAAAAGGGGCGTCCTTTTAAGGTGCGCAGACTGCTGCTTGATAAACCGGGGCAACAGTTGTTGGCTTTTTACTGGTTTCAGCAGCGTGGAAGAGTTATAACAGACGAATATATGAATAAGGTTTATTTAGCAGTTGATTCCATCACTCAAAAGCGCACAGATGGCGCTCTGATCAGGGTAGAGTTGCTGCTACGGGAAGATGAAAGTGTGGAGCAGGGTCAGCAGATTCTGGAGGATTTTATCAAGAACTTTTCATCGAGACTCAAACCTTATATTCCTGAATAGGCTTTTGGGGTTGAATTTAAAAATACGGGGAAATCAATGCGAAAGAGTTTATCTGCGCTACTCCTGATAATTGTCACAGTCTGCCTTCTTGGAGGCTGCGAGAAAAGACGGGATGATTTTTATCAGAAGGCTGTGGAATATTATAATAAAGGGATGATCACAGAAGCCGGTCTTGAAATAAAAAACGCTCTGTCTATCGATCCTGAATGCGCTCCGTGCCGTTTATTATTCGGAAAGATAGCCTTGGAGAATGGTAACTTCCAAGGGGCTTTCGTAAATTTTAGATATGCCTCTGATCTTGCCCCCGCATCGGTTGAAGCAAAGGTGGAACTCAGTAAGCTGTATTTGCTTGCCCGCGAATATGATGATGCCGGGGATACGGCCCGCAAGGCTTTAAATTTAGATGCTTCAAATATTGAGGCCCGTCTGGTGCTGGCATCTGTTCTTGCTGAGAGCAGGAAATTCAGCGAAGCACAGAAAATGCTTGAAATTGCCTTAAACGAAGATCCCGGAAACCCTGATGTATATCTTTCCATGAGCAGTGTTTTCATCAGGCAAGGCAATATGGAAAAGGCTGAGGATGCTTTGCTTGATGGTCTTAAGCGTCTTCCTCAGAACACTTCCCTGCTTATGAAAGTGGTTGCGTTCTATCGTAAGAATGATGATCCGGATACGGCTTTAAAGTATGTTGAAAAACTTTTGCAGAGCAGTGATGCTGATCCACGCACAAAGGTTTTTGCCGCTGAATTTTATTCTACTATGGGCAACGATACCAAGGCCGCGGAGCTGATGGCAGAAGTTGTTCATAATCATCCGGAAGAAGCAGAGTACAGGGTGTTGTATTCAAGGGTTCTTAATTCTCAGAAAAAATTTGTTGAAACAGAAAAGGTTCTCAAAGAAGGTCTGACCTACCAAGCGTCTTCGTTGGCAGTCAGGAGTTCTCTGGCCGGTCTTTATATGGCGCAGGGGCGGCAGGAAGAGGCGATTAGAGTTTTGTTGGACGGCGTGGCTTTGGATCCCGAAGGGACTGAAAGTTCCGATTACGTTGTGTACCGCAAGCAGCTTGCAACGATGTATTTGGATATGAATGAGCCCAATAAAGCCATTGAACAGCTTGATAGTGTCATCGAATTGAATCCGAAGGATGCCGAAGCACATTATTTGCGTGGGCAGATTTATCTTCTTGAGGGACGCGGCAATCTAGCTGTTTCGGAATTCCGTCAGGTTGTCAGGGATAACCCGGAAAGTGCGCCGGCTTATGTCCTGTTGGCCCGGGCACATTTGGTTAATGGTGAAACAAATATTGCCATTGAAAATCTTAAGGAAGCAATCAACCTTGAGCCGGGCTATGCTCCTGCCAGAGAAGTGTTGATTAATACCTATCTTGATCGCAAGGACTGGCATCAGGCAATTCTCGAGTTGCAGCGCCTCAGAGAAAAAAGGCCCGATGATATACAGATACTTGCAGCAATAGGTGATGTGTATTCCATCAAGGGTGACAAAAATCTTGCCAGTCGTACTTATAACGAACTGAGCGAGAAATTTCCCGATTCTCCGGTAGGAGAGATGAAGCTGGCAGAATTGGCCCGTTCCTTGGGCAAGAATTCGCTTGCTGAGATGCACTATACTGCTGCACTGAAGGTCGCGCCTGATTCTCTAGCCGCTATTCAAGGTAAGGTGGATATTTTCATCCTTCAACACAAGTATACAGCTGCAACCAATTTTTGTGAAAGATTGCTTCAGAAATTCCCGGATAATGCCCGTATCTACGAGCTTCTCGGTAAGGTTCACGCTGCATGGGGGAATTTTGAAGATGCAGAGACTAATTACTCCAGAGCTGTAACGCTTGCTCCTGAATGGATGCTTCCCTACATGCGCATCGGTGATCTCTATGTAAGTAATAAAAAGCTTAAACAAGGGATAGCCAAGTTCAAGGAAGAGATAAAAAAGAATGGTGAAAGCCCCGGCCCACAATTCTTGCTTGGTCTTCTTTATGAGCAGAATGGGGAATATGAAAAATCGCGAGAAGTGTATTCCAAGCTTCTTGAGCAGCATCCCGGTTTCCAGCTGGCGGCGAACAATCTTGCTTACCTGCTGGCGACAAGATTTTCTGACAATGGAGAATACATGGATCAGGCTCTTAGGCTCGCCCGGGTAGCAGCCAGCAGTCAAAGCCCGGAAGCTCTGGATACCCTCGGCTATGTGCTTTACCTGAATGGTGAGTACAAGCAGGCCCTGCACGTATTTAACTCTGCTTTGCAGTTGTTGCCGGATTTTTCTGCAGCCCAGTATCATAAGGCCTTGGTCTATTCGCGCGAAGGGAAAAATGATGAGGCGAAGAAAATCTTGAATAGCCTGCTGAAAAGCAAAGAAGACTTTCCAGAGCGGAAAGATGCCCTAAATTTGTTAGGACGGCTTTAGTATGAACATATATTAAGAAAAATATGGAGGATGCTAATTTGGCTTCCTCCTTTTTTTTGTTTAAATATAATTTGTAGGTATAAAATGTTTTTGTTTTAGGCAGGAGGAATGATGGACCGAAAGATCAGCATTTCGCCGCATATGATTGAGCCTTTTCATAGGATTTTGGACGTAGGAGCCGGAATATTTCTCATCCTTGCTCTGTATAATATTGTATCCCCGGAATCCTTTTCCTCACGAGCTACTCTAATTGCATTGCTTGTTGCTGTTACGGCTTCATTGGGACTTATCGCTTTTCATATTGCAGGTGTCTATCGGGCTTGGGCAGGCTCTGATCTTGTGCAGGAATGCAATCGCATTCTTGCGGCTGTTTTTTTTGTTTTTGGCGGTTTGTTGCTTCTGGGGTATGCCTTTAAGGTTTCGAGCATTTATTCAAGGCGGGTTATCCTTGCGGCGATGATTTTGTGGCCGGTTTTTCTTTGTCTGGAACGTCTTTTTATGCGCAAGATTGCTTCCCGTTTTTTTGCGGATAATGTTGCGGGAAGAAGGGCTATTGTCGCCGGAAGCGGAAGACTTGCAAAGTCAATTGATGACTGGGTGAAGGACAATCCTTGGGCCGGTATCAGGATAACGGCTTTTTTTGATTCATCTGATAACGACTTTAGTGATGCAAATCCTTGTGCCGGTGTACTTGATGATCTGCCTGACTATGTAAAGAAAAATAATATTCAGCTTGTTTTTGTAGCCTTACCAATGCGGGATGAAGCTAAGCTTAATAAGCTTATGCTCGGTTTGGAGGATACTACCGCTCAGATTTATTTTTTCCCGGATATGACCATTTTTAAACATCTTATGGGCGGGGATGTCGCTCATGTTGCCGGACAAACTGCAATTGTACTCAGAAGTTCTCCTTTTGAAGGAATGAATGGGTTAGCCAAGCGTATGGAAGATTTAATTATTTCGGGACTGGTTTTGACTATTATTTCTCCATTCATGCTTTTGATTGCACTGGTAATTAAGTTAACCTCCAAAGGTCCTGTAATTTTCCGGCAGTGGCGTTACGGACTGGAAGGTGAGCCTTTCCAGATTTATAAATTCAGAACGATGAAGGTTCTGGAAGATGGATACGATTTTACTCCGGTAACGGATAAAGATCCTCGTATTACCCGGTTTGGAAGGTTCCTGCGTAAAAACAGTCTTGATGAATTGCCGCAGTTTTTTAATGTGCTTGCCGGGACTATGTCTATTGTTGGACCTAGGCCCCATGCCGTTAAAATGAATGAAGATTACCGTAAAAATATTCCCGGTTATATGCTGCGCCATATTTCTAAGCCGGGTATTACCGGTCTGGCTCAGGTTAACGGATACAAGGGGGAAGTCAAAACTGATGAGGACATGCAGAAGCGTATTTCCTTTGATATTGAATATCTCCAGAACTGGTCTGTGCTTATGGATTTGAAGATTATTATTAAGACGATTTTCAGTTTTGCATGGCGGCAGTAAATATTCATGTCTGAAAAATGACCTAAGGTTTTAATTTTATTAAAAAAGAATTTTATGATATTGTAGGGGGTAACGTGAACACTCTGAAATTATTTGCTTTATTTTTCTTTGTCATCTTCTTTGCAATTTCCCCCGGGGGAGCTTCTGCTCAATTGACAGTTAATGATGAATACAGGCTTGGTCCTGAAGATATCATCGAAATTTCAGTCTGGGGAGATAAGGAACTTTCCAGAGAGGTTGTAGTAAGACCGGACGGCGGCGTTTCTTTTCCCCTTGCCGGGGACTTGAAGGCCGGTGGATTGACCGTTAAAGAACTGCGCGACAAGCTTAAGGAGCGAATTTCAGAGTTTGTTCCGGATGCGCCGGTGACGGTAATCCTGCGTAAGGTGGAGCACCCGAAGGTCTATGTAATGGGAAAAGTGAATAACCCAAAAGTTCTTGTTATGGGACAGAGTATGACAGTGGTTCAGGCTCTGGCCATGTCCGGGGGATTAAGTCCTTTTGCTGAAAGCGGCAGCATTATCATTGTCCGCAAAAATAAGGATGGTTCACAGAAGGTTTTTCCTTTTGACTATGACCAGTTGGCTGATGGGGAGAATTTGAAACAGAATATTTTATTAAAACCGGGCGATACCATTATCGTACCTTAGGGTATGTCTGTTTTTATTGTTTTTGACAGGGGAGTCAGATGTCAGGACCGGTCCGCAGATTTTTTCGCGCTGTGATCTTCAGCCTCGTGCTGGTGCCGGTTTGCGTAGTTTTCGCAGGAGAAGGAGGTATCTCCTGGCGAGTGCGTGTTCCTGTCATTAAGCCTTTGGACAGTTGGTCCGGCAGGGCGGAAGAAGGTTCTGCTATTTTTGTGGCTGATCTCAAGCGTCCGGTAAACGATGTGGTTCTTAAGGCTGAGCCTTTTGAGCCAGTCGGAGAACCGGGGCCTAAAGTAAGGGCTGTTGTTTCTGATGAGATTGTGCACCAACGTGTCGCTGTCCGCACTTCAGCTGAAAGTATTAAGCCGTCAATATCCTCACATTCGAATACAACCCCGGTCATTTTGGCCTCTTCTGACGTGAACGTTGGTAAAAAGACCGAGGTCAGCGCAAAAGAGGATTCTCCGGAAGAGTTGGAGAGCCCTAAGCGCAGCTCTGTCTCGCTTATTCCTTCGGAAAATATCCGTAATAAAGAAGCACTTGTTTCGGGAGATAGCGGATTTTTTACTACACCGAAGCGTGCTGCCGGTTTGTCCGGTAAGGTGGTTAAGATAACACCCATCCTCAGACTGCGGGAAATGTATGACAGTAATGTCGATTACAAAAAATTTGATGATCTAATCTCCGAAATTACGCCTGCATTGAAGGTTGATATTTATGACGAAGCCATGCAGGTTAATTTCAGGGGAGACTTTATTTACAAGGATTATCTGAACCATAGTGAGTTGGACAGATATGACTATAATCTGGATCTTTCCGCCAAATACAGTTTTAGCCCTGACCTTCAGGGTGCATTGGAATTGAATCACAAGCGGTATCACAACCTTGACCAAAATACATATGAATCAGGCGGCGTAGATCTTGACCCTACTATAATTTTAAAGACTTCAGCCACTCCTTCACTCAATTGGCGCATAGGGGAAAAGGACAATCTGGTTATCAGTAATTACATTGATAAGACTAACTATGAGCGTAAGAGTGATTCCGATTACCTGACCAATGTACTCAGCTTCATCTGGGGTCATGCTTTGGATAATGAAAGGACGACTTTGTATGTAGGTGAAATGAATACTTTTACTCATTTCAGCCGCGAGATTGATGATTTCAAGAGTGATCAAATTTCTTTTCAGGGCATAGTTGGTATTGACCACCAATTCACCGAGGGCTGGAAGCTTTCCGTAAAAGGTGGGCCGGGGATTACTTCTTCCAATTATTCAAGTGACACTATTACCGGGGACAGCCTTGATTTCCTCTACCAGTTCCGTGCAGAGCTGGGGTATCGAGAACTTGAGTTCAGTGTGGTCCCTGCTATTGAAAGGACTGTAAGGCCCGGAAGATATGGAGAGAATGAAATTTTTGATCAGGCGGAAATTTACTTCAGGTATGAATTTTCTGAATATTTAACTTTGGACAATATCAATACATATTGGATGAATGAGTCAGACGGGAAGAGCGGAGGAAGAAAGCACAAGGCAAAAGGTGTTTTTTCCCAAGCCATAGTTAATTGGAAATTTGAAAAAGACTGGACCGCATATTGTGGACTAAGCGTCAATTATTCGCTCAATGAAATCAGTGACTCTAATAGTGAAAGATTTAAAAGCTGGGTCGGTTTTTCTTACTCATTTCCGACCGAGATAAATTAAGGGAGCGAGCGTATGCAGGAAAGCTCGGATATTGCATATTATTTCGATGTTCTTAAGCGCAGGAAATACCAGTTCCTAATACCTGCGGGAGCTGTATTTTCTTTGATTTTCATATTGGCCTTTGTGCTTTCTCCGGTCTACAAGTCCACGGCAACTATTTTGATCGAGGATCAGGATATTCCTCAGGATCTGGTTCAGACTACTGTTACAGGTTTTGTTGAAGAGAGATTGCAGGCAATTTCGCAGATAGTTCTCAGTCATGGTAACCTTTTAAATATTATCAAGGAATTTGAGCTGTATCCTGATCTGGTCGGTAAATATACTACAGAAGAAATTATCGCCAAGATGCGCGAGGATATTCAGCTTGAGCCTATTACCGCTGAAGTTACCAACCAGTATTCCGGTCGTCCGGGGACTGCGACAGTCGCATTTACCCTTTCTTATGAAGGGCGCAGTCCGCAGAAAGTGGCTCAGGTTGCTAACGTCCTTACCTCCCTTTATTTGAAAGAAAACTTGAAGGAGCGAGAGGAAAAAGCCACATCGACCTTTGAATTCCTTGAGTTGCAGCTAGCCGAGTTGCGTTCCGAGATTTTGGAGCTGGAATCAAACATTGCCCTCTTCAAGGAGGAGCATGTAAATGAGTTACCGGAGCTGTTGATTCATAATATGAATTCTATGGAACGCCTTCAGCGGGAGCTCGATAAGGTTCAGGAGCAGATCGTTTCCTTGAAGAACCGTAAGGTTTACCTTGAAGGACAGCGGGCCAGTATTGATCCTAATCTGCGTATTGTCGCCAATGACGGAACCCGTTTTCCTACAGCCCGGGAAGATCTTGAGAAACTCCGGCGCGAGTATCTTTCGTTGCAATCGCGTTATTCTTCAAGACACCCTGATGTGCTGGCGATGAAAAGGCAGATTGAATCCCTTGAAAAGGAAGTCGATGCTGCTGACAATCTCGACTCAATAAACCGGGAAATTAAAAATAAAGAGCAGGAACTTACGGTTCTGCGTAAGAAATATTCTGAGAAGCACCCTGAAGTAATCATGCTTCGAAAGCAGATAGACTCCCTTAATGAGAGCCTTGAAGAGGCTGCTTTGCAGTATTCGATGTTTGATTCTGCTTCTGATGTTCCTGATAATCCGGGCTACATCCAGATTGAGACGCAGATTGCCTCTACAGAACTTGAAATTGTCGAGGCGGAGAGAAACTATGCGGAGCTTTCCAATAAATATGCCTCCTATCAGCGCAGGGTAGTTAATACTCCGCAGGTGGAGCAGGAGTATAAGGTGCTGATGCGTGATTATGAAAACGCCCAGCTCAAGTATCAGGACATTAATAACAGACTGCTGGCAGCTCGTGAGGCAAAAGGTTTGGAGCAGAGTCAGCTTGCAGAACGTTTCACCCTGATCGACCCTCCGATTGTTCCAGAAAAGCCGATTCGTCCTAACAGGCTGGCTTTGATTCTTGTCGGCTTTGTTCTTTCGCTAGGTGTTGGAGCCAGTACCGGTACTATTCTGGAATTCATGGATCGTTCTATTCGCAGGCCGGAAGAATTGTCGGCTATTGTGAAGTATCCGGTGCTTGCTATTGTTCCATATTGGGAGACAGAGATAGAGGCTCGGGCGCTGGTACGCAGAAAATGGATTATGACGATAGTGTTTTTATCTACAGTGGCAGTGAGCGTAGTTGCCGTTCATATTTTCTTTATGCCGATAGATGTCATCGCTGTTAAATTAGTACGTAAAATAGTTTTGAATTTTTAATGGACGGGGAGTCAACATGAGCAAGCTGCTTAAGGCTGTTGAAAAAGCCAAACGAAATCGCATGTTGCAGGAAGAGCAGGTTTCCAGCGGAAACAGGTCAACAGCCGTTGAACGCACTGTTGCCAAAACGCCTCCCCCTGTGCCTGAAGTTAGAAAGGAAGCTGAATCCAAGCCTTCAGATAAAATGGGGCAGAGCTGCAATATCCCCAAAAGCTTCTACAATGATGATATTGTTCTTGATGAGATGGAGCTTGCTAAGAACAGGATTCTTACCAAGCACAGCAGCTCTTCATTTACTGATATTTATAACCTGCTGCGGACTCAGATTTTCCACCGCACCAAGAGAAAAAAGCACAATGTGTTGATGGTTACCAGTGCCATGCCCGGTGAAGGCAAGACCATTACTTCTATCAATTTAGCTATCAGTATTGCCCGTGAAGTTGATCAGTTCGCTTTGCTGGTGGATACGGACATGCGTAATCCAAGCATTCATAAGTACTTGGGAATAGAAGTGGAAAAGGGGCTCACTGATCATCTGCTTCATGATATTCCTGTGCCAGATTTATTAATTAAACCGGGCATTAATAAGCTTTCCTTTCTCCCTGCCGGGGAACCCATTAAAGGTTCCACAGAAATTCTAGGCTCCCCGAAGTTGCAGGATTTGATTACCGAAATGAAGGATCGTTACCCTGATCGTTATGTTGTCTTCGATTGTCCGGATTTACTGCATGCGCCTGATGCATTGGTCTTTTCCAGTTATGTTGATGGGATTGTGTTTGTTGTGGAAGCAGGCAAAACTTCACGTGAATATGTCCAGAAAGCACTCAATCTTCTTGAAGGGCGAAATATTGTAGGTATAGTTCTTAATAAGAGTGATAAGGAAAGCCTGAATGTTATCAGCTGAGGTGGAGGTTAAATGTATTTAGAGTTCTACGGCTTGAACGAAAAGCCATTCAACATCCTGCCTGACCCTGAATTTTTTTATTTGAGCCAGTGGCACCAGCAGGCCCTTACCCATATTGATTACGGTTTGATGAATGGTGACAGTCTGATTTTGCTTACCGGAGATGCCGGAACGGGAAAGACTTCCATTATCTATAAGCTGGTGGTCGAGCATAGCGAAGAAATCATTGTCGGTGTGATCTTCAATAGTGCTGTTGGCGGCGATTACATCGTTGAGATGATTCTAACCGAACTTGAAGGAGAGCTGCCGCCAAATCCTACCCCGGCTTCGTGCCTTGATGCATTGCAGCAGCACTTGCTCGATATTTATACCAATAGTGATAAGCGGGTTTTGCTTATTCTTGATGAGGCCCAGAATCTGAGTGACGAAGCTCTTGAGCAGGTTCGAATGATTTCAAATTTGCAGGCCGGAAAGGATAACCTTATCTCAATTCTGATGGTAGGTCAGACCGGGTTTCGTGATAGATTGCGTAAGGCCCGTTACAGCCAGATTGTGCAGCGTATTGTTGTCAGTGCCCATCTTTCCCGTTTGCGGGAGCAGGAAGCTAAGGAGTATATCTACTACCGTCTACGGCAGGGCGGGGCTGAGGATCCCTTCACGATATTTACAGAAGAAGCCATTATGAAGATTAATGAATATTCTCATGGTATTCCTCGTAATATTAACGTTCTTTGTGAAGGTTCGCTAATCTTTGGTTTTGCAGATGATATTAAGCCTGTAAGTGCTGATGTTGTGGATTCATTTGCCCGGGAACGTATTGGTGACGGCCTGCTTCCCGTTGCTGAATCTCCAACTCCCTGTGATGAGGAAGAGATTGGCCGCTATATTAATGATCTGGAAAAAAGAATTGCCAGCCTTGAGTCTTCGATGGGTATCGTAAAGCGTACTTTGGTCAAGATAATAAAGAAACTGAAGATTCTGAGTTTAAAATAAATCAAGGGGGCGTAATGCGGCATAAGCCGATCATGGCGGTGATGGTGCTGGTTTCGGTGTTATGGGTGTTTCCGTTTTCCGCATCTGCTGCTGATTACTCTGTATTTAAAGAACGTCCCAGACTTTATTTTAATAAGGCCCGTTTGGAGCAATTGCGTTCCATCAAAGATAAAGAGCCTTATGCCGATTTTTTGCGCATCATTCGTAAGCGCGCCAAGGCAATGGTGGGCAACAGAGTTCCGACTAATCTGCTGCGTTACAATAACGAATCTGTCCGCCGTCCTGCTGACGGGTTGGTGGATAACTCCTTTTATTATCTGATTACCGGTGATTCCAGTTCATTTATTGCTGTTCAGAATTTGTTACGGACATTCTGCTCCTCAAAGGTCTGGGGCAATAATGAAGATATCGGAGCTGCGCACGGTCTTTTTGCTCTTTCACTCGCCTATGACTGGTTCTACGATGAATTGTCCTCGGCCATGCGCTTAATGGTAAAGGATTCGATCATTGAACATGCAGAAATATTGGATGAAATCATTCGCTCGAAACGGTTGTGGTGGGCCCAGTCCCGTGGTCTGCTTCAGAACCATAATTATGTAAATGCCGGTGCCTTGGCGGTTGCCGGGATTGCATTATACGGCGAAGATCAGAGGGCGTTAAAGTGGCTGCAAACAGCTGAAGATAATTTTAATACGGTTTTGCCCCTGCTTTCCCCGGACGGAGCTTCACATGAGGGTGTCGGTTACTGGAGCTACGGTACTCTCTGGCTGCTTAACTATTACATGGCAATGGCTCCCGCACAGGGACTGGAGATGGTTCGTTCAAGCGGTTTTTTGAGAAACACCGCTAAATTCAGACTTTACGCTTCCTTGCCCGGATTTAGATACAATGTAGATTTTGCAGATTCTCCCATGGTTGATTTTTACGGACCAGGGGCAATTCTGAGGAGCCTTGCACGTGTTTTTAATGACGGTCATGCCCAATGGCTGGCAGCTGAGATCGAGCATAAAAGACGTATGAATACTGTGCTCTGGCAGGATTACGTATGGTATGATCCGCAGATAAAACCACAGAGTCCGCAGAACCTTCCTCTGCATGCATGGTTTGATAATCTCGGAATTCTGTTGACCCGTTCATCATGGCGAGAAGATGCGTCACTGGTATTCTTTAAATGCGGACCTCCCCAAGGTTTCCATGCTTTATCCAAGGGAGTTTTTCCCGGTTCCCATATTCATCCTGACGCAGGTCATTTCGGGTTATGGCAGGGTAAGAGTTCGTTGGTTAATGATGACGGATTCCAGCTGAAGAAGCTGTCAATAAATCACAATATTCCTGTTTTCAATAAGATAGGCCAGTTAGGTGAAGGTACGGATGTTTTTCAGCTTTATGATTATAAAAAGGGCAAAGGGGTCACTCCCAAGCCCCGGTTTGTCTGCGGGCAGGGATATCAAGGTATTGAAGTGGAGCTGGCTGGATACTATCCGGCGTCTGTGCGCCCGAAATCATGGATACGGGCAATTGTAGTCATAAATGGCGAAGATATTTTTGTGCGTGACCGTATCACAACTGTAGGTAATACCAGCATTCTATACCCCGTACATGTTTACCGAAAGGGGCGTTTGCTCAGCGATGTTGGAGTCGGGAAAGTTTGTTTGGATCGGGACAGCGGATATAGCCTTAATTTTTATGGTCAGGATTTCAGCACATCGTTTAAGCGGTATACAGGATTAGTCTGGTATATGGGTAAGAAGATTCCTCGCTCAGGCATGCTGTTTCAGGCGGAGCGCAAGACTTCATCTCCATCGATCATGTATACTGCTGTCGGGCGTACTTCTGAGGGCTGCACAGATCCATTGCTGCTAGACAGTTCCATTGAGAGAGATGTCATTGAAGTTGAGTGCCGCAGTGGTAGGTATAGAGTTGATTTTTCAACGCTCAAAGCGAGCAGATTATGATTCATGCATTTATTCTTTATGATAGCCGCTCCGGTTCGACTTTACTTTCTTCGCTGCTGAATCAGTATGCCGGGGTTGTGGTTGGGCAGGAAAGTCATTTTATTTCCCTTATTCTTGAAAATTATCGGGATGAAAAATTACTGACTGTTGAAGGAGTGCTGGAGCTTCTTTATTCCGAACCACGTTTTGTTGAATGGAATATTGACCGTGAACAATTGCGTCATCGATTGACTGGCCGGGGAAGCTTGAGCTACCGCGCTGTGTTTGATGCTGTATTCATGGAATATCTTGAGGTTCGCGGGGAAAAAATGCCTGAAGTTCTGGTCATCAAAGGTGCAAGGCATGATTTTCACATGTCCAAATTGAAAAACATATACAGCGATGCAAGGTTTGTTTTTCTGCTTCGTGACGGCAGGGCCGTGTTTAATTCAAAATTGGACATGGTATCCCTGACTGGAATGAAGATGTCCAATAATGTTTTCCAAGCCGCATTTGATTGGAAGAAGATGGTGAACAGGATGAATGGGCAGTCGGTAATCCGGTTGCGTTTCGAAGACCTGCTTGCAGCACCGGAACGGGAAGTTCTCCGCATACTTGATGAATTTGGTGTCAGCTCGGAAGGTAAGGAAGTTGTTGCGTCCCAGCAGGATTATTACAAGTTGATTGGGAGCAGGCAAAAGCATTTGCATCAGAATGTCGGAAAGGCCCCGGATCGCACCATAGCTGTAAAATGGAAAGAGCGGCTTAGTCCTGCACAGATTCAATTGTATGAACTGATCTGCGCGCGTGAGCTTTTGCAGAGTGGCTATAAATTATGTGCATCCGGCAATGTTCCGTTTAAGGACAGTGTTCGCGTGATTGGCGGACAGGGATTGCACTGGATATGGCTGAAACTGCGCAATATTTTTTATTATACTTTTATTGAGCGGAGTCTTCTTCGCAAGCTGAGGGAAAAGCGGTTTGAGCAGTAAACACTCCAATTTGAAGAAGTTGATTCTTGTCTTCACAGCTAAGGGAGTGAAGGGGGTAGGCGGCTTGCTGCTGGCATGGGTGCTGGCTAAGAAGTATGGAGCCTATGGAACCGGGCTTTTTTTTATCGGCTACACTTTTGCCTTTCTGTGTGCCAATTTTGCTCAGTTGGGACTCGGCAATGCGTGTTTGCGTTATATTCCGCAGGCGAGGGAACAGCATGAATCCAATCTTTCTGCTATGTGGACTCTTTCACAGCTGATTGTCGGGGGCTTTGCGTTACTGCTTTCCGGAGCGGTTATGTTCTATGCTGAACCAGTTGCCGGTTTGGTCTTTAAAAATGTGTCAAAATGGGCGTATATTTTTTGTGCTTCCCCCATTATTTTTTTCTGGAGCCTGACCAGAATCAACATAATGGTCCGCCAGAGCCTTGGCGATATGTCTGGAATCACGGTGGTGGAAAATTTATTAATTCCGCTCGGCATGTTGCTTTTGTCTGCTTCGGCATTTGTTATCGATTTTGATGTAATTCATTTTCTTGTTGCGGTTACCGCTCTTTATGGTGTGTCCTTTTTATATTCTTTTCTAAGTACTCGTCGGGATTATGGTTTGCATTTTTCTCTTCGGCTGCGCAGTTCCGTAAGTGTCCGTGAAATTATAGTTTATTCCATTCCGCTTTTGATTGTCGCATTTTCTCAGACTTCATTGATCTGGATAAATACGCTTATTCTCGGTGCTGTGGGAGTGGTTGTGGATTCCGCTCTTTTTGTAGCTGCCATGAAAGTTGCGGTTAGTATTTCCATACTGCTTTACACATTTAACAGTGTATATGCCCCGCAGATTTCAGCTGTTTACGCTCGTGAAGACCATAAAGCTATTTGCTCCCTGTATCGCGAGGCCACCCATGCGCTGACTTTGTTTTCATTCATTTTGTTGGCCGGGGTGGCTGTTTATGCAGATGTGATCATGAATTTTTTCGGGGCGCAATACAGCGCCGGGACAAGCTGTCTGCTGTGGATGCTTCTCGGGCAGATTTGTAATTGCTACACTGGGCCGGTGGGCTACCTGCTGATTCTTTCCGGTAAATCAAGGCTGGAAGTATTTAATACCGTTGCAGGGTTGATTCTCAATGCGGGACTCTGCCTGCTTCTTTACAACAGTCTGGGGGTAAGCGGTGCAGGTCTGGCTTTCTGCTTTTCCAATGTACTGATTAGCCTGCTTCGCTATTTTCAATGCCGTAAGTATTTCGGAATCCGTTGGCTGGACAGCAAACAAAAATTCTTTGTCTTTTTACAGTTGTTTATCGTCGGTGTTTACCTTGTTTTCCATAGCTATGGCGTGAATAGAGAGTTGTCTGTTGCGGCCCTTTTGATCTCGTATTTGCTACTTAATACCAATAACATAAGGTTGTTGTCCGCAGGCTTGCGATCTCGTAATTAAAACAGGTGCAGGCTTTGCTCCGGGACAGCTACTTTGATGGGCAGCCCCGGTTCCAATTCGCCATTTCCAATCATTTTCCGCGGAACAAGGGCGTAGATTTCCATGCCGTCATAATCAAGGGTGACACGCGCGTGAAATCCCCCGGCGGTTATGCCTTTAATTGTGGCGTAAAAGCTGTTCTGCCCGTTGTTTTCTCCAATCTCACTTCCCAGAAGCACTTCTTCAGGACGAAAAGCCAACCTTGTTTCCGAGCCGGCCCTTTCCTTGGTGTAAGTGAGGTTCAGATCGCTAAGCTTTACGTAATCAGTCATGGGCGTGCAGGGGTATATGTTGGATATGCCTACAAAGCCTGCCACGAACTCGGAGCCCGGAGAATTGAAAATATCTCTTATCTTACCTTTGCGGACGAGTTTGCCATTCTTGATGATAGCTCCATTGGTAGAAAGATAGAGTGCTTCGTCAAAATCGTGGGTGACCATGACGAAGGTGATTCCGGTTTCTCGATGAAGATCTTTGAGCAGGTCTTGAACTTCCTGCCGGAAAGCCGGGTCCAAAGCGGAAAGAGGCTCATCAAGTAACAGCACTGCCGGGTCCACCAGCAGGGCGCGGGCTATGGCGGCGCGTTGGCGTTCACCACCGGACAAATGAAGCGGTGTACGGGTCAGCAGGTGTGAAATATTCAACTTTTCCGCAAGTTCTTCGGCTTTGCGCACAGCGCTGTCTTCGCTGATGCCTTTATATTTTGCGCCGAAGGTTATGTTTTCCAGCACACTCAGGTGCGGGAAAAGGGCATAGTCCTGATAAACAATAGACAGCCCCCGCTTTTCCGGGGGGAGGTGGGCAATTTCACTACCTGAAATTTTTATGGAACCGGATGATACGGGCACCAGTCCGGCGATTGTCTCCAGCAGCATTGATTTGCCGGAACCCGTAGGGCCGAGCAGGGTGAAGAAATCTCCTTCCGGGATGTGCAGGCTGATGTCCTGAAGGGAAAATTTGGGCAGTTTAACGTTCAATTTTTCAATTTTAATCATGAATCCCTGCTCCCAAGTCCGCGTGAAAGAATTCGCAGTGCCGCAAAGAGCACCAGTGAAAGAAAAATCAGCCAGATAGCCACAGGACGTGAATATGAAAGACCATAGGCAGTGAAACGTTCGTACATCAACACGGGGGCTATCATGGGATGATAGGCTACGATAACAACTGCGCCGAATTCACTGAGTGCACGGGCCATGCACATGATCATTCCGGTCAGCAATGAGCGCCAAGCCAGCGGCAATGTAACCCGCAGAAATGTCTGGGTAGGTGAAGCCCCCAAGGTCCGGGCGGCTTTTTCCAGTCTTTCGGGAACGGCCTCAAATCCATCCCGTGCGGCATTGAGATAAAAAGGTAACCCTACAAAGACCAGCACAGCCACAATACCCGTATTTGTGCCCATGATACGGATTCCGGCATCAAGAAGCATTTGTCCTATCCAGTGATTTCGTCCGGCAATGGATAGTAGTGCAATACCTATAACTGGGTGCGGGATCATAATCGGCATGTCGATGATGGATTCCACCAGTGCTTTGCCTTTGAAATCCTTGCGGGCCAGCATAAAAGCGAAAGGGGTGCCGATAGCAAAAGATATGAGTGCCGCCATGCCGGAACAAAGCATGCTTCGGCTGATGGCTGCACGAACATCAGGGTCCATGATGGTTTCAAGCAGTTCATTTACGCTTGAGCCTAAGATCAACTGGCTCAGAGGAACCAGAATGAAGCCGAGAACCAGAATGGTGGACACAATTGAGCTGACTGAAGTCTTGTGGAATTTTCTCATGGGCGGGAATTAGGAAAGCCGGGGCTGTCCCGGCTTTCCTTTTGGGTCGGATTATTTATTTACTTTTACAAGCTTATGCAGTTCGACGGGCATGTTCTTGATCATGGTTTCATCAGGAACAATGGCTGGAACAAAAGGAGGCTGGCCCATTTCTTTCAGGATTTTCAGGCCGCCTTCAGGGGAAAGCATGTAAGCCATGAAAGCAGTGGCTGCAGCCTTGTTGGGAGCATCCTTAAGCTGAGTGATACCGTAAGTGATGGATTTACCAACACGGTCAATGGTGCTTCCGGGCTTCTTGCCGCTTACAGTCACTTTCGCCTGCTTGTAGAAGTTGTTGTATTTGTAATCGGAAAGGTTGATGTGCTTATCGAGGGTAATGTACTTCAGGCCGTGCTGCACTGCTACGGAGAGGTATTCCCAAGCGTAGTCCATGTTTCCGGTTTTGAGCAGGGAGATCAGTTCAACTGATTTGGGGCGGACCCATTCTTTCTTACGCTGCTTGATGAGTTTATCGAAAAGGCCTTCTTTACCGTAAAATTTTTCAGCCAGTTGCATAACCATCACGCTACGGTAGCCGCAGGGATCAAGGTTGGGATCTGAGTGACCCCAGACAACGCCGGGCTTCTGGATGATTTCATACCAGTTGTCGGAATTGATCTCAGATGCGTATTTGGACTGGTCAGTGTAGCAGAGAACAAGCTGGTTGGTTGCAAAGCGGATGTTGAAGTCTGCGAACTTGGGGATCAGGTTCTTGTCGATGACCACGTAGTCCGCGGAAGCCATGATATCAGCGGGTTTGCCTACTTCAGAGATCATACGTGCCATTTTGGTGGAACCACCGGCTTCGCGTTTGATGTCAACGCCGGGATGCATGGCTTCAAATTCCTTTTCCATCTTTGCAAGGGGAACGGAAAGGCTGCCGGCATGAAACATGATTACATCACCGCTGAGCTTTTCGGCTGCAAAACCCGGAACAGCGGATACCAGTGAAAGCATAACCAGAATCACTCCTAAAGATATTGAACGCATTTTTTTCTCCAGTTTAGGATAATTAAAATTATAAGGAAATTGGAATAGCCGTATATTTTGTAGGGGAATTATTGTCAAATGCGACATATGTCATGGAGAGCATAATAAGATAGATTGAATTCGGCGTAGGAATAGTGAGGCACAAAAAAAGCAGCATTAATATGCTGCGTGGTAAATTCCCTGTGGTGGGATTGATGAAGAAACATGGGCGCAAAAATTCAGGTCAGTTTGTTTGTCAGTTCCTGATTTTTGCGCCGTTATTGTTCTGATTGCCGCTGTTTGTTTGCGATTTGTTTCTGCGGCTTGCGCTATCCGGTTTACTGTGAAATCTGCTCTGGTGTTTTTGGGGCGATGTCGTTGTCGTTGCAGAGCTTCACGCGGTTGTAGAATAGATCTTCAGGGCCGGCCTTGCTGAACAGTTCCTGCAGCAGCACATTTAAAAACATGCTCTTGCTGATTCCCAGATTCTGGCAGGCTTCTTCGATTTTTTCATTGATTTCATGGTTTAGGTACACATCTGATAGGCGTGTATGCATAATTTACTCCTTATCTTCTAAGTGGTGTCTTTGGTATATTGAGTTTCAATTCAATGTTTCTTCGTTTACCACTAGTAATAAGATAATACGAAAAAACAGTTATGTACAGTGGGTTGCGCTGTTTTAACCGTTCTGTCGTCAATTCTTAAACTTAACATTGAACTAAAGACTGAATGGATGTGCAGTTTGTGAAGTTGTGCATTGCACATATGTGCAAAAAAGTTGTGCAAAAGAATGTGCAGGATGGGATGGTAAAAAATGCCAATCCTTCTAAGTGTCTGTAAATAAAAGAATATTGTTTTTGGCACGCTAGATGCTAAATAGAAATACAAGACGGGCGAAGAATTTGTTCCCCTGCACTTTCTTCAACAAGTGCCCGAATATACATATAGTCTTCATTCCTCATCATCACTCCTTTAAATACAAAAAGGACCGGGACACCTCCAGCCCGGTCCTTTTGTATTTTTAAAGCTTAATTCTTTCTTCCCAACTGCTGAATCAAATTCCCGCCCACAATAAATAAAAGTCCCACAAGCGTTGAATGCAGGATTTCCTCACCAAGAATAAAGTGGATCAGGATAAGCGAAAGGAATGGTGACAGGAAAATCAAGTTGCTGACTCGCGATGCCTTTTCAGTCAGCTTCATAGCATTTAGCCAGAGCGCAAAAGTTATCCCCATTTCAAAAAATCCTACATAGGCCGCAGAAAGAATTGCCGGAGCATTGAACGGCGGCGGTCCGGAAAAAATCAACATGGCTACTGCTACCAGCGGCAGCCCGAAGCAGAAATTCAAGAACAATCCCACCAGCGGGTCGGATTTACTCTTTGTATTCATGATCCAGTATAGTGACCAGAGTATGGTGCTGAATAAAGCCAGAAATACTCCGAATCCATTGCTGAACTGGATGTTGAGCAGGTTTCCGTGGGTGGAGATTATTACAACTCCCATGTAGCTGGTCAGGATAGCCAGCAGTTCCCGCATGGTCATTTTCTGACCCAGCAAGGGAATGGAAAGCAGTGAAAGAGTGATCGCCCAAGTGTAATTGAGCGGCTGGGCTTCCTGTGCGGGGAGCAGGTCGTAGGCCTTGAATAGTACTATATAATATAGAAATGGATTGAGCAGTCCGGGTAGGCCGTTCTTGAGTAAATCTTTTGTGCTCATGCGCTTTATCTGTTCGGTTTTATTCTGTATCTTCAAAATCAAGAAGAGGGATAAGGTGGAGAATATAACCGCATAGAAGAGTAGTTGCAGCGGGTCCATGTAGCCTAGGGCAATTTTGAATGCCGAGGCCACCGTGGACCATATGAGTACGGCTGAAAGCCCGTAGATGTATGCTTTTTTCTGATCGTGCTGCTGCATTTTCTAATTGCTCCGCTGTTGCCTGAATCTGATTAATGGTGCATGTAACAGTGCATTCGAATTATCAAAAAAAGAAAAACTAGCATAGTCGTAATAGATTCAAGTTTAGATTCGGGAGGATACATGAAGATTACTTTTATGGGGGCTGCTAAAACTGTTACCGGTTCCTGTTATATAATTGAGACAGAAAATACCAGATTTGCTGTGGACTGCGGTCTTCATCAGGGTAACGCCGAGATAGAAAAACGTAACCGGGGTATTGCGGAATACGACCCCAAAAATCTTGATTTTATCCTGATCACCCATGCCCATATCGACCATACCGGTCTGCTTCCTGCTGCGGTGAGAGCCGGGTTTAAAGGTCCTATCTACATGACCACCCCTACCCGTGACCTGCTTGATATTATGCTGCTGGACAGTGCTTACATTCAGGAAATGGAAACTGAGTGGGCCAACCGTAAAAGATTACGCAAAGGCATGTCGCCCATTTCTCCCATTTATCAGCAGGATGATGCGCTGAAGACTGTGCCTCTCATGCGTACTGTGCAGTATGGAGCGAGCTTCGATCCTTCGGAAGATGTGACTGTAAACTTCAAGGATGCAGGGCACATTCTCGGTTCAGCATTCATTGAGTTGTGGATCAAGGAAGGCGGAGAGACTACCAAGGTTGTTTTTTCCGGAGACCTTGGACACAAAGACCAGCTGATTGTCCGCAACCCCAGTATCATCGAAAAGGCTGATTATCTGCTCATGGAGTCAACCTACGGGGATCGTAATCACAAGGATTCTTCCAATAGCCTCAATGAATTGGCCGAAGCCATTAAATGGAGTTACGAACGCGGCGGTAAGGTGGTTATCCCGGCTTTCGCGGTCGAACGTTCCCAGCAGCTTATCTATACTTTGCACCTGCTCTATAAAGACGGCAAGCTTCCGGCTGACATGCCTGTTTATCTGGACAGCCCTCTTGCTATCAGAGCTACTGAAATTTTCAGAAACCACCCGGAATTTTTTGATCTTGATACTAAAGAGTTGATGCATAACGGGGATGATCCTCTTTCTTTACCTAACCTTAAATTTACCCTGACCACTGAAGAGTCGCAGGCCATCAACAACACTGAAGGTCCGGCCATCATTATTTCTGCAAGTGGTATGGCCAACGCAGGGCGTATCAAGCATCACTTACGTCATAATATCTGGCGAAAAGATTCCAGTGTGGTATTTGTAGGTTATCAGGGTGTGGGTACTCCGGGCCGTAAACTGGTCAACGGCGCTGACAGTATTACTATTTTCGGCGAAAAACTGGCTGTGGAGGCGAAAATCTTCACTATTAACGGTTTTTCCGGTCACGCCGGGCAGGATGAGATGATTGATTGGCTGAAACACTTTGACAGTCCGGCCATGAAAGTCATATTGACCCACGGCGAGCCGAAAGGCCAGAAGGTGTTGGCAGGGCTTATCAAGCAGGAACTCGGTTACAAAGTGCATATTGCTGACTACCGGGAAGAACTCATGCTTGTGCCCGGCGGAGAAATGCAGCCCGTAGTCAAGGGCAAGCCAGCCAAGCCGGAAATCGACTGGGATTTTCTGCTCAAGGATTCTGAAAAGCTTTTTACTGAATTCAGAAACAGACTTGATAAAGTACAGGCCCAGTCCTTCCTCAGCCAGACCGAGCTGCGGGACAGGCTGCTTGAAATCAACCGTCAGGTTGTGGAACTTATTTCGGAATTGTAGATATGAGACTGATAAGCGGCAAATACGGCGGGCGGGTAATCAAAACCGCCAGCGGTCCCGGATACCGTCCGGCAACTTCCAAGGTTCGGCAGGCTATTTTTTCCATGCTCGAATCAAGGGGGGTGGAATGGGACGGCCTGCGTGTTGCAGATATGTTCGCCGGGAGCGGCAGCCTTGCCATTGAGGCTTTGAGCCGTGGTGCGGAGTTCGCTCTATTTGTAGAGAAAAACGGACGTGCCGCGAACCTGATTAGTACCAATCTTAAGGATTTGGGAGCTTCACCCAAGGAGTATAAGGTCTTCAAGACCGATCTGTTCAAAGTACTCGGAAAAGCTCCGGATAAACCTTATGATCTTATTTTTATCGACCCTCCTTACGGATATGACCTGTTGCCCAAGGCCTTAGATGCGGCTCTTGAGAACGGCTGGCTTTCCGAGGACGGGTTTGTGCTGGCGGAAGTCGAGGATAAAGTCGAGCCACCTGAATCGGAACATGTGGAGCGCCTTGATTTGCTGGTAAACAAACTCTACGGTCAAACAAGGATTTTATTATGGCAGAAGTAAAGCCAGTAACAGCAGTATTCCCCGGAACTTTTGATCCCTTCACCCGTGGGCATTTTTCATTGGTCATGCGCGGGATCAAGACATTTCATAAAGTCATCGTCGCTGTAGCGGGAAGCACCTCCAAGAACACAAAGTTTTCTCTTGAGGAGCGGGTGGACATGGCAAAACGCATTTTCGAACACCACCCGCAGGTGGAAGTCGATTCATTTGACGGTTTGCTGGTTCATTATGTGGAGCAAAGCCCGGCCAATGTGATCATGCGTGGATTGCGTGCGGTTTCCGACTTTGAGTACGAGTTTCAGATGGCACTCATGAACCGCCGTCTGGATAACGATATCCAGACAGTCTTCTTGATGACCGACTACAAGTGGATGTATCTCAGCTCTTCAATCATCAAGGATGTGGCTGTGAATGGCGGGGATATCAAAGGTCTTGTGCCGCGTCAGATCTACGATGAAGTAATCGAAAGGCTTGTTCCCGGAAAATAGATGATGGAAAAGCGCAGACCAGTTGTATGTATTCTCGGTCCCACCGGGGCCGGGAAGACAGCCACTTCTCTCGGTATGGCCCGGAAATTTCCGGTGCGGGTAATCAATTTTGATTCCCGGCAGGTTTATACGGATTTCCCGGTAATTACCGCTCAGCCCAGTCCCGAAGAGAGGGCTGTTTGTCCGCACGAACTTTACGGATTTCTGCCGACTACTGAGACCATTAATGCATCCGGTTTTGTTGATCTTGCCAAGGAGCGTATTGATGCTGCCGAAGCTGGAGAACTTCCGGTATTGGTTGGTGGAACAGGCATGTACCTGCAAAGTTTGATTTCCGGTCTTGCGCCTATCCCCGACATCCCGGATGAGATTCGGGAGCGCATCCGCAAGCGGTCGGAAGAAGAGGGCGGTCCGGCGCTTTATGCCGAGCTGGAGAAGGTGGACCCGGAATACTGCAAGCGTACCCATCCCAACAACCGTCAGCGTAATGCCCGCGCTCTTGAGGTTTATGAGGCTACAGGCAAACCCTTTAGTTGGTGGCATAATCGTGAGGTTCCGCCTTCACCGTATAATTTTTTGAAGATCGGCATTAAGGTTGATCTTGATGAGCTGACCCCGCTGCTTAAGCTGCGCATTGAAAAGATGCTTGAGGCCGGGGCAGTTGAAGAAGCGCGTAAGGCTTGGGAAAATTGTCCTGACGAGAATGCACCCGGCTGGACGGGGATCGGTTGTATTGAACTGATGCGTTACATCAAGGGTGAAATAGATCTGGATGAGACCATCCGGCTATGGGCCAAGAATACCCGCGCCTATGCCAAGCGTCAGCTGACCTGGTTCAAGCGCGAGAAGGATATTCACTGGTTCGCACCCCATGAGTATGACAAGGCTGTTACATTTGTAGGGCAGTGGCTTGCGGATTGAGTCCGGGAAGGGTAAGTAATCCCAGAACAGATAATTAAGCTAATTTGGAACGCATATGAAAAAATATATATTTTTCGTTTTACTTATCCTGATGTTTGCAGTTTCTTCCGTGTCCGCTCAGGAACAAGCTGCAGGGAACGGCAACGGCTATGGCGGATTGATTGAGAAGTCCGATGGGACCCTTATTAACTGGGGAAATGGATTTCTTTCCGCTTCTTCGTCTATCAAGCTGTTGCCGGGCAGCATTGACCCTGCACGCAGCAAGGCTCTTGCTGTACGGCAGGGTGGTGTTGAGTCCCGCAAGAAACTTTTAGATATGGTTCTTTCTTTGCCGCTGGACAGCCGACGCAATGTTTCTTCTCTCATAAAGGATGATATTAAGTCATTGAATTCCCTGCGCGGTTATGTGCAGAATTCATTACTAAATACTGCCGTGGATGGAAATGGAACCGTAGCTGTTACTTCTTCCCTTAACCTGCGTAACGGGCTTTCATCCATCATCATTCCACCTACGCTTTCTTTTCAGACCGGTATTCCGCCGACCATTTCCGGTGAACGCGGTGAGACCGGTACCGAACTTCAGGCTTTGGAAAGCGAGGAAAACGGTTACATCGACAGTTCAATATACAGCGGTGTTTTGATTGATGCCCGTGGACTTAACTACAAACCGGTGCTCCTCCCTCTTATCTATGATGGTCGGGGAGTGGGAGTGTACGGTCCTTTTGCGGTCAGCAGGGAGTCTGTTCTTAAGCGTGGACTTGTAACCTACATGACTGATGATAAGTCTGAGAATTTGCGTTCACGGGTTGGAAACTTTCCGTTGAAGGTCAAGGCAGTCAATACCCACGGAACTTCCCGCAGTAATTTTATTCTTTCTCTTGAAGATGCCACTAAGGTTAGAGCTGTTCTTAAACGTAAGATTGTGAGCGAGAATTGTTCAGTAGTTATCCTTGTGGATAAGGCAGCCGGGGCTGCAAACAATGGTGAATCTGCGGATTCTCTAGATGAAGAGCAGTCTCAGGATATTGATGCGGTGAATGACGATAGTGAGATTCAGGAAGAGTCTCTTGATGCAAATCCTACCGATCATAATCAACAGCGATAAATTTACCGGAGCTATAAGTTGAATTTTTCAGATAAGATAAAGCCGTTTGTTTTGACAGCCTGCGTAGCGGTGCTGCTTTTTTCTGCTCTGCCTGCCCATGCCGTTAAGGTTCAGATTTTTAAGCCTGTCGATCCTGAAAAGGAAGTTTCTCAGCGGACTATGCGTCAGGAAGCTGTCACAGAAGCTTTTGCTCAAGCCCTATTTGCCGAAGCATCACGCATGCTTCCCGGTACTTTGTCCGCAGAAAGAACAGAGGCGGTTAAGAAGGCTTTCGGCAGCTATTATGAAGAGTATATTAAAGGCTATAAAGACATGAACGTCAAAATGGCTGAAGACGGAGTTTCTGTTGCTATTGATGTTAGCGTGAACCGTAAGGCATTGCGTGCTGCAATGAAAAAAATGGGGCTCTTTTCAGTTTCCGCAGTTCCTGTTCAGATTGATGTTTCCAATGGAAAATATAATCTCAACGAAGATCAGCAGTTGGAGCAGAATGATAAGATCAATGAGTTGATTGCTCTTTACGGACTCAGCAATGTTACAGCTGCCGATAGTAACGGAACTGCTGTAGTCCTTTCTGTGCGTCATGCTTCCAAAAAGCGTTGGACCGGTGATCTAAAGTCATCCCACGGGACATGGTTTGCTTCCGGAAGCAGCATGGAACGGGTCTGGCGTGAACTCTGGGGCAAATATTTTGGTTCTGAAAATATTGAAGCGCTCATGAATCCTAAGGCTGTTCTGGTCGTAAACGGCTGGTTTAACCCCGAAGGTGTGCGAGAATTCGGACGCAAGCTTAAGTCTTGGGATTCCGCAGTACAGGAAGTTGAGTTGCTTGATGTTGAAATGCAGCCTACCGCAGTTTCTGCAAGCTGGTCCCTTGAAGTTTCCGACCAGTGGGTGTTGCGTGGATATTTAAACGACTACCTGCCTCCCCGCGGGCTTACTTTCAGTCTGGAGGGGCTTGAGGAGGCAAAATAAAAAGGAAGGATCGTGCAGAGCCGGAAAATCTGGACCATACCCAATCTGATCACTATTTTCAGGATATTGCTTACCCCGGGGTTTGTTATTACTTACCTTGACGGCAATTTTCTGGCTGCTTGGCTGCTGTTTATGGTTGCCGGGATTTCGGATGGTTTGGACGGTTTTCTGGCTCGGGTCATGAAACAGCGCACCGAATTCGGGGCCATGATTGATCCCCTTGCGGACAAAATTCTGCTTGTAACTTCTTTTATCTGTCTTTCCGCGCAAGAATTCATTCCTGTCTGGCTGACCGTCCTTGCTGTATCCCGCGATCTGATCATAGTAGGAGGACTTTTTCTGCTGAAATTTTATGGAGTGGAAGTAGAAAAGAAAATTAAGCCTCTTTGGTCCAGCAAGATTACCACCGCACTTCAGCTCTTGGTTGTTTTTTCTGTCCTGACCGGACTTGCGTTTGGATTGGACGTAGGGTTTCTGCATCCGGAAGTAGAGATTGTAACTGCTGTTTTTACTTTTTTCTCCGGGGCAATATATCTCCGGCGCGGGTTGGGCATGTTTGCTGAGGCTGTTGAAAACGGGGCAAAATAAAACCCCGGCTTGCAGGACAAACCGGGGTGTCGCAGGCAAGACCTGCAAAAATAATCAAGCTGGCAGCAAAGACTAAGCGTCTTTGTTCTTATCTTTTGACGGGGTTACGTCAATTTCTTCAGATTCGCTGCTTGCCTTTTTAAAATTCTGAATTGCACGGCCAAGACCGCTACCCACTTCGGGAAGTTTTTTAGCTCCGAAAATCAGGATGATAATACCCAAAATTAAAAGAATTTCTGTGATTCCTAAACCGAACATTTTTTTCCTCCAATGCTAGACGGTAGTGAACTTTTACACGTGCCTCGCTCTTTGGTCAAGAATGTCTTCTTATCTCGGAACGACACGGAAAAATTTATATTTTTAATCTTTACAAAGCAGCGATGCGTACATACTTCAAACTTTGAATGTTTAACAGTTTCAGGCCGCTGGCCGTGTTGTCCCGGAGGGATGTTTTTTGGCTAAGGTAACTAAAATGCCGGGCCGCATGTGTCGGTTCTATCAGAATGGAAGGTGTCTCTACGAAGAGATGCTTAATCCCGGATATAACCGAGAATGGCGTTGCCGGGTTCTTAAGGATTTAGAAGGGGAGTATGACAAACTTCTTCTACAGGCCGATAATTTCCATTTGGATGAGCAGGCTTTCCGTGATCTTTGGGAACAAAGAATAGAAGAACACTTGAAATCCACAGTGGTGTGTCGCAAGATGGTTCCGCGTGATGAAGAGGGTTTTCCCTTCTGTGCAGCGCTGTACGAAGAAGTTTGCCTTTTTGAACAGCCTGAGTGCGAAGGTGTGTGCAGCCGTTTCAAACCGCGTAAAGAATAATTTTCAGAGAATAATTGGGTCTAAAAAGGAGTTCTGCCGTGCTTATATATTTTCCGCAAATGCATGAAGAGTTGGTGGAGGAAAAGGTTGAGGGTGCTTTGATCTTTGATCCGGGCATTAACCGTGATGAAACCGGGGATGTGCCTGCCTACCGGCCGGAAGATCTGCCTGTAGAACCTAAGACCTGCCGCCGCATGGTTGATGATTTCATCAGCTACGGCGAAAGCCTCGGCGATATGTTCAAATTCATCGCCAACCCGCAGTCCAACGACAAAGACCAGTTCGGTGAAAGAACCAGCGCCATCCAGAATGAATTGACTGCCCGTATTTCTCCTGATGTTGAAGATAAGAGCGATGAAGAAGCACGTATTCAGAATCAGGTGGTTTTGGCTCTTTGTTACGCCTATGAAGAAAAGAATATCGAACTTGGCTCTCTTGAACAAAATTTAAATGAGAAGTGGGCCGGATTTGGCGAAAGCCTCGGTCTGGACGTAGATAACGAAGATGACCGCAAGGCTATGGCTCTTGGCGGTCTTATGGCCAATCTGCCCGGACTGGGCGGCGGTGATGTTCAACTGCCGTGGAAGAAGGTGCTGGAAGGCTTTGCGTTGCTTCTGCCTGAAAATTCTGTTCTGGTTACCAGTGATGTAGATGCTGTCTCTCTTTGGAAGGATCGCGATATTGAATTTTATGAAAAGGAAGGACTGTTGGAGGAGAAAGCTCTGGTGCTCCGCGAAAAGGCGTGGAAATTACTGGACCTTTCCGGATTGCCCGAAGACAAGCCGTGGCTTGACCGGGAATTTACTGTAGTCCTTAAAGTGAAAGAAGTTTAGGGAGAAATCCTATGGAATCAATACATATCAGCGCGGTAACGCCTCCTGACGTGGTTAAAGAAATCAAAGGTGTGATTTTTGACTGCGATGGGGTCTTGATCAATTCCTTTGAATCCAATAAGTGGTACTACAACAAGTTCAAGGAAAAGTTTGGACTTGATCTAATGGATGCAGAAGAAGAAAAAGCCGTCCATGCATTGACTCATGCTGCTGCCCTTAAGCATATCCTGCCTGAAGAATTCCATGATGAAGCCTTTGCCTTCAGTAAAGACCCCTCACTTAAGGAAGGGATTAATTACATTGAAGTGGAAGAAGGGCTGACCCGTCTACTTGAGTGGCTGAGAACTAATAATATCCGTATGGGTATCAATACCAACCGTACTGATACTCTCCCGCTGGTTTTACAAATGTTTGATATTGAGGGGTTCTTTGCGCCAATGGTTACTTCGCAGACCCTGCCTAATACCAAGCCCCATCCGGAGGGCGTTCATTACATTTTAGATAAATGGAAAATGAAGCCCGAAGAGGTCGTCTATATTGGTGACACATGGGTGGATGAGAGCTGTGCCGAGCGTGCAGGGGTTGAGTTTTGGGCTTACCGCAGTCCGACCCTTAATGCCCGTTTGCATGTGGATAGCTATTGGACTCTTTGCAACCTGCTGGAAAAGGCCCGGAACGATGTCTGGTCCAGTTGCGGTTGTGGTCAGCTAAAGTTTATTTAAATCAGTATGAAAGAGCAGAGGGGGCTTTCAGGTCTTGATTTTCCTGTGTCCTCTTTGTGACCCATGTTCTTATATTTAATAGAATTTAGTTAAATTTGGAAAAACAGTTGATTCTTGAATCCTGCTGTGCCAATTTATAGTCAAGATCGGAAGCCGCCGCTTCTGATCCAGCCCGTTAGGAGTATGTTAAATGGATTACGTGATTCTTGCCGTGGCGAAGGTCCTTTCGCTCGTACTTAATCTCTATATGTGGGTGGTTATCATTTCCGCCCTGATTACTTGGGTCAATCCTGATCCCTACAATCCCATTGTCAGATTTTTGCGTAGCGTGACTGAGCCTGTCTTTGCCAAGGTTAGGCAGTATCTTCCCTTTGTAAATATTGGTGGATTTGACCTTTCACCCATTGTTGTGCTTCTGGCTATCCAGATGCTCGACATTGCGCTGGTGGGTAACCTCACCAGACTCGCTTATGGTATGTAGATGCCGGAGGTGGGCATGAGTCTTTCAAAAATAGACTTACTTAATAAAAAATTCTCGAAGTCACTATTCGGATACTCCAAGAGTGAAGTTGACCAGCTCATGGTTGAACTCGCGGAGGTTCTGGGGACTTCTGCCGATGAGAAAAAGCAGCTCCAGAAGATGGTTTCCCGTCGTGAGAGCACTATCACTGAGTTTCGCCAGCGTGAAGAAACACTGCGCGATACCTTGATGACCACCCAGAAGATGGTGGATGACCTTAAGGCTACCGCAAGGAAAGAAGCCGAAGTCATCATCAATGAAGCCCATTCCAGGGCAGAGGTGATTTTGCAGCAGGCGCATAACAGGCTTGCCCAGATTCACGAGGACATCAATGAGCTGAAACGGCAGAGAACCCGTTTTGAGGTTGAGTTGAAAGCTCTCCTTGAGTCCCATCTCAAAACTTTGGAGATAGGTGATCCCGAAGTTGAGAAAGTCGAAGCCATCGAATCCAAACTTAAATTCTTCAAGAAGGCCAAGTGAGCGAAGTTATAGCTGAACTCCCATCTTACATCAGGCCCTGCGGACACGGTTCGTGGAGGGTCTCTGTGTGGGTGCAACCCGGCGCCAAGAACGAAGGTATCACCGGGGAGTATCAGGACAGCGTGCGTGTGCGGATAAACGCGCCCGCTGTTGATAACAAAGCCAACAAGGCTCTTGCCGCATTTGTCGCGACCCGTCTGGGTCTTAAAAAGCGAAATATTTCCATTGCATCAGGGCATTCCAACCGTAAAAAGGTTTTACTGGTGGAGTCCGATGTTGAACCGCGCTGGGATGGGATAATCCCTGCCAGCGCCTGAGTTGCAAACCATTGCAAAAAGGAGTTTCAAATGGAACAGAGAGAAATTGAACTGATCGAGCAGCTAGTGGGCCAGGATAGCGAAATTAACGCTCTATGGAATCAGCACAACGAATTCAAGAAACTCATCGATAAAATGGAAGCTAAGTCCTACCTGAGTGACACTGAAACTCAGGAGGTCAAAGAACTCAAAAAGAAAAAACTCGCTGGAAAGACAAAGCTGCAAGCTTTGCTCGACAAGCATAAATAAGGGAGGGTAGCCATGGAGCTCACCGGAGCTCAGATATTTCTTGAATGTCTGAAAAAGGAGGGTGTGGACGTCGTATTCGGATTCCCTGGAGGAGCCGTAATTGATATATACGACGAATTGCCCAATTATCCGTTTAAGCACATACTTGTAAGGCACGAACAGGGTGCAATCCATGCTGCGGACGGCTATGCACGCGCCACCGGCGATGTAGGAGTCTGCCTCGTGACATCAGGTCCCGGAGCGACCAACACTGTTACCGGCATAGCAACGGCGTATATGGATTCAATTCCGGTGGTTATTTTCACCGGACAGGTTCCCACACCGCTGATCGGAAACGATGCGTTTCAGGAAGTGGATATCGTAGGAATCACCCGACCCTGCACAAAGCATAATTATTTGGTTAAGGACATTAAGGACCTTGCCTATACTGTACGACAGGCCTTTTATCTGGCCCGTACAGGACGTCCCGGCCCGGTTCTGGTTGACCTGCCAAAGGATATTATGCAGCAGAAATTCGAGTTCGAATGGCCTGAAGATGTGTCGCTGCGGAGCTACAACCCCAATCTGAAACCGCATGCGCGGCAGATTAAAAAAGTCGCAAAATTGATCGAAGGTGCAGAAAGGCCCTTGATTTATGCAGGCGGAGGGGTTATCAGCTCTGGAGCTGAGGATGAATTGACATGGCTCGCTCAGAGCCTGAACATTCCGGTGACCGCTACCCTTATGGGGCTGGGCGCCTTTCCCGGAGAAGATCCCCTTTGGCTGGGGATGTTGGGAATGCACGGCACCTACGCCGCAAACATGGCAATAAATAACGCGGACCTCGTCCTGGCAATCGGGGCGAGGTTCGATGACCGTGTTACCGGTAAGGTTAGCACTTTTGCCCCCAAAGCCACTCTTGTTCACATCGATATTGACCCCACCTCAATTCAGAAGAACGTAGCCGTACACGTGCCTCTGGTCGCTGACTGCAAAAGCGCACTGTCTGCATTAAAGAGTGAAATGGAACCGAACCTTGATTCCGTGGACTGGGAAGTTGCCCACGCTGTATGGGTCAGGCAGGTTCAGGAATGGTCAGAAACTCATCCCCTGCGATATAAAAAGGGCGACACCGAATTCATTAAGCCCCAACGAGTTGTGGAGAAAGTCTACGAAATCAGTAAAGGCGAAGCCATTGTCGCTACTGAAGTAGGCCAGAACCAGATGTGGGCTGCCCAGTTCTATAAGTTTAAACGCTCCAAATCTTTCCTTTCATCAGGTGGTCTCGGTACCATGGGCTTCGGTTTTCCCGCAGCTATCGGCGCTCAGATGGCCTTCCCCGACAAACTTGTGGTGAATATTGCCGGTGACGGTTCTATTCAGATGAATATTCAGGAAATGATGACTGCTGTCTGCAACAACCTTCCCGTAAAAATTGTTATTTTGAATAACGGCTATCTCGGAATGGTCCGCCAGTGGCAGGAGCTTTTTTACAATCGCAACTACTGTGAAACCTGCATGGATGCCCAGCCGGACTTCGTTAAACTTGCCGAAGCATACGGAGCTGCTGGGTACAGGGTTACTGAAGAAAAAGACCTCGAACCGGTGCTTAAGGAAGCTTTCTCCAACGGAAAGCCGACCATCATCGATGTCCGTGTGGATCCGGAAGAGAACGTGTACCCCATGGTCCCGGCCGGTGCTTCATTAACCGACATGCTGCTCGTTTAGGAGGAAGTAATGAGACATACTTTATCCGTGACAGTTGAAAACGAGCCCGGGGTTCTTTCCAGAGTTGCAGGACTGTTCAGCGGGCGAGGATTCAACATTGAATCCCTCAACGTAGCTCCCACCCTTGAGGAGGGAGTGTCCCACATGACTATTACAACTATCGGCGATGAACACATCGTTGAGCAAATCGTTAAACAGCTTCGCAAGCTGGTTACGGTTATTAAAGTTGTGGACATGGTTGAACACAAGGCTGTTGAGCGTGAAATGGTCATTCTCAAGGTAAATGCCGAAGACAACAAACGAGCTGAAATTCTGCGTATTGTGGATATTTTCCGCTGCAAGGTTGTTGATGTGAGCCCGGACGAACTATCTATTGAAGTCACCGGTGACCACGGCAAGATCGAAGCACTGATCAACCTATTGACCAGATTCGGTATCAAGGAAGTCGCCCGTACAGGTACCGTCGCTATGAAGCGCGCCCTGCAAGTTTAGGTAAAAAATTTCATCAACATTTCGGCACAGGAGTGCCCTCCGGCTGGCTTTTTTCAAGGCGAGCCGCCGGGAAACTATTCGCGAGTTTCGTGTCCGAATTAAAGAGAAAAATCAGGAGAAAGCAATGAAAGTTTATTATGAAAATGATGCTGATCTGAATCTGCTTAAAGATAAGACAGTTGCCATCATCGGTTACGGTAGCCAGGGCCACGCCCACGCACAGAACCTTCGTGATTCCGGTGTTAAAGTTGTTGTAGGTCAGCGTCCCGGTGGCGCCAACTACGAGCTTGCCAAGGAACACGGTTTTGAACCTGTCAGCGCTGCTGAAGCTGCAGCTCAGGCTGATCTGATCATGATTCTTCTGCCCGACCAGGTTCAGGCTGAAGTTTACAAAAATGACATCGCTCCCAACCTCAAGTCCGGCGACGTTCTTGCTTTCGGTCACGGTTTCAACATTCATTTCGAACAGATTGCTCCCCCGGCAGATGTTGACGTAATCATGGCTGCCCCTAAAGGCCCCGGCCATCTCGTACGTCGCACCTACACTGAAGGCGGAGCAGTTCCTGCGATCATCGCAGTCGATCAGGATGCCTCCGGTAAAGCTTTTGATATCGCACTTGCTTACGCAAAAGGTATCGGCGCAACCCGCTCCGGCGTTCTGCAGACCACCTTCCGCGAAGAAACAGAAACTGACCTTTTCGGTGAGCAGGCTGTTCTCTGCGGTGGTCTTTCCGAGCTGATCAAAGCTGGGTTCGAAACTCTTGTTGAAGCCGGTTACCAGCCTGAAATCGCATACTTTGAGTGTCTGCACGAGTGCAAGCTGATCATCGACCTCATTTACGAAGGTGGCCTCGCCAAAATGCGTGATTCCATCTCCGACACTGCTGAGTACGGTGACCTTACTCGCGGCCCCCGCGTTATCAACGACAAGAGCCGTGAAGAAATGAAGAAGATCCTCAAAGAAATCCAGCAGGGTGAATTCGCACGTGAATTCATCGCTGAGAACATGACCGGTAAGGCTCACTTCTCTGCTATGCGCCGCATCGGTAAGGAGCACCAGATCGAACAGGTCGGTGGCGAACTCCGTAAAATGATGAGCTGGCTCAAGAAGTAAGCAGCTACTCTTTTCGATAGTTTCTGGCCTGCGTGAAAAAAAGTATAATTTATATACCTTTTTTTACGCAGGCCTATTGCTCTTTTATTCTTGCTGAGGTATGGGGCTACATAGGATACCGGATTTCAGCCGAATATCGTAGATTGTCTGTATGGGTATTTAGTTGAATGGTTTATGGGTTGGAGGCGTAATTCTGGCCTGTAGCAAAGTGTGGTGACGAATTTTGATTCGAACCGGCTGTCTGGGTTGTTTTAAGTCTTAACGTTTTATGGAGTTTTTTGAGATGTCGAAGAACATTTACGTGGGTAATCTTCCTTGGAGTTCCTCTGAGGAAGATGTAAGGGCTGCTTTTGAAGAGTTTGGTGAAGTAATTTCCGTTAAACTCATCAATGACCGTGAAACTGGCCGCCCCCGCGGATTCGGTTTTGTTGAAATGGAAGACGAAGGCGCTATTCAGGCTATTGAAAATCTTGATGGTTCTGACTTTGGCGGACGTAATCTGAAAGTAAACGAAGCTCGTCCCCGCGAACCACGTCCCAGACGCTGGTAATTTGTTGCGAATTGGTATAAAGCCCCTTTGGGCTGGTGAGAATACGTAATTCTCACCGAAACCATTTTGTACCTAAAGACAGTCTTGATATTCCCCTATCCGGGAAAATCGAAAAATAAGCCCGCTGTCGCAGTTGCGTATGCGGGCTTTTTTTATGATAACTATTAATAATACGAGGAAAAGTTTTGGCTAAAGAAGAAGGCATTGCAGTTAATGGTATTGTAGAAGAAGCTCTCCCTAACGCTATGTTTCGCGTAGAGCTTGAAAATGGTCATGAGGTTCTGGCTCACATCTCCGGCAAAATGCGTAAATTCCGCATCAGAGTTATGCCCGGTGATAAAGTTACCGTTGAGCTCTCTCCTTACGATCTCACTCGCGGCAGAATTACTTACCGTCCCCGGTAGTAACTACCCGAGATTTCACGATACCTGTATCGATGGAATACCCCATGCGGGGTCGGTCCTTCTGTAACCGACCCCGTGGGATGGTGGTCATCCTTAAAATATATTTGATTTATTTTATACAAAATTCATCTCAATGAATTTCATGGCTGCTGCGATGGTGGTCATCCTTAAAATAAATTAGATTTATTTTATATTAAATTCATATCGATGAATTTATCGGCTGCCGGGATGGGGGTATGTCCTATTTTTTGCGTTGGCCTATTTTTATGTCGACCAGCGGTGTTCCGTCTATGGCTTCCATAGGGCGGACTTTTATTTTGCAGCCGTTAATGGCGGTGATGGTCACCGGATGAAGGCCGATAGGATTAGGTCTGTCCGGGGAACGGGTCGAGAATACGCCCCGTTTTGGACGTGATTCATCGCCACGCGGATGAACCTTTTGATAGCTCCTGTCTGCTTTGTGCAGCCATGTGAAAAGTAATATCTCAGCTCCTGCTTCCAATCCTTCCAGTGCTTCACTGTATTTTTCGTTTATTTCTACTGTAGCTTCAATTCCACCCTCGCTGCCTTGTTTAGGGGCTTTTTCGCGTTCTTTAATGTCTGACCGTAAATAACCGATGATTTCAAGAGTAGTGTCCATGAGTAGTCTCCAGTATGAATTTTATATCTGTAGTTGATTCCGATTTTCATGTAGAAGGTAGTGTTTTTATTTTTTGATGTCCAGAGGGAGACAAAAGAAAAGCGGGTAACCCGATAATTCGGGTTACCCGCTTCTTGTTGGTAATTAATATTTGTATGGTCTACAGGAACCAGTCTACAGCCAGCAGTCCGGTGATGGACATTGTGATGGTGTAGGGCAGTGCCAGCAGAACCATTCTGCCGTAGGAAAGCCTGATTACAGGTGCCAGTGCGCTGGTCAGCAGGAAGAGGAACGCGGCCTGTCCGTTCGGTGTTGCAACGGAAGGAATGTTGGTTCCGGTGTTGATTGCTACAGCAAGTTTGTCGAACTGGTGCATAGCTGCCTGAACCTGTGCGCCTGCAGCCTGAGGCAGAGTGGCGATGACATCCGCGCGTACTGCGTGGGGATCGGTCAGCTTAGCCATCAGTTCCTGTCCGCTCATGCCGATACCGGGAATCGCATCGAGTACGTGGACAAAATGCATTTTGGTTTCGGATATGTATACGGTAGCAACGAATACGTTGTCAGAGATTGCTGAGAGTACTCCGTTTGCCACGTAATAGGCCATAAGCTGGGCCTGACCCTGCATGCTAAGCACGTATGAGATAATAGGCTTGAAGAGCTCCTGAGAGTGGATAACAGCAACTACAGCGAAGAATACAACAAGGAGTGCGGTGAAGGGCAGAGCCTCTTCGAATGCGGGTCCGATGCGGCTTTCTTCGATAACACCGGTGAAGGCGGTAAGAAGTACGATAATTGAGAGGCCGACAATACCAACAGCAGCAAGGTGGAAGGCCAGAGCAAGAATCAGCCAGACACCGATCAGTGCCTGAATGATGAGTTTAACCTTGCCTGCCTGTCCCTGCTTTTCTTCCTGACGCATTGCTTCTTCAAAGAGGAAGGAGCGGATGTTGCCGGGAAGACTATAGCCGTAGCCGCAGATTTTGAATTGTTCTGTCAGCAGACAGGTCAGAAGGCCGATAACAAAAACAGGCATTGTTACGGGCGCTACGTTTACTGCAAATGGGATGAAGTGCCAGCCCATTTCGCTACCGATAAGCAGGTTCTGGGGCTCACCGACAAGTGTGCACACGCCACCGAGGGCGGTACCGACAGCACCGTGCATCATCAGGTTACGCAGGAAGCCGCGGAACTCTTTAAGTTCTTCGCGGTTCTTTTCTTTGAGGTGCAGGTCGGAATCAAGGCTGTGAGAACCTTTGTCCGCGCCGCTGGAAACATACTTGTGGTAGACACTGTAAAAACCCAGCGCAACAGCCATGATAACGGCGGTAACGGTCAGTGCATCAAGGAATGCGGAAAGGAAGGCTCCGGCAAAGCAGAACAATAGAGAGATCAGCTTCTTGGAGCGGACGTTGACCAGAATACGGGTGAAGGTAAACTGTAAAAAGTCCTTCATGAAGTAGATACCAGCTACCATGAAGATCAGCAGCAGGATAACTTCAAAGTTGTGGTGAGCTTCGTGATAGATGGTTTCAGGAGTCGTCAGTCCGATGAGAACTGCTTCCATTGCCAGTAGGCCGCCCGCCGGAAGGGGGTAGCATTTCAGAGCCATTGTCAGGGTGAAAATAAATTCCGCAATTAGAACCCAGCCCGCTACGAAGGGTCCTACGGTGGCCATGATTATGGGGTTGATAACCAGGAAGGCCAGAATAGCCAGTTTATACCACATCGGGGCATGACCCAGAAAGGTATTCACAAAAGTCTTTGCCAATGATTTGGGCATAGCTTCTCTCCATTCGCTTAGATCTGTAAAACAAAAATACTGAAGTAAGTAGTCCCGGCATATCCCGCAGTTATGGTGTGGTTGAGATGGCTCGCGGGAATTGCGTTCAGCGTGAAGCCGGGGGTAGGGCACTGCCGGAGGGCCTGTTTCTGGCGATGGTCCAGAGGCGGTGTCGCAGGTATCAGTATGGTGAGGTGGATAAATTCCACTATCCTTCGGCGGGTTTTATATGCCTCTGCTGAGTATATGTCCAGACGTGAAGGCTTAAATTATAGTATTATATGATTTTCAGTTTATAAATGGGAAAAAATTCACATTATGTTGAAATGAATAGGTTAAGTTGTCGTTTTGGTGCCGTGCAGCGAAGCGTTTATGTTTTGCATTTAATACATGACACCTGCTTTTGTAAGGTGTTATGTTAATACTTCGAACAATTTAGTCTTTGTATTTAGAGGTGGAGATTGGTGAGAGTATTTTGTTGTTTGATTGCGTTGGTGTTCTGTTTTGGTTCTTCTGCCCCGGCTTCCTCGCTTGAGGATGTCTGGGGTGAGGTTCATCCTTTGCTTTCTGATGCTGTGTCGGAGTTGGATTTGCGCTCCAATGTCCCGGATTCTTCATGGAATCCCCTGAAAGATGACAAGGGTAGTGTAGACAATAAAATTAATGATTTGCTGGATGAATGTATCGAGATTTTGGGGATTTCCGGAATGTCGGAATCCAAGTCTGCCATCCGGAAATTGCAGGAGGACTCGCGGTATTGCCGGGAACAGGTGGCTGAGTTAAAGACCGAGCGCCTTGCTGCACCTAAGAAAGTCAAGAAGTGGGAAGTTTGGAAAAAAGATGCTGATTCAATTGAAGCAGAGATTCGTGATCTTGAGATACGTGAAGAAGAAAATGATAAACGTATAGAAGGCTTGATTGATCAGCTGCTTACCGAGATGCAGGGTATCGGTATGAAGGTTGACCGGGAACAGGTGGAAACACTTGTCTATAGTGTCACCGGTGATGACGACGTACGCCTCGTTTCCGTCTTTAATAATGTTAAGTTGATTACTACAGAATTGCAGCGGCTTACGGCCGAAGCAAATGAAAATATTGAAATGGCCAAGCGTTACTATGGCATGCATACCTTGTTGCTGCGCATTTTACTTAATCTTTACGATAACTATGAACAGAAAATTGAAAATGTTTATCTGGTCCGTATAGCTGAGATAGTAAAAAAGCAGGAAGAGTTGATTCAGAGGACTGTAGAAAAAATCAATAGTGAACCTGTTAAATATAGGGCCATATACAAGACCAATCTCGCAGCTCAGGGACTGACAGTTAGAACAGCGAAGATGTATGATGACTACCTGCGTAGGAATAAAATACGTGTTGCGGATGCTAAATCCGGAATTTCTCATGAGTATGAGGTGGCCCTGAATACTTTTGAGACTGTTCAGGGGGCGCACAGCCTGATTACTCTTATGCAGGATGCCAATGCCATGCTGGAACGCATTTCTGAATTGCAAACTCCAGATCTGGTTGTGTTTCAGAATATCGAAATGAAAAATGAATTTAGAAAGCTGACAAATAGGATTAACTCTTTGAAATAGTAGAAAATTAGTACAGCTTGCAGCTTCAAAAAAAACGTGCGTTATAAAAATACGCACGGTTTTTTATTTGCTCCTCGTTGTTTTATATTTGTTATAGTGCTAGGTTTGATAGGGTGGAAGATATGTTCTGGTGAAGTCTTCTGCAAGTAGAAAAGAAGGGGGAGATATGGAGCGGAAATGGTCGATTGCATCTCTCATTTGTTGTCTGCTTGTCGGGACGTGCCTTTTAACTACTGGGACAATTCTTTTCATTGTAAAGAGTCAGTCTGATCAGGCCGCGATCGAATCAGCGGAGGAATATTTTGAGGAAATAACAGATAAGACCGCTGCAAAGCTTGATGCCTTTATTGAACCTGTTGTTGCTCTCGCTAATGTAGCCGGGGAAACTCTTTGCATGGAAGCCTCCGCTATTAAAGAGGCTGCATATAGCAACAAATTTAAAGCCTTGAAAATTATGCTCGACTCAAACAATCAATTGATGTCTGCATATCTAGGTTATGAAGACGGTTCATTCTATCAGGTTATTGCACCCCGCGGGATCGAAAATATTATTACAAAGTATGAAGCTCCGGAAGGATGTGCGTATATAGAACGCCTGCTTCTTGTGGACGATGGTGACGGGCAAGTCCAACGTTGGCGGTATTTTGATTCTTCGCAACATTTGCTTGGGGAACGTTTTGATACATCATCGTATGATCCCCGGGAACGTTCATGGTATCGGCAGGCTCTGCTTTCCTGCGGAACTATTTTTACCTCTCCTTATGTCTTTAGCAGTTCTGGAATGCCGGGGATAACCTGTGCAAGAACACTTGGGGATGGTACCGGAGTTTTTGGGCTGGATATTTCGCTCAATCAACTAGGCAGCATGCTTGCAAAGCAGAATGTCAGCGATAACGGTCTGCTTTGGATTGTGGACAATGATAACCGCATGGTCGCATATCCCAATAAGGATTGGGCGGTTATGGGGAGTAATTTACAGCTTCCCATGGCGGTTTCATATCCCGATAATACAGTAAAGTGTGTGGCCCGCCATATCCCAATACCTGAAGATAGCAGAACATGTTGTTCATTTTTTGAAGGTTCTGACGGTCAGGATTATATGGCCAGCCTTACTCCGATTTACGAGAATAGCGGATTGCAATTGGTTGTTGCGGCAGCGGCACCGGTAAGTGATGTGACCGGGCATATTTCCAGAATGTCGACTCGAATTATGTACAGTTCGGCAATTCTCCTGCTGTTATTGTCTTTTGCATCAGTATACATTGCACGCAGGGGAACCCGTGTTATGAGTGTGCTTTTACGCGAGGCTAAAAAAGTACAAAGTTTTGATTTTTCTGAGTCGCCTCCCCTTAATTCGCGAATTAAAGAGCTCGATACTCTTGGCAAGGCCGGCCTTCTTATGAAGGAAACCATCCGTGATAAAACCGCCAATCTTATTACTACTCAGGGAAAGCTGGAAAAACTTGTTTCCTGCGGCTTGGCTCTTTCTTCTGAAAAAGAATTAGAAAGACTTGTTTCATTAATTTTTGATTCAGCGCGTGATCTTGTGGAGGCCGATGGCGGGGTAATCTATTTGATGGAAGGAAATAAGCTTGCAGCTGAGCTGCTTTCACTTGATTCTTCAAGTATTGTTCTCGGCGGTCTTTCGGAAAATCCTGTGCCTAGAGTTATGGTTATCCCGGAAATTATTGACTTTGTAAGTAAGGATTCAGTGCTGTGGTATGCCTGTGAAGCTTATAACAAACGCGAGGTTTTTTCTGTAAAAGGGGTGGAACTTTCTTTATTCCCTACCGGATTGGAGCATGAACCGGAGCGTGGGCACATCCATTCAATGATTACGGCCCCCATTATTACGAGAAGTGATGAGATCCTCGGTGTTATTCAGCTGTTTAATTCCAGAGAGGGGGGGCTTTTTGAAGACGGTCTGGATGATTTGCTGGGGTCGCTTGTTGCCCAGGCTGCGGTGGCATTGGATAACCGTAATCTGGTTAATTCTTTGGAAGAGTTATTTAATGCATTCATCAAGGTAATTGCTGCGTCAATTGACGCCAAATCTCCTTATACCGGCGGGCATTGCACCCGTGTTCCGGTTCTGGCGGAGATGTTGACTAAAGCTGTTCATGAGACTGAGAGCGGACCGCTCAAAGATTTTCGTGTGGAAACAGATGAAGAGTGGAGGGAGTTGTGGGTCGCCGGCTGGTTGCATGATTGCGGTAAAGTTACCACGCCGGAATATGTGGTGGATAAAGCAACAAAGCTTGAAACCATCTATGACCGTATTCATGAAGTACGAATGAGATTTGAGGTTTTGCGCCGTGATGCTGAAATAGAGTATTATCGAAAGCTTGCCAATGGGGGGAATCAAGCTGAGCTGAAACAAGAGTTGGATGTCGGAATTAAACAATTGGAAGATGATTTTTCTTTTCTGGCCGAGTGCAATATCGGCGGTGAATTCATGTCAGATGAGCGCAAGGAGCGCTTGGCTGAGATTGGTAAGCGAAAGTGGCTACGCTATTTTGATAAACGCTTAGGAGTAGGACATTTCGAGCTTGAGCGTATGCGTGATTCCGGAGTGGAGTTACCTGTATGGGAAAAACTGCTTATGGATAAGCCTGAGCATATAATTCCTAGAACGAGCAATTATGCTCATATCAGGGATGCGTGCGGAAATCCTATCGATGTCCCGGAAAATGAATATAACCGTGGGGAGCTGTATAACCTGATGATTTCGCGGGGAACTCTCACAGACGAAGAACGTTTCAAGATTAATGCGCATATGCTTAGCGGTCTTGATATGCTTTCGCAGATTCCTTTTCCAAAGCATCTTGAGAGGGTAACTGAAATAGCCACCGGGCACCATGAGACGTTGATCGGAACCGGTTATCCTTTGAAGAAGGATATATCCAGTCTTTCCGTTGAAACACGGATACTGGCCATAGCCGACATTTTTGAAGCGCTTACTGCTTCGGACAGGCCGTACAAGAAAGCAAAAAAACTGTCTGAAGCATTAAAGATAATGACTTTTATGCGCAGTGATCAGCATATTGACGGCGATGTTATGGATGTATTTCTGCGCAAAAATGTATTTATGGAATACGCTGAAAAATTTCTCGCACCTGAACAGTGTGATGTAGAAGACGCAACCCCTTATTTGAGCAAAGAAAAATAGTTTTAGGAGGCAGTAAATGTCTATGTTGAAGTGGAGTGATTCTTTGTCTGTTAGTATTGCTGAGATTGATGAGCAGCATAAGGGATTGGTGGCAATGGTAAATCGGGTTTATGATCTGCTTGTTTCCGGTGCAAGTGATCGGCCTCAGGCTATTGAGGTGATTGAGGATATGCGCAGGTATTCAGTGGATCATTTTGGTACTGAAGAAAAATTTATGGATAAGTTTGATTATCCTGAGGCTCCTGCCCATAAGCTCAAGCATCAAGAATTTATTGATAAGGTTAAGGAGATCGAGAATGGGTGTGCAGACGGAACCTGCATCCTAACTATGGATATCTTGAATTATTTAAGTGATTGGCTGGTTACTCACATAAACGATACTGATAAGAAGCTGGGTGCGTTTTTGGAAGATAAAATTGAGTAAGTGTGTATTTGCTTCCGGTTGACGTTGATTTTGCTCTTAATTGTGTCTATGAATTCATAATGGAGTCAGGAGAGAGGAAACTAATTATACATAGCAGTTCATGACAGAATACTTAATGAATAAGTTCAAGAACCTAGTTATTACTGATATTCTAGTGATGTCGACTCTAGGTCGGTGGCTGGATTGGATTGGGTCGCGGGTTTTCTTCCGGGTGTTGCAGAGGAGTCAACTACAGGTCTTTCCGCTTATAGTTGTCGGGGCTGTATTCCTTTGCCTGCTCAATTTCCCATTTCTCAAAGATTCCGGGATTCTTTCGGGCACATTAACCAAACTTCTGCATGATGTAGTAAGCGCAACATACGGAGTTGCTGCTTTAGTTTTGCTCTGCAGCATGAGCTACAATTTCGGACTTAGCCACAATAAAGAATACTCTGGCGAATATATCAGTCCTAATTTGTTTGTAGTAATATCATTGTCATGTTTTTTTGTATTGCATGGTGATATTAATTTTTCATCCTTTTCTGAAATAGCCTCACTCGGCAAAGGTATTGCCCAGGCATTCTTTGTTTCTTCTCTTTCAAGTTTTCTTCTGCATAAGTTTATTCTGCTTCGTTTCAGGCTTGCTGTGTCCGGATCTGGATATGATATATTTTCCAGAGAGATACTTTCCTTAATTCCGGCCTGTGTTGCTGTTATATTGATATTTGTTTTATTAAAACATGTCGTTTTACTGAGTGGATATGACAGCTTATGTGATTTGTATCGCAGTGCCGTACTTGTTGTTGTGAATCTTTCAGGGTCTGAGTTTTTTAGCGGTCTGATTTATACATTTACTTCGCAATTGCTTTGGTTTTTTGGGGCTCATGGTCCAAATACCCTTTCTCTTTTTGACAGTACTGTTTTAGCAGACAACATGGCTGCAAATATTATGAACTTTCAATCAGGGTTTGCACCGACACATATCCTTACCAAAGGATTTTTGGACAATTATACGATGATTGGCGGTTCAGGGCTGACCATGAGCCTGCTCATAGCTATTTTTCTGAAAGGCCGCGATTCAGGTACCAAAAGAATTTCGCAGCTAGCTCTTTTAGTTTGTTTGTTCAATGTTAATGAACCCTTGCTGTTCGGTATTCCTTTGGTCCTTAACCCAGTTTATGCGATTCCTTTTATTTTAATTCCTGCTATTGCTTACTGTATTGCTTATGCTGCCACCTTCTTGGGTGTTGTTCCGTTTATTGTTCATGCCGTGCATTGGACAACTCCTGTGTTTTTAAATGGATATATGTCGACAGGAACATGGGGCGGGGTTTTGTTGCAGGTGGTAATTTTAGGCCTCGGCGTAGGGCTGTATATGCCTTTTGTATTGATTTCCGACCGGGTGATGAAAAAACAGTATGACCGGGGCATGAATGAAATTATTGTTGCCGCTAGAGGTGAAGATGTTTCAACCGGATTTAAATGCGTTGGTTTACCCGGTTTTGAAGGGTTTGTGGCCAGATCATTAGCTTCCGACCTTGTTCGGGCTCTGAGAGCGGAAGAACAGCTGTATGTAGTCTTCCAGCCTCAAATTGATGACGATGCCGGAGAAATTTTAGGTGCTGAGGCGTTAATTAGGTGGAATCATCCTGCTTACGGTTATATCTCACCGGAAGTGGTGGTCGCGCTGGCAGAGGATATGAATTGTATTGATGAGTTAAGTTATTTCGTTCTCAGGGAATCTTGCAGCCAACTTGCCGTCTGGCAGGAAAGATTCGGTTACCATCTTTTTGTTTCGGTCAATTTCCCTCCATCACTATTTAAAAATAAAGGTCTCGAAGATAAAGTCCTCGGGTGTCTGAGGTCTGCGGGAGTTCCGCCTTATTGTCTTGAGATCGAAATTACCGAGTCTGTTGCCATGTCAACAAGTGGACGGGAACTTCAAAATCTTAACCGGCTGCGTGAACTGGGAATCCGTATTTCAATTGATGATTTTGGTATGGGGCATACTTCATTGCGCTATTTGAGAGCACTGCCCATTGATAAGGTTAAGATCGATAGAACGCTTACATTCGGCTCTTTGAATGATGTGAACAGGCATATTGTTACAAGCATCCTTGAACTTTGCCGGAATATTGAGATGAAGGTAGTAGTTGAAGGGGTTGAAAATGCTGAGCAATTAAGAAGCTTGCGAAAGATCGGCGGAACCTGTTTTCAGGGATATTATTTTAGCAGACCTGTGATTGGCGAAGAATGTCTGCAATTCATGGATGATTGGAACACCAAGCGCAGTCGGTTTGATGATAGGGAATTGAAAGTTGCCCGAGTAGCTATTTCTGATTAATTCAGGGCCGGAACTAAGTTGTTTCGGCCCTTTAATATTAATATTCTGGAGTCTCTTTTAGAATTTCATAACCATCCGCCATCATTGTAGGGATGAATTCAATAATTTCGTATTCAGCAACGCCTTCGCGTTTGAAGGGATCTTCATTAATGGTCTTTTCAAGTTGTTCCAGATCAATGTTTCTGGCGAGAATGATCCCCCCGGTGCGTGGTACTTTACGGCCTGAGGCTATGAAGGTTCCATTTTCATAATGTTTTTTTAGAAATTTGATGTGCTCTTCCAGTAACGCATCAATATTTTCTAATGGTTTAATGTAGTTTAGATTCAGAATATACATAGCGGTTGCCCTCTCCGGCTTGGAATGCTAAATTTTATAGGTTGGTGTTGTAGTACATTGTAATGTTTCGAATTGACAGTTCTTTTTGTATACAGCAATGGAATGCAAGCTAATTATATAAATTGTTGAGGAGCAGATTATGATTTTGTCTCATGAAAGGGTCGGGGACTTTGTCATTCTGCGTGTTGGTGAAAGCAGGGTTGATGCAACTAATTCATCCGAATTACAGGAGCATGTGTCTTCTTTGGTTAGTAAAGGAGGCAGGAGCTTTGTGCTCGATCTTTCTGCTGTTCTATTTATGGATTCCTGCGGTCTTGCCGGGTTGATTCCAATTACGAATTGCATGCCGAAAGACGGACGTCTTTTGATTGCCGGACTGCATCCAAAAGTGGAGCAGATATTCAAGCTTACTAAGCTTAATACCATTTTTAATATATACCCATCAGTTGGTGAAGCCTTGAAATCTTGATCCTCATGGGCACGCAGGACTTGACTATGTCTTGCCGATTGTTAGATTACGAGCGACTTCAAACAGCTATTTATCTTATATGGAGGATATACAATGCCGTCTTTTGATATTGTCAGCCAGATCGACGCACAGGAAGTTGATAACGCTGTAAACAACGTACTTAAAGAAATTGATACCCGTTACGATTTTCGCGGGGTGAATACTGAAATTGATCTGAACAAAAAGACAAATACCATCAGCCTCGTTACCGGCGATGAAATGAAAATCAAGGCCGTTAAGGATATGATGATTACTCATTTCACCAGACGTAAGGTTGATCCCAGATCTCTTGATTTCGGTAAGGTTGAGCCTACTTCCAGCGCTCAGCTCAAGCAGGAAATTAAATTGAAAGAAGGGATCGATAAAGATACAGCTAAAAAGATCGTAAAGTTGATCAAAGCCAGTAAATTGAAAGTTCAGGCTGCTATTCAGGATGATCAGGTCCGCGTTACCGGTAAAAAACTGGATGATCTGCAGTCCGTTATTGCTCTGGTCAGAGATTCGGATCTTGATATGCCTTTCCAGTATGTTAATATGAAGAAGTAATAAAAGAACTTCGGTTAAATTTTAACCCCGTCCTGAATTTATTTCAGGGCGGGGTTTTTCTTATCCTTTCTTTTTGCAGTGCTCCTCATAACTGGTCACTGTTTCCATTATTTCCCGGCAGGTGTGCTCTCCCTGTCTTCGGACAAGTTCCGGAGCGGCATTGGTGGTGATCAATCTGTCCAGTTCAACTTTTTCAGGATAATCATCAAGGCATTCTTCTTCGACTGTTAATTTGTCGGGAATGATCTCCTGTTGCTCTTGAACTCTGTATCCTATTGAGCCGCATAGGTGGTTTAGTGCTGCGATAACGAGTTCTTTTTCTCCTTCTTCTTCCAGTTTGCTGAACAGCAAATGAAGTCTGTCCAGCGGATTCCGCTGGTGGTCTTCATGTTGTGGTGATGAACAGTAGCGGTTGATCTGGCTTTGACCTCTAGAGAAAATCTTTTGCATGCAGGTTGCCCCTAGCACTTCGCGGGAGCACTGCATCATTTCCCATGTTTTAGTCGCGGTATTTGTCTTCTTGGGTTTCATTAAGAAAAGCCTTTATTTTAAGTTTGTTGATAGTCGTTTATTAACCCAAAAGCCTATTGAGTTGAGTGTGTAGGGAATTGGTATCTCTTTTTCCCCTCGCTTTTTCCACGCAATGTTTTCAATATAAAAAACGTGGATAAATATCGTTTATATGTGGTATACATAAAACAGGGTGTTTTTCAATATGCACATAGGTAGCCTGACAGCGCCGACAAAAGGGCTCCTTAATAGAAATATGAAAAACTTTGGGCAATGTGTCTGTTGCAAGCGGATCGATATGTTGATTTATTTTTCAGTATTTCAGGGGTATTCGCAGAATAAATCCATGCGTGTACGCAACATGCACAGTAAATTTAAATTATGTTGCATAAGTTGTGTAATATAATATATTTACTAATTATAGTTGTGTTAACTTGGTTAGGATCAACCATTTCCGAAGTCGGGATAAGGGTTGAGGATTTGTTTCATAGAACCTGTCCGGGCATCGGGAATCGGGCAAAATGATGTAACCATACATTTTCAAGGAGAGTGACATGAGGAAACCAATACTGCTTCTCATAGCCATGGTCTGCTTTTTTGTGGCGCCTTCCATGGCTTTGGCTACTGATCTTCCGAGGGTTATGATTGTTGGCGAGGATGCTGATCCAGATACTGTTCCCCGCAGTTCAAGAGTTTTTAAACGGGTACTTAACGCGATTTCCAACGAGATGGTCAATCTCGGTTTCGATGTCAAAGATGAAACAGCCTTGACCCATATGACCCACGTTCAGGGTCGCACAAGACGTAACGATGCCGAGCTTATCCAGATCGCCAAGGATGCCGGTATTGATGTCCTTTGTATTTTCAGTATTTACCCCAACGCCAAGAGTAATCAGAACAGTGTCAGGGTTACCGCCCGTGTTGAAGGACGACTCCTATCAGTATGGGATGGTTCCAGAATGGGCAATTTTGAGGCCGAACCGCAGCAATATCAGCTTGTCCCCAGACCCTACAGCCGTAATGATGTTCTCGAAGCAGTCGGTAAGATGTCCAAAATCATCGGTTCAGACGTAGGTGCTGTACTTGCTGACCGACTTGACCAGTATCATCCCGAAGGCGGCAGTTATTCTGATGGTGACGGTGGCGGCTCCGGCAGTGGCGGAGGTTCCGGTATCGGTTCCAGTGGACGTCTTCTCGAATGGACTCTTATTTTTGATGGCTTCAGCGATGATGATATGCTCGACGTTGAAGATTACATTACTATCTTCACCGGTTACGATAGCCATCGTCCTAAGAGCAATGCTCTGAATACTTCTTCCCATCACGAATTGTGGTATAAGTCTTCAATTGATTCCGCACACCTGAAGCGCAACATGGTTCGCATGCTTAAAAAGCTCAACATGAAGGGACGTGTCTACATTTCCGGTAATGAAGTGAAGATCGTTAAGCAGCACCGCGTTAAGCAGCGTAGAAAGCAGAGTAACAGTGAATGGTAGGTTTTTCTGCCGCAAAAAGATGAGGTCTGTATGTCCTTAGCAAAACTGTACTCTCAAGTGGTTGCCATTTCGCTTGCAATATTACTGGCTGCCTCCACAGCATTTGCTGTGGAGGCTACCGGTGAGGGAGTTGATCGTCATCAGGCGCTTAACTCTGCTTTGCGCACTGCTGTTGAAATGCAGATCGGCACGGCTTTGGCCTCTGACTCTCTTGTTGAGTCCGGGGTGCTGGTCCGTGACGAAATAGCCAGCCACTCTAAAGGGTATATCTCTTCTTACAAGGTGTTGAGGGAAGGGGCTACTGATGACGGTTATGTCATTACTATTGATGTCGTTGTCGATAGTAAGCTTATGTATTCCGACTACACCACCCTTGCTATTCTTCAGAAAATGTCCGGCCTGCCGAGGTTGCTCATTTTCGGTTCCGGGGCCGGGTTCAATTCCGTTCCTCCCCAGTCAATGAGAGAACTTGTACACGCTGTTTCGCGTACTTTCGGAGATAAATTCCAGTTCGAAGTAATCGACTGGCCCATGTCCCGTGCTAAGTACGGTGAGATTGAAGGTTCCATGAATCTTAATAAGGCTGCCAAGTTCAACAGGCTGCTCAAGGCTGACTATGTTGTTACTGTCGATCTTGAGTTGCCGAGGGATGCCAATCCTGTAATGCATTTGACCTGCGTTAGAATTTCTGACGGACTCAAGATCGGTGAAGTGCGCAGGCCCATTGAAAAATACGTGAGCCTTTCCGGTAAGCCAGCTGAAGTCTATGGCCGAGCTGTTGAAGCCGCTGAACCTGAAGCTTACTGGGCTTCAGTAAGGATTGCGCGTGAGCTGCTTGAGCATATGGAATCTGAGTTGGATCGAGGCAAGGGTTTTCGTTACACATTGACTTTCCTTGGTTTTCCCGAACTTTCCCATATCGGTACAGCTCTTGAGGACGTTCCCGGATTTGTGCGCAAAGAAGTAAAGCGTCAGAACGGTATGAACATGGAAGTGACCTATTGGTCCACCTTGCGTGCCGAAACCTTGCTTAAGCGCGTTTCCACCGCATTGCAGAATGTAGGGGTGGAGAAATTCCAGAGTAAAATGGATGGCAGGAATTTAAAATTCCGTTGGCAGAATCCCGAAGGATTCTAATGCATGGAGGATAACCGGATGAAAAAATATTTAATATTTCTCACGGGCCTGCTTTTGATTCTCTCCCTTGCGGGATGTGGAAAAAAAGTAAAACCCATGTCTATTGAGGACAACCCGGCCCATCATTATTTGATGGGGATGGAACTGATAGATCAAGGTATGCCTGATAAGGCGTTTGTCCGTTTTGAGCGGGCAGTAGCCCTTGATGATGAATATGCGCCTGCCATTGCAGGTAAGGCTCTTGTCTACGCCATGCGTGCCGAGGCTGAAAGCGATGCTGAATACAGTGCCGTTGATGCTGAAAGGGCAATTGACCAGTTTGACAAGGCTGTGCGTGAAGCAAGGCGTGATAGATCGCAGAAATTCAGTGTCTACGTGACCGGTATTCGGGTTTACAGTCATATCGCCACCCGCGGCTGGTTGCAGAGGGCGGAAGATCTCTATGCCGATGCCAAGCTGATGCTGAAATACGTGGTTGAAGAGGATCTTCCTTACTATCGCCATACTGAAGCAGCGCATTATTTTATGGGTGAAGCCTATTTCAAGGGCGGTGAATTCCGTAAGGCCGAAGATGTTCTCGGCGTTGTTCTTTCCGCTTCTCCGGGCAAGTGGCACGATAAAGCAAATCTGCTTTACAATCGTGCCCAGAAGATTCTGCGGGCCATGAGCAATTATACCCTGACTGATGTTGCCAAGCAGATCGCGGTCAAGGAAGAAGTTGATCGTGCTGACGTTGCCGCACTGCTGGTGGATGAGCTCCATTTGGACAGACTTTTCGCCGGACGCATTCCTGTTCCCGGTGACGACAAAAAAGCCGAATTCACTCCCGCCGATGTTGTAGGGCATATGTTTGAGCCTGAAATTATGACTGTGCTTAAGTGGCATGTCCGGGGGCTTGAGCCGACTTATGACGAGCAGACCCGTGCCTACCTTTTTCATCCCAAGAAGCCCATGACCCGCAAGGAATTGGCTTTTGTGCTGGAGGATGTGCTTATTAAGCTGACAGGTGATGATTCCATGTCTACTCAGCATATGGGGCAGAAAAATTCTCTCTATCCGGACGTGGAAGCCACTGATGCCTGGTACAACGCTATTGTTACCGTGGTTAACCGCAACCTGATGGAAACCGACCTGTCCGGTGCTTTCCGTCCTGATGCCAATATGGATGGCGCTGACCTCATTCTTTCCCTGATGCGTCTGCGCAACATTATGAATATTTACTAACAGTGGAGGATAATGTGAAAAAAATATTGCTAGCCCTGACAACGGTAGTGCTTTTTGCCGGCTCCGCTGTTGCCGGGGAAAAGATTGTAGAGGTTGTGAATCAGGATGAAGTATTCCAGAAAGGGTACATTCAGGTAATAGGTGAGTCCGAGGCGGGACAGAGCCGTTACCGTGCTAAACGCGCCGCCGAAGTGGTTGCTCAAAGAAGGATGCTTGAAATATTTCAGGGATTGCGCCTGAGCGGTCAAACCACTGTTCGTGACGGGATGCTTGCAAGCGAAAAGGTCAAAACCACTGTTGACGGTACCTTGCGCGGCGCTGTTCCCTGCGGTGAATCTTTTGATCGTACTGAAGGTTATGCCCGGGTTTGTCTGCGCTTGAACCTGCACGGTCACGATTCCGTGTACAGTGCTTTTGATGAAATCATCCTCAAGGAACCCCAGGAATTAAAGATTCGTGAGATTCCTGCTTTCAAGCCTGAAAAGGTACAGGAAATAGCTTCTATTCCCATGCCGGCTATTAAGGAAAAAGAAAAGCCTGTTGTGGAAGACAAGCCTGAAGTTAAGGAAGAAGTAGCCGAGAAGGTTGATTCTGCCGTTCAAACTACTGAGCCTGCTTCAGATAAGATTCAGGAAGCTGTTGCCACCCCGGTTGACGGTATAATCGTTGACGTACGGGACTTTGATTTTAAACCAGCGCTGGTTAACCGCATCCTGACCGAAAAGAATGAAGTTCTTTTCGATCCTTCCAAGGTACTTAATCAGGTCCTGATTGAAAGAGGCTGCGGGGGTTACACAACTGATCTGCAAAAAGCGCGTGCCCTGCTTGAATCTTGGGGCAGTAAGTCTCCAATGGTGCTTAAGGGCAAGACTGTGCAGAACGTAACTGATGCTGTTGTCAGCGTTGAAGATGCGTCAACCGTATTTGCCTATGACCAGAAGTACAATCTGTTGGCACAGGCAAGGGTAGTATTCGTTCTTAAGTAATAAAAAGGCGGTGTCTGTGATGATGCACAAGAAGGGACTCCTCATTGGCGGAATTATTGCGGCCGTGATTATGGTCGGTTCCATGGTGCTTGTCAGAGTTCATTTTGTGGATGCCGCACAGAAGCTGCTTTCTGATATGACCAACATGGGGGTGGTAATGGAGGATATCGAACTCCATTATTCCCCCCTTCCTTCCCTGCGGGTTACCAACCTGCGTGTCCAGAGCGGTATGGATACTATCCGCATACCGCAACTGGAAATTTTCCCTGATATCCCCAGCCTGCTCAGCGGCGAGATTAAGCTGCGTCATGTGGTTCTCCAGGACCCGGACGTGATGGCGCAGGCTCACCGAGAGAGTGGTGATGCTTCTTCCGGTGTTCTTGAACTGCCCGCTTTATTTCCTGATAAGATTGACGTTGTTTCCGGCAGGGTGCAGCTGACGAACAGCTATCAGGCCGATCCTCTTACTGTCTCTGCAAGTGTTGAAAAGGAAAGCAGCGGCTTTGCCTTTAATGTGCGCAGTGCTTCAATTGCCGAGCTTGGGTTCAAGTTTTCCGGCCGGTTGGATATGGTTTCAACTTCTCCGTTGAAACTTAATCTTCAGGCTACGGAATGTTCAATTGATCCGGCATCCTTTTTGGGATTTTTGACCGGATTCGGTTACATGGCAAATTCCACCATTCCAGAGCTGGCCGAGGCTGGAAGGTTTGAAACTACAGATCTTGATTTTAGTATGGATAGTGCCGCAGGAACTATGGATATCAAGGCCGGGGGGCTGCTGCTTGATTCCACCAGCGGCAAGGGATTGTCTTTGCAAATGGGGCAGGGCGGAACTTTTCAGGTTACGCTTGATGAAGCTCAGGTTGATGCCGGAGAACTCTATGCAATGGCCCAGAAGAGTGAGCGTGGACGTAATGCTACCCGATCCCTGTGTGAGTCCGCCAAGCTGAAGTCCATCAAGCCGAAAGGTGCTTTGATTTTTAAGTCTCTTGCACTGCACACACCTCCCACTAGTGTCGCGAACAAAGGCTTGTCCGGTAAGATGACAGTAAGCGCCAAGGATTTGGTGTTGGTGCTGGAATCTTTGGATGGCAAGAAACAGGAACTCAGCATTTCCGAGATTGATGCCGATATCGAGCTTAAGGACGGCAAGCCCGTTGTCTCCGTGCGCAGCTTTACTGTTGCTTCTGCAACCGGAGGGACTTTTAACGCACAGGCATCATTAGCTTTCCCCATTGACATGAAGCAGCTCCAGTTCAAGGCCGAAGCTCTTGATTTTACACTCTTTGATTACAGCATTACTTGTGAGGCTGAAAAAAAAAATCCTTTGCGGACCGTGTTTGATGCTCAGTTGAGCCACAAGGAAACACAAATTTCGGCTTCCGGTTATTTTAATACCCCTCGCAATCATCTGGCTGGCTATGAGGCGCAGTTAAAATCATTGAGTGTCCGTATCCCCGAAAAGCATGATGGCGATACCGCGTCTGACGTTGTGGAAGCAAAAGATAAATTTAATTTTGAAGCATTGCTGGGCCGGGATATCAGCGGCAAGGCTGCCATTCGCCGTTTTTACTATAATGACTGGCCTTTCAGTGATGTCGCTATTTTTGTCCATTCCGGTAGCGAGCGAGCCTTGCTTAAGGCCAGCGGTAAGCTTTTTCATCTCAATTTGAATGCTGATGTGGTGTTGGCCGAGGATCAACTTGCAGCACAATGCAATGTGAAAGGACGCGGCACCAGCCTGCCCAGCCTGATTGCCTGTTTTGCAAAGGATTTGTCAGTTTCTCTACGCGGTAAAATCTATCTAAATGCGAATATGTTTATGCAGGGCAAGGATGCTGATGAGCTTGTTCAATCAGTTCGCGGAGAGGCATCTGCAAAGATTGATGATTTGCATATTTTCAACATCGCCAATTTAGACCCCAGATTGGGGTTCTTCCTTGATTTATTGGATGCGGTTTCTTTCAATCCTGAAGGCGGGGAGGGGCTTAATTTTACCACAGCGAGGTTGCGTGCGGCTTTGAGCGGAAAGAAGCTGCTTATTAATTCTTTCAATCTTAGCGGGAGGCAATTGCAGGCTTGGGGCGGGGGGGCGTATTCTATTGCCGACAAGCATTTGCAATTGGAGGGGAAGGTTCGTTCCGTTCTTGGTACGGTCAATTCCTTTAACGTAGACAGGAAGTTGAAGTCATAGCCATGATTAACAAGCACAGTTCCTTAATCTTTTTGTTGCTGGCAGCAATTCTGCTGGGTGGTTGTTTTACCAAGAAGACCACTCAAGCCGTACAGTATACCGAGGAAGAGGCCATTCCGTATAAGATAGCGGTGTTGCCTGCTGAGTACATCAAACATGCTGAGAACTCCACAGAACATAAATCCGTTCTTGTGCTTGATGATGATCGTTTGTTTGTTGCGGATATTACCCGTGCTGCAATCACTAATCAGTTGGCCGGTAAGGGCTTTATGCCCTTGCAGAAGGATGTGGTGGATAACACCCTCGCTGAACTGGGCAGAGATGACGGCTGGCGTAAGATGAGTGATGTGGAGCTTTGTAAGCAGCTTAATGCGGACGGCATCGTAAAGACGGATATTTACAGTGCGGATATGATCAAGGCTGTGGCTTTTGATCTTTTTCAGCTGGATGCGGAAGTTATGATGTATAACGCTGCCGGAACTCTGGTCGGTAAATGGCGCGACAGTGCCTCAAAGCGCAGGATTTCCGTCCCTACCGGGGTGATAGGTCTTGCCGGGACCATTGTGGAGGAAGTCTTTTCCGATCCTATCAGGCGCCAGATGCGTATGGTTGTTTATGATTGGGCATGGAATATGGCGCAAGTACTGCCGGATTGTCCCAAGGGGCCCAAGCTTCCGGAGGTTATCGCAGTTGATACCAACGTGGATAATCTGCTTTTCGGCGTAGGGCGGAGGGTAGCGGTACGTGTTGATGCTGAGCCGGGTTTGAAGTGTTCTTTCAGTATTGGTGATTTCAAGAAAGATATACCGCTGCCGCAGGTTTCGCAGGGAGTTTACGAAGGCTTTTATGTTGTCGCTGAGGGAGATAAAGCTGCTAATGAACCTTTGATGGTTAAAATGCGTAAGGCTAACGGTGTGGACAGGCTTTGGATTGAATCCGGTTCACTTATCTCCCTTGATGGCGTGCTTCCCCCGATTTTGGAAACAATAGAATATCAGACCGGGCGTGACGGAGTTAAGCTTAGCTGGCTGGTCCCTTCTGCCACTGATCTCGAAGAATTTGTTGTTGAAAAGGGAAATGATCCGGTTGGTGAATTTGAAACTGTTGCCCGGATTAAGACTCCTGAATTTGTTGATACTGATGTGATGCAGGGAACAGCTGTGTTTTATCGGGTACGCATCAAGGATAAAGCTGGAAACCTCTCTCCCCTAAATGGAATTCATAAGGTTGTCATGCCCCAGTTTGATGAGCGTGAGCTTTTCGGTGAACTGAGCGGAATGTTGGTTAAGGGCAATTACCGCATCGGATTTCCGGTGACGGTTCCTGAAGGCTCTAAATTTACCATTCAGTCAGGGACGAAGATACGTTTTGATAACAAGGGCCGAATTGATGTCTTCGGCGAATTAGAATCCATTGGTGATATCAGTGCTCCTGTGCGTCTGGAATCTAATTCCACTTTGGGTATAAAAGTTATGTCCGGTGGCAAGGCTTTGTTCTCCCAGTGTGAATTCAGCGGGTTCAGCAAGGCGGTCACTTCTGCCGGCGGATATACTGAAATCCGCTCCTCTTCATTCGGTGGTGGAGAATATGCTGTTGCGGTGACTGAAACAGGTAATTACGATTTCAAGGGATTACGTGTTTCCGGAGCGCGGCAGGGGTTGGTGCTCAGTGCCGGGAACGGTTCCGTGGTCCGTTCAAGTATAACCAATTGTACGCAGGGAATTTATTTCAAAGGTGGAAGTGTAGAGATCAAGGACAACAATATTTTTGATAATGAGCGCAATATCGTAGCCGCAGGCAAGCTTGTGGTCAGTGGCAATTATTTCGGATCGGCTTCGATTGAGAAATTGAAGCTGGAGGGGGATGTTCTTGTAAAATCGATCCTTGATGCACCGTACCCGCATGGGCGCAAGGTAGTGCTTATTGACGATAAGGAAATCACCCCGGAATTGCGTGAGCAAAAATTTGCCGAACTTAAGACATTGGGAGTGAATGCATTTCATAGCCAGCATTACGGAGATGCTTATCAGGCTTTGATTCAGGCGGTTAAGATGAAGGATGACCGTGATATCTACCTTTATCTTTCCTACACCTTGTTGGCTCTGGGAGATGATGTGGCCTTATCCGAAATTTTGGATGAAGGTATTTCAAAGTTTCCCTATGATGTTCGGCTGCACCAGCTCAATGTGCGCTATCTTTTGAATAAGGGTGATATCAAGCAGGCAAGGCAAGTCTTGGAAAAAGCGTTACTGCTCAGTCCGGCGGACAGCAACCTGCTTTATATGAAGGATTACCTTGATCATCTTGCGGTCCCGACTGAGTCCGCACCGACCGATAATGACGAAGAAAAAGCAAGCGAAGATAAAATTAAGGATAAAAATGATGAAAAATAAGTTCAGTATACTTCATAACGTTTTTTTTCTGGTTCTGTTTTTGATGCTTTTGCTCCCGGCGAGTGCTCAGGCCCGCAAGTATTCTCCGATTGAGCTGGAAGATCAGGCTCAGGCACAATGGCACATTAATTATGCCAGCTATCTAATTGATATCGGAAAGTATTTTGAAGCTCTTGAGCAATACGATACCGCTGTGGATTATTCTCCGGTGGCTAAGACCAGGGTTAATGCCATGTTCGGTAAGGCAATGGTATTATCCACATTTCTTGATGCGCCGGAAAAGGCTGCTGATGTTTATCGTATGGTGGGCCGCAATTACCCGGATTATGCTGATACCGCGCTTTATCGTCTTGGATTTCTATATTACCAGATGGACAGGTATGATCGGGCCAATTCTGTTTTCAGGCAGTATCTTCGTTATTTTCCCAAGGGTAAATTCAAGTATCAGGCTGAGGCAGTAATCTCTTCCATGCAGGCTAAGCAGGAGCAGAAGGTTGAACAGAAACCGGAACAAAAGCCTGAAGAGAAGCCCGGTGAGAAAATACCTTCCAAGATCGGCAAGGAGCCGACACTGCGCGTGTGTTTAAGCCGCAAGGTTACGTCCATGATCGTTACCACCGGAACGGGCAAGGATAAAATTTGTACTGATGAACTGGGCTGTGGACGGAAATATAAGGTTGGTATTTCCGGTAATAAGCTGACTCTTGACGGCAAAGTGGTCAGTGCTACGAGGATTAAGTTTAAGTCTAACGGCTCACTTAAAGTCAGTTACGGCTCAGAAACCAAGAAGGTGCGCGGAATTATCGATGTCAGTATTCGCAAGGGTAAATTGCTGATCCTTAATCTTATCGAGATAGAAGATTATTTGCGCTCAGTGGTTCCGGCTGAATCATACGCTTCATGGCCTGCCGAGACTTTGAAAGCTCAGGCCGTTGCAGCAAGGACTTATGCCTATTACCAGAAGAAGCATCGCACCCATTTGTTTTATGATGTTTATGCCGACACCTACGATCAGATGTACGGCGGGGTTGATCGTGAGGATAAACGTACCGACAAGGCGGTGAAACAGACCAGCGGTCAGGTTATGCTTTACAAGGAAAAACCTATTCTTTCCCAGTATACTGCAAACAGCGGTGGCTTTACTGCAGATGCCAAGGCTATCTTCGGTGCTGGTAAGGATTACCTTATTGCCCAGAAAGACTCGGCCAGCCTGAAGGGTAAGATGGCTTCATGGACCAAGAAATACAGCAGTAAGGATATTGAAGCCAAGCTTAAGAAAATCGGGATCTCCGTTCCGGGTATTCGTTCCATAAAAGCCCTTGAGAAGGGGCCTTCCGGACGGATTGTAAAGGTACGAATTAAATACAAATCCGGTTCCCGGGATTTGCGGACACGGACGACTCTTGGCAGCTCACGTGTTCTTAAGTTGCCTGATATTCTCCTGCAGATTGACAAGACCGGAGATTATTATACATTCAAAGGCCGTGGTTGGGGTCATGGTGTAGGATATTCGCAGTGGGGAGCTGCGGAATTGGGTAAAACCAAGAAATACGATCACATTTTGAAATTTTACTATCCGGGTAGCAGTATCAAGCAGCTTTGGTAATGCTGAAGTTTTGCTCTGCGATGTTGTTTCGTAAAATGAATTATGTTTACGGTTACTCTGGTAGATAAAGGCCCTTAATGAACAGAACAGAGAGAATTATCTGGCTGGTATGCGTTATTTTGACCCTGACCGTGATGATCGGCATCATTGAATGCCGCGCAGATACGGTTTCACAGACTTCCCTTGAATCAGAAGTGTCATGTGGCAGGATGGGGCAGGAATTGATTGACCGCGGTGATTATGAACTTGCGGTTTCCAGCCTAGAACAAAGTTTGAAGAATCACCCCCGCTCGGACTGGCTTTACAGCCTGCTCGGGCGGGCTTATTTTAAGATGGGTGATCTGGAACTGGCTGAGGCCCAGTTTCGTAAGGCTTTGGATATCAACAAAAATAATCCTGTGGCTAAGCGTATGGTTCTTGAAATGCGTAAGACACAGGATTTATTGCGTGATCGTGACTTCTACGAATGGATAAACATAGCCAAGGAAAGGGCCGCCGACCTTGTAACGCTGGTTATAGGTGTCTGGCTGGGTACGCTTCTTTCCGGTATTTCAGGCCGTTTTTATTCCCATTTTGTACGGACCAATTTCCGTAAGGCACTAGCCAAGAAAGATTTTGATTACGTTACTGATATTCTGGAAGATTTGCAGATAAAACGAGAAAAAGCGCAGCTACGCATGCGTTTGCGTGAGCTTCTTAAAGAGTATGATCTTGAAGAAGCTAAAGAGATGATCATCGAATATGTGGATGATCGTGAAATTGAAGATAAACTGGTCCATTTTCTGGTCCAGATTCATAAGAAATCTCAGGCTAAAAGCTGAGCTGAGAGTCTATTACCCCAGCCCAGAAATAAACCTTGCCGCTACCTGATCGGCGTTTTCTCCTTCTTTGACTACCGGATAATGAGTGCCGATGTGGGCTATTAAATGTCCTGTCGTTGCCAGCAATTTTTGAATTTCCGGTTCCCTGCCTCCCTTAAATCTGGCTTCAATCATATCTCCTTGATGATTTGTTTTAAATCCTTGTGATTTCAAGGTGGTAGCAATGAACCTGATCCGCGCAATGCGTTGTTCCGGGCTTCCGCTGCCGCCTTTGAAACGGAAATGGATATGGTTGGACTGTGCATCGGGATCGCATACAGCATCCACTTCAGTCAGATCTTTTTCCGATTTCAAAGTGATATTCATGTAGGTTCTTGAAAGGATGGCGTAGCCTTCAATACTGTTATCCCCATCCCAGCCTGCGCGGTCTGCGCCAAGACCGAACCAGAGAGCCCACATGGGTGCGGATTTGATGTCATCCGGTGAAATATCCATTTTTCCGGCTGCAGTACTGAACAGGCCGTCCGCAAGGTTGAGCACGGTTACGGAGATGGGCTGGCGTGCCTTCAGATGTTTTGCGCCATCAATACCCAATCCCTTTTTACTTACCAGCGAGAACATTTCCTCAATTCCTTTTTCATTGGCGAAGCGCACCAGATCGTACATGGAGCGGCTTTTTTCCGGAAGGAACATTTCCGTATTGCGTGGTGATATGTTCAAGTTGGCGATGTAAGAAAGGGCCTGCTTGATACGTACTGTCTCTTTTTCCCCTTGAAATGGGTAGGAACGGGCTGATGTGATCATAACCCTGTTACGCAGGTCCGTGATCCAGTAGCACTTTTGCGGAGTATCGAATAATTCCTCTGCCTTTTTACCCAGAGCAGCGATTGTCTTTGCCGAGTGAGTGGATAGCGGGGATTTTTCCGGTCGGGAGATAATCCTCTGCTTTTCACGTCTGGAGAGCAGGAAAGGCGTAGTGGAGTTGTGGCTGAAAATTGCAGAACAACCGTTTTCCCGGTCTTTGGGCGGCAGATCGGATGATTCGTGCAGGGTTTCGATAACCCCGGAATCATGGACATCCTTCATGGGCTGGATGATTACTGAAGCAGGGCTTTCACGGTCTGCATAACCGGATTCAATACGGGCCCTTATGGATTCAGCAGAAAATTTGCAGGTAACCGCCTTTTTCCAAGCCTCGACAATGTCCTGTACCGGAACAGGGGAGATGGTGCACCAGCTTTCGGGCAGGGCATAGAGGCTTCCTTCCGGGGTAGAGGATGCGGTCAGGCTAAGATTGCCGCTTCCGCGTGAAGTTTCAAGGGCGGCAATTTCAATTTCAGTGGCAATTGTTTCCGGCATTACGCCCTGCATAAAGCGATCAATGATGGTCCGGGAAATGATACTCAGGTCTGCAATTCCTGTTGTTACCGCTGATTCCAGAATTTCATCAATGGCAATGCGCAGGTTGTTGGCTTCAATGAAGTAATTGTAAACATCGGAGCCGATGACCATACCGTCCAGAACAGGCACTCCTGCCTGTTTCAGCCGAGCGAGGTCGGCGGCACAGGCTCCGGCTTTGAATTCATAATCGATTGCATCTTCAAGGGGAAAGGTAAATGGCTTTGAAATTTCAGGATCAGGTACGGTTACAGCCATGCGTACATAGAAATTGATCTTGTTGTAATAGTCCATGATGTCCATGAAGCGCACAGGGTTCATGTCCTGCAAATGCTCAAGCATGATTCGGATATTGATACCCAGATCAGCGGCCTGTTTTTCCACGTAGGCCCAGTCGGTAACGGTCTGCCCGAAGCCGATATCCTCGATATGCGAGATGGCTTTAAGGCACTCTTCTTCAAGCTCCATGAGCTTCTTAAAAGAGTTGTACCTGCGTCTGAGCAACCGTCCGGGGGGGAAAGTCTCGTAAGTCCAATGGCTGAATACGTGTCGGAATTTCATAGTAGTGAATCATATCACAAGTAGTTGTATTTATAAAACCCTAAGTTACTCTTCAGAGAGTTCATCAAGGGGTAAAATCACTTCAAACAAAGTGCCGGGACCTGTGTTTTCGGGCAACTCAAGTTTGCGGCGCAAGACTCGTGGAAGAGGGCTGACGGCTTTAATGGTGCCGCCGTGGTCTTTAATAATCCCGAAAGAGACGGAAAGGCCTAATCCTGTACCTTTGCCCACAGGTTTAGTGGAGTAGAAGGGGTCGAAAATGGCATTTATATTTTTCGGCTCAACTCCATGGCCGCTGTCGGCGAAGACTGCAGTGATGGTCATGGAATCAGTATCAAGCTTAGTTGATATGTGAATGCGTCCTTTCTCATCAATTGCTTCCAGTGCATTGGAAAGCAGGTTCAGCCAGACCTGTTTCAGCTTTTCGGGGTCCCCGTGAATTATGGGGAAACGGTCATCAAGATCGGTTGAAATTTCTACCTGTTCCAATTTGAAAGTGTGACTGACCAACTGCACGACCTCAAGAATGGAATTGTTGAAGCACATGGTTATTTTTTCACTTTCATTCTGGCGGGAAAATCCAAGCAGGTCGGCAACAATTTTACGGCAAACCCGTGCTTGTTTCTCTATAATCTCAAGGTCTTTGGATATTTGGTCGTCAGGTTTGAAATCTTCCTTCAGCAGTTGGGCATAGCCGAGGATAATACCGAGTGGAGTGTTGATTTCATGAGCTACCCCCCCGGCTAGTTTGCCAATTGATTCCATCTTCTGTGATTGAATCAATTGCGCCTGATAATTTTTGAGCTCGGTGATTTCACGGGCAGTGGAGAGTACACCGATAATGTTGTTGCTTTGACCGTGAACCGGAACGCGGATTGTGTGGAACCAGCGTGCCGGAGATTCGTCCGTTTCCGGTTCGCGAGTTTCTTTATTTACAGTGCGTCCTGTTTCAAGGACCATGCGGGCTTCTTCCATGCGCGCTGCTGCGATTTCTTCCGGGTATAGTTCCTGATCTGTCAGCCCTATGATGTCCTCTTCTGTGTGTCCCAAATGCTCGGCATAACTCTTGTTTACAGCAAGATAGGTCAGTTGCGGTCCCAGCAGAGAAACAAAGTCCGGTGAAACATTGATGATGGTTTTGAGCAGTTCCTTCTGTCTGGTTAGGTCTGCTTCAGTTATCTGAAGGTCTTCAATATGGCAGGCAAGGCTCATGCCCATTGCATCGAAGGTGTCGGTCAATTCTTGAATTTCATCCCCTTTCGGTGCGTGGGTTATGGCGCGTTTAAACCTGTCAGTGAATTTTACTGCCTTGCTGTCTTCTTTACGCAGGCTGGGTCCAAGGTGGGTGGCAACAATATCTTCTGCATGTTTTTGCAGTGAACCGAGGCGGAATGTTAAATGACGGGCAAATTGGGTAGAGATAAGTACCGCAAGCAGAAGGACCGCTCCGGTCAAGGCAAAAATAGCGAAAATAAGGTTTTGGACTACGGCATGGATTCCACTTCGTGAAAGGCCGATACGGACGGTTCCAAGCTTTTTGTCGCTGAGAAAAATAGGAGCGGCAAAGTCAAAAATACGTTTTTTGCCAGTATCAACGGTAACTACGCTGATTTTGTTATCTTTACCTTTATTTGCATCCTTAAGTTGGCTTGGAAAGCCTTCATTGAAGGTGTTAGCAAGCACACGGTTCTGATTATCCATGATAAAAGCGTAAACGATTTCATCATCGGCCCTTTTCAGCTCGTTAACCATAGAACCAAGGTTCAGCAAATCTACTGAAAGCAAAGGGTTTTCAGCACGCATAGCCAGATTACCGGCCAGAACTTCACCTCGTTTACGGGATTGCTCAATGAGCGCATCAGAGGACATTCGGATGACGAAAATTGCAATAATCAGTGAGGTAAAGGCAACAATTAAGGTCAGTCCGAGATTGATCTTTGTCCGGAATTTAAGCCGGGAGAAAATTTCTATCATTTTAGCCTCCCTATTGTCCGTAATCAATGTTCAGTCCTAATTCTTCCGTAAGCGTCCTTACCGAATCGTAATCGCTGTCCTGAGCAGGAATAATGCCTCTCATCCCTGCCTGATATAGAATAGCGGCCTGTTCCGGATTATCCATAGACATACGGAACATGCAGTATTTGATTTTATCGACGACTTTTTCGGATAAGCCTTTGCGGGCGGCATAAACCCAGCCCGGAAAAGGCTCGGTTTCCGCAACTATTCTGATCTTATCTATATTAATTTTATCGCGAACGACGTTAAGTGTTCCTTCACGGATTGATGCAAAATCGTATTTACCGGCGTAGACCGCGAGGACCGCTTTTTCCTGTTTACCGCCCGGTCCGGGGGCAAATGAGATTTCCTTGAAATCAGATTCCTTGATTCCGTTTTTCAGAAAAAGGCCCAATGGAAAAAGATAGCCGCCCGCAGATAGAGGGTCTACGGCGATCCATGTTTTTCCGATGCAGTCTTTGAGTCTTGTGATGGCCCGATTGTCCTTGCGGGTAATGATCTGTCCCCTGAATGTAGGGCTGCCGGAAGGTTCGATGATCCGCGCAAAGGCCCGTGCACCGTTTTGGGCGATGCTTACGTAGGTCATGGGGTTGGAGAAGGAAATATCGATTTCACCGTCTTTGACCATGCGGCGATGTTCTTCAAATGTATCCGGGAAGACCTGACGAATAGTAAACCCGGATTCGCGGGAAAGGTAGTCGATGAGTTTGCTGTGCCTTAAATATGAAACGCGGTGTGAATACTGGGGGAGGTAGGCATAGGTTATAGCCGGACGGGGTTCCGGTACGCGCACTTCCTCGCGGATGGACATGTCCACGCGCACAACTTTTTCTTCAGGCTGTGATCCGAAAAAGTATATTGCTGCTCCAGCCAACAGGAAAATTGCCGGAAGGGTGTATTTGAGCTTGAACATGAATTCTCCCTCGAGAGAGGAGCGCCTTTCCCGGTGAGAATTCTGTTCATGATTAGGCCCTGCTTTCAAGACTGCTACCGTCTACAGTTTCCTTGTTTTCTTCAGGAATCTGCGCAAGTTCGTCCCATGAAGTGAGTTCTCCGGCTTTTTTTGCGTCTTCCGCTCTCAAGTCGTCAATCTTTTTGAGTACAGGTATAAATGGTCTTATCTTGGAGAAACCGTAGCGTACAATAATATAAGATAAAATAAAAACGAAAGGATAGCCGAGTGAAAATTTGGTAAAGGGCACGGTGTGGATATCGATACCGGAGAATCTGGTTTGCAGCCAGGCCATGGCAAAAGGTACGGGCCAGAGTGAAACAGCAAAGAGTGCAGCATGGGAAAAGAAGACTTTGCCGAAATATTCATTTGCCCATTTGTTGGCAGACTTGAAGGTGTCTTTTTGTTTGTGACGGATCGCTTCAATGGAAATGTTGTTCATGCGGGTCATTTCGCGGTTCAAGTCAGTGTAGTATTCCCTGTTCCAGATGTAGATCAGGCTCATGGAGATTTCTCCGATGAGAGTACACCACAAAGCTACTACCGCAGTACCAAGCCAAAAAGCCGCAAGGGCAGGTAAGCCAATGCGGTAGGGTGCGATAAGCAGGCTGTCTATGATGGGATAAATTGACTCAAACATCTTTACTCCGGTCTAGCTTACAAAAAGGCGAAGCCCTATTAAAAAGTTTTGAAGGGATGGGGTCTGGGGAAGGGAGACTTTTTCAAAAGTTTCCCTTCCCCAGCCGCCGGAGGCATCGTTAATTAGAACGGAGGCAGGAGGCTGTAGCCGAGGAATCCCTTAGATGAGTAACGGATACCTACGTACAGAGCCAGTACGACGAAGAGTCGCTTAAGCCATACGTCCGGAATGTACTTGGAAGTACGGGGGCCGATAAAGGAACCCACGAGGATACCGAGGAGTTCAACACCGATAAGGGGCCAGAACACGGGGGTATCTTTAACAACCATGTAGGTAAAGACGGAGGTGGTCATACCTACGAGTACGGCCAGTGCGGAGGTACCTGCAACGAGGTACATGGGCAGGCCTGCAACACTGGTCAGGAAGGGCACGAGCAGGAATCCGCCGCCCACGCCGAGGAAGGAAGCAAGTGCTGCGATGATGAAACCACCGACTACGGGAATGAGGGGGTTGAAGGAGAACTCAACGCCGTAGAAGGTGAATACGCACTTGGTCAGGGAGAAGTTGACAACCTTAACACCCATGGCTGCAGTATCAACTTTTGCACCTTCTTTTTCTTCTTTGATGGAAGCTTCGAATGCCTTTGCTGCTTCTTTAGCCTGCTTTTTGCCTGCCTGTCCTTTGGGAGTGGTTTCGTAGAACAGGTAGCAACCAAGAGCGAGAACAAAGAGACCGAAGAATCCGATGTAGGATTTCAGGGAGATTTTACCGGCTGTCAGCCAAGGTACGAGGTAAGAACCGGCGATGGAACCTGCTGCAAGGGAAAGACCCAGCGGCAGAACGAGGCGTCCCATCTTGTAGTAGTTAAAGGAGGACATTGCCGCGGAAGTACCAACCAGCCACTGGTTAGATACGCGGATGGAGTCGGTTACCAGCTTGTTCATGACCGGAGAGGTCTTCTTGAAGGTAGATGCGTAGTTACCGAAACCGTAAATGGTGATGTGACCGACACCGGCCATGATACCGCCGAATGCGCCAACGGTGGAGAAAATCCAACCTACCCAGATCGCCCATACGAAGCCGATTACGAGGTTAACGCTGGGACCGCCGGGAATTCCAAGAAAGCCGGGAGCGAGTTCGGTGTTGATCTGGCCTGCTTCAGCACCTTTGGGTGTAGCGCTGATGGCGTCTGCGAGGCGGTCTGCAAAGGCGGGCTGGATATAGGCCACCACTGCCAGTGCCGCGAGAGCCATGATCAAAAGGCTTTTGCGTGATTTAAACATAGTGTATCTCCTTGATCGAAAGTTGGTTTTGCTGTGTCTGCTTTCTGCTTCCTTACCGGCTGTTGCAGCAGCCGGAGACCCTATCAGATTCAGATTGAACAGGAACAGCGCCTTCATTCCTATTTGTGCTATCCCCGGGCATTGCAGTGTCCGGGGATAGCTTTTTTGCTTTTACTATTTTTCTTTCTTGAAAATAATCAGAGGACAGTTCTTGCAGACATCCTGACCGGGGAAGCCGTCGCCGGGTTTGGTGATGGCGGAACTTGCGATTTCCATGCGGTCCATCAGTCTCTGAACCATTTTTTTGAACTTGGTGCCGGGAATCATAACGTTGATTTCACCGCGTTCAGTTTTACCGGCGTTGTAGCTGCCGGAACAAGCCGGAACCATGTTGAATTCCTGCTCATTGTAGGTGAATACGCAGCCTGCGCAAGCAGAGGAGTTCATGGTGATATTGGGGCGCAGGGGATGGGTGTCGGTAGCAGCAGCGTAGTCTACTGCAAAGTGGTAAGCCTGCATGTTGTCGCAGTAAAAGTGAACTACATCAGGTTCGAAGATGCCATCGATAGAGCCAAGGGGTGCAACAGCGATACCGATAAGTCCTTCTTTGATGCGGGGCTTGCTGAGTACGAATTTTTCAGCCTGCTCCATATCTACAACATACTTGGAATGGCCCTTGATCTCGCCTTCATCCAGTTCTTTCCATGCGAAAGCGTACTTTGCGTTGCCGCAACCAAGACCCTCAACATCGGAGTATACGGTCTGGCCTTTCATGCGGGCTGCGATTTCCCACTGACAGAAGGTCATGGGCTTGAGGGGAACGTGGAAATCAGCTTTTTCCTTGAATGCGTCCACTTCAGCCTGATCGAAGAAATATTTAACGGCTACAGGGTAATGATAAAGTCTCATTTCCTTCATCAGCAGTTCTTGGATCTCTTTGTAAGTCATAGTGACCTCCTCACTTCCTTCTTTTATTTAGGTTTAAATAATGATTGTGCTGTGATTGTTCGTTGATTTCTCAACTTACACTCTTTTTATGGCCCTGTGAAAAAATAAACAAACTTTTTTGGGATAAAGAAAAAAATAACATTTTTTCACATTAAGACTCACTTGAAGTACATGTGTTTGAACAAAATATCGTGAAAAAAATAACAATGTATTTAATAAAAATATTAATTTCAGAGTATTGTAGGTATTTGTTCTGATTTATGCTTTTTGTCTTAAAGTTAGTTTTAAATATATTTTAAGACACCTCTTCTTAAGTTGTTTATATTTTCACGTGATTCCTGAGGGTGTTTTACCGGTCTTGTGAAAACATTTAGTTGACAAAGAAACTAAAAATGCGCGATTTAAATGAAAGGTTGACTAGGAAACTAAATGGAGAAGTAATGTCATACGCTAATAAAATGGTGATCGAGTTGCTCCGTCTGGGAGCTTATCTGCAGCGGGAGGGTGCTCGTGTTACCCGTGAGTTCGGTTTGGCGCAGCAGCAATTTGTAGTGCTGGTAGCTGTCAAAGAGCAGGGACCTGTTTCGCAAAAGGCGATTCTTTCGGATTTACTCTATGAGAAGTCGAACGTATCTAAATCTATTGCGCGCCTTTCCGCTCTTGGTTTGATCCAAACTTCCAGATCCGTGGATGATTCCCGTGTCGTCCTGTGTGAGGTGACAGAAGAAGGCCGGGATGTTGTTGAGCGATGTATGGTTAAGATGAAAGCATTAAATGAAAAATGGCTGCAACATATTCCAGAATATGAACTGAGGCAGGTGGTTAAGGTTTTAGGTGCCATCCGCCCCATGGAATAAGGAGGAATTATGAAGTGGGTTCTCTTGGCGTTTCTGGTGATGTTTTCAGTAACCCCGGCATTTGGAGGCGATATGGAAAATGATTCGAAGGGAACGTTCGTCTATTACTATTTAATGGAAGGCAACCCGGATGCAATCGGCAAGGCAGTGCCTGCACATGTGGAATACTGGAAGACCTGCAATCTGGCAGGATTTCGGGGAGGGCCGTTTGCAGATGGCTCCGGCGGCATGATTATTTTTGAAACTGAAGATGATGGTTCGGCTGCTGAAATTATTGCTGGCGATCCCTTTGTCATCGAGGGATTCATTTCCGAGTCACGTTTAAAGCAATGGATACCGAAGTAAATCAGTGCTATGTTGCAGCCATCATTAATATAATAAAAGCAGCATCAGGCGGATAGCTGTCCGGGTAAGGAGCTGACAATGTCCAAATACAGAATTCACCCCATCGTTGTGGGTACCAAGAGATTTGACAAAGGTATGATGACCTATCAACATGACTACGGTCAGCCATACATCATTCCCATATATAGCTGGTATTTGGAGGGTGGCGATAAGAAGATTCTTGTAGATACCGGCGAAATGCAGCCCATTATTTCCGAGGACCGAGAAGCTGATCTTGGTGGCAAAATACATACTTTCGAAGACGGACTGGCAAAGTTCGGACTCAAACCTGAAGATATCGATATTGTTATTCATACCCATCTGCATAATGACCATTGCGAGAACGATTACAAATGCACCAATGCAAAATTTTATGTGCATAGAAAGGAACTTGATCACGTGCACGATCCGCATCCATTGGATTTCCGCTATCTGGAAGATTACGTGGAGGATGTGGAGGAGGCCGGACAGGTGGTCGCTGTTGACGGCGATTACGAAGTGGCTCCCGGCATCCGCATGATACATACCCCGGTACATACACCGGGCGGAATGACTGTTATGATTGATACCGCAGGCGGACTGGCTGCCATTACCGGGTTCTGCGTGATTATGGAGAACTTCAACCCTCCGCCGGAAATACGGGGCATGGAGATGGAAGTTATTCCTCCGGGGACTTCGGTTAATACCTATAAAGCTTATGACATCATGCTGCAGGTCAAAGAAATGGCCGATATTCTTATTCCGCTGCATGAGCCAGCTTTTGCCAAGGTTGATGTGGTGGAAGGTACTTAAGAGTGCGCTGCAATGATTCTGCAATTAAATTGTGGGTGCATTATTTGCGTAAAAACGATTTTCGGTGAACTTGTTGCAGGTTAATCGCTAATATCTCATGTGTTATTTTGAATCGTGAAATTGCAAACGGTTGTGGTTACGAGGTTTTTAAAAGGGAACTGGTAATTCATGCTGAAATAATTTAGGTAGTAGAGTCCTAAAATTATTATGAGTGCCCACTGCTGTCCCGAGGGGGCCGGATTCATAGATTTAATGTTGTTTTCTAACAACGGGCGGTTTGAATCCGGAACGGGTTTTAGAAGCAGGGTGCTTGTATAGTGTGTGGTTTCGGAAAGATATCATGTCTTTCTGCCTGTATTGGTTCTTTTTTCTTTGGAGGTATTGAGGTGAACTCACTCGTTATCGCCGGTCTTTGCTTTGTGGGGTATATTGTAGCGTATCATACCTATGGCAAATTTCTGGCTAAAAAAATTTTTCAGGTTGATGAGAACAAGGTTTGTCCCAGCTGTGAACTTGAGGATGGTAAAGACTTTGTTCCTACTAAAAAGGAAGTGCTCTTCGGGCACCATTTTACTTCCATTGCCGGACTTGGTCCCATTGTAGGTCCCGCAATTGCTATTATCTGGGGTTGGGTGCCCGCTGTTCTTTGGGTTTTCTTCGGTGCCATTTTCATGGGTGCTGTTCATGACTTCGGTTCTCTCGTAGTCAGCTTACGCAATCAGGGCCGTTCTGTTGGTGATCTCGCAGCAGGACTGCTCAACAATCGCGTACGTTCATTGTTCTTGATTATTATCTTTTTTGAACTTCTGATTGTTATTGCCGTATTTGCACTGATCATCGCTATTCTTTTCAATATGTATCCTGCCGCGGTAATTCCGGTCTGGAGTGAGGTTCCCATTGCCATCGGCCTTGGATGGCTCATGTATAAGAAAGGTGCGAACCATACCGTTTGGTCCATTCTTGCTCTTATCGCTATGTACGCATTTGTTGTGGTCGGTGTTTATCTGCCTTTCAAAATGCCCGCCATCGCAGGTATGAACCCTATCGTAGTTTGGACTTTGATTATGCTGGTCTACGCATTTATCGCGTCCATTCTTCCGGTCACCACCCTTTTGCAGCCTCGTGACTACATCAACGGACACCAGCTTTTCGTAGCTCTTATTCTGTTGGTTGTCGGTGCTGTTGTGGCTCATCCCACATTCGTAGCTCCGGCACTGGATCTTGATCCGCAGGGTGCTCCTCCTATGCTGCCCTTTCTGTTCGTAATTATCGCTTGTGGTGCTATTTCCGGTTTCCATTCACTGGTCAGTTCCGGAACTTCCGCCAAGCAGTGCGAGACCGAGCGCGATTCCCGTATGATCGGTTACGGTTCCATGCTTATGGAAGCTGCGCTGTCTATCCTTGTTATCGTTGCTGTCGGTGCGGGGCTTGGACTTGGCAAGCACACTGCTGACGGTCAGTTCCTGACCGGAACAGCTGCTTTTACCACCCACTACGCATCATGGGCTTCCGCAGCCGGACTTGGCGCAAAGCTTGGTGCTTTTGTTGAAGGCTCTGCAAACCTTATGGCCAGCTACGGTATCCCTGCAAATATCGCGCTTGCAATCATGGGTGTGTTCCTTGTCAGCTTCGCAGCTACCACTCTTGATAGTGCAACCCGTATTCAGCGTTACGTTGTAGGCGAGTTGGCTCAGGCATATAAAATGCCAGCCTTGTCCGGTGCTGTTCCCGCAACTTTGATTGCGGTCGGTACTGCTGCCATACTTTGCTTTAACGGCGGTTTCTCCATCGGCGCGTTGAAAAAAGGCGCACTGGCTCTCTGGCCGTTGTTCGGTACTGTAAACCAGTTGCTGGCAGCACTGGCTTTGCTGATCATTACTGTTTACCTTGCACGTAAAAAAGTTAAAGCCATTTACACCGGTATTCCCATGGTCTTTATGATCGCCATGACCGGTTGGGCGATGGTTTTCAACCTCCAGAAATTCTATGCCGGAGGTAAATGGCTGCTCTTCATAGTCGGCTTGATTGTCTTCGTGCTCGAAATCTGGATGATTGCTGAAACCTATCTGATCATGAAGAAGGTTTATGGCGGAGATGAAGATGCGCATGGAGCAGCTAACAGCGCCTAGTTGATTGTTTCAGCACATACTAGGAATGAATAAGCCCCCGGCAGCCTTTGGTTGCCGGGGGTGTTTTTGTGGGGTGTTTTTATCTGTTTTCGGGGTGAATTTTTTCTTTTAATACTTTAGCAAGGTCTTCTTTCGAAAGTTGAAATGAAGAAGTTTTATCGACAATTTTTTTAAATGTAGCAGTCATTCTAGAATATGTTTCCATTGATGGCACATGGGAATTGAGCCCTCTGCCTTTGAAGTTCGTAAATCTATCTAGATCATTAATCAAAAAATAGGCGATGCTCATGTATTCGGTTTCATTGTTTCCGTCGAATCCCTTGAATTTTGGGTCATTGCCAAAAGGTTTAGCTTGCTCGTGAACGTAGGCTTTTTCTTCGGAATTTAGCTGGGCATAGCTATGTTCGACTGAGGTCCACATGTCTAGTATGTCTAAAACCTGACTTAGTTCAACTGGTGCAGACTTGTCTTCAAACTGTATGCCAGGGTATTTCCACGGGATACCCCAGGTTTTTTCTTTGAGGATAGCAGAACGAATAAATTCTGGGTCAAGTTCACTTTCAACTTCAAGTTTGTCATGCAAGTCGCTGAGCATTAATAGAATGAGTTTTTCACCATCACTAATATGCATATTCATTCTCCTTATCGTACAGTTAATCTATGGTCTCATTTTTTTGATCTTTAATTTCTTTCACCAAAGCTTTAAATTTATCAATCTCCCAATATATTCTGGTTCCAATTTTAATTATTTCAAGTGATTGATTGGCATTAGATAGTTTGGGGATTTCGTCCTTTAAGTCTTCATATAATTTTGAAGCTGGGTTTTCTGCATGAGGTTCAAATAAGGTACGTCGTTCATTCACAAAACTAAGATATTCCCCTAGTTCTTCGGCTGTTTTTACGGTGTTGTAGCCATTTAAATTTTTTGATGAAAATGGTCCAATATTGGATATAGTGTTCCATATTGTTTTGGTCTGATTGTATAACTCAGATGCTTCAGAAAGATCGCGTTTGTTTTTTATGATAGAACTTGCCATATCCGCAAAGCTTTTTGCCCTATTTGCTTGTATGCATGACCATATGCAAGCAAAAATGGTAATTAAACCTGCGCCAATTGACACGATGTAGGATGATGTTTCTAAATTTTCTGGCATGCTAGTAATGTTTAAGTGTTATTTTGATCTCTAGTATCATAATGATATTGATGGGTAAAGATAAGTATATATGAGATGTTTAAATATATTGGTCTGCTGAAGTTAGTTTGGGCGATTTGGTGTTTTAGCTCGCTTAATTATTAGTGGTTTTTAATATACGTACCTTTTATACTTGGCTATAGTGGCAATAGGCACCATAGCCCCTAAACAGGGAGCGCACCCTATGAAACCAGAAGACAGAGCTACAGATATAACCATCAATGAATCAGGGATAATCTGGAACTGGAACGCCAAGCATATTCTTGCGGATAAATATCGAATGCTGGAGTTCGGTAAATTACTCTTTGCTGTCTTGGTGATGTTCATTGTTTTGATGGGCTTTATCGTTGTTTTTGTCGATGGAGGTATGGGAGAGCTTCAGACAGCTCTTTATATTTCTATTGCTGCCATAGGTGGATTCGGGGTGCTGATTTTTGTGGCCCTTGCTTTGGTGGGGCATGTTTTTCATTATCAATTCGGAGTATCTGATAAGTCTGTCTTCTCTCGGATGTTTACGGGAAAGATGAAAGATGCAGCCAATGGGATAGTCGTTCTGGCTGCTATGATGGAAAATCCTCAAGCTATGGGGCAGGGGATATTGGCGAAAACTGATGAGTATGTTGAAATCAGTTTTGCTGATATGACGAATATCAAATGGTATCCTGATGACTGTGTCATAAAATTTAAGGGTACATGGTACAGTAAGCCTTTTTATATGGACTGTCCTCCGCATCTTTATCATGAAATTGAAGCAAAAATACGGGCCGGGCTTAAGGCTGCGCACAATGATAATTTTCTTGATGAATTGGATTGAGTAATATTTATTTACAATTCCAAACTTGACACAAACCATTCCTTCATTCATTCCTGCAAGCGGCAGGCACGGCTTTCTGTAAATTACTCCTGCTCGTATAAGTCCCTCTTAGGAAAGCTGAACAGGTCCAGTAAAATATTTCATATCGATACCTTACCAATAAACAACCATATATTATGAACGTAATGATCACCGGGGCGACCGGATTGATTGGGTCACGTCTTGTCAAAATTCTTTCTGAAAAGGGATTCCATATTAAAGCTCTTGTCCGCGATAAGGTCCGGGCGCAGCAGCTTGTTAAGGAACCAGTGGAATTTATAAGTGGAGATTTGAATAACGAGTCTGCACTTGAAGAAGCTTTGCAGGGCTGTAAATATCTTTTTCATCTGGCAGCGGATTACCGCCTCTGGGTGCCGGACCCGGAAAGCATGACCCGTACTAATGTTGAAGGCACGCGTTTGCTTATGCATAAAGCTCTTGAAGAAGGTGTGGAGCGTATTGTTTACACTTCCAGTGTTTGCGTGCTCGGTTGTAATGCTGATGGTAGTCCTGCTGACGAGGACGCTGAATCAACTGTTGCGGATATGATCAGTCCATATAAGAAATCTAAATTCTTAGCCGAGAAAGTGGTTATGGAGATGGTCCGGGAAGAGGGTCTTCCGGCTGTGATTGTGAATCCCTCAACTCCGGTTGGTCCGGGAGATTCGCGGCCGACTCCTACAGGAACCATGGTGCTTAATTCTGCTCGTGACGGTGGAATGTTTTACGCTGATACTGGTCTGAATGTGGCCCATGTTGATGATATCGCCCTTGGTCATCTGCTTGCCTTGGAGAAGGGTAAGATTGGCCGTAGATATATCCTTGGTGGTGATAATATTAGCCTTAAAGATTTGTTTGCCATGACAGCACGGATCACAGACAAGCCCGGACCGAGATTTAAGGTCCCGCAGTTCGTGATGTATCTCGCTGGGTTCACTGGAGAAGTTTTAGCAAGGCTTGGATTGGTCAAGAATCCTGTGGCAACAATGGACAGTGTACGCATGGCATCTAAAAAGATGTATTATAGCTCTGAGCGGGCTGAAAAAGAGTTGGGTTACACTCATCGTCCGGCTTTGGAAGCGGTTCAGGATGCGGTCTACTGGTTTAAGGATCAGCAGATGCTTGATTAGATTTTTCGCAGCAATTAATTTGCCCCCGATAACCAGAAGGTTATCGGGGGCTTTTTGATTTGGAGTACGTTTTTATTTGCCGGCTTCATCGCCAAGCTTTTCTGCCAGCCTGATGATTCCATTAAGTGACTCAACTGAATTCTTGACCCTATCCGCAACTTTAACCGCAAGTTCATTAACTTCTGACATTGCTCTGTTGATTTGTTCAGAGCTGGCTGATTGTTCTTCTGCTGCTGTAGCGATGTTGCTTACGCTTGATGCTGAATCATGAGCCAGATCAACAATTGATTGCAGTGATTTTCCGGATATATTTGCAAATTCAGCAGCTTGTTCTGCCAGATTGTTAGTTTTTTCCGTTAATTGGCGAGTTGTGCCTGCTTGATTCTGAATTCCTATAATTACCGTCTCAACTTCCTTCGTAGCTTCAACTGTTTTCTCAGCCAGTTTGCGCACCTCATCAGCAACAACGGCAAATCCTCGTCCAGCGTCCCCGGCGCGTGCGGCTTCAATCGCAGCATTAAGGGCCAGCAGGTTTGTTTGATCTGCGATGTCGTTGATCACATTGAGGACAGTACCGATTTTTTCAGCTTGTTCCTCCAGTTCGGTCATGCTTGCACGCATGGTTTCAGTTTGGGTTTGCACTGAATTAATTGCCGTTGAAGCATCCATTACGATGCGAGCACCTTCTTCGGCCTTATCTCTAGTTTCCTGCGTCTTGCCCGCTGCAAGAGATGCATTTTCGGCTATATCGAGAACACTGGCATTCATTTGTCCAAAGGCAGCCACTGTTTCTGAAAGAAGTCTTTGTTGGTCAGTCGCTGCACTATCAACATCGTCCACTTCGCGTCCCATTTCTTCGGAACGGCTAAAGATGTTGTTTGATGCTTCTCTCACGGATTCGTGGACATCGTTGATTTTTTGCAGTTGTTTGTTGATGTCGTTCTCTTTGAGCACTAGTTCCGTTACGATGCGGGCGACTTCAAAGTAGCCTACGATTTCTCCGTTTGAGTCTTTAATACTATCGGAGACAGGCTGAACATAAATTGTGTTGCCGTTTTGATCGGTTAACTTGGTGGTTTCTGTGATTTCTCTTTTGCCGCTTCTGCGGGACATTTCTACCGGGCATTTATTGGTGTTACAGATGTCAGAGTTAAAAATATTATGACATTTTGAACTTTTAAGGCTGTGTTCTGTCATTCCTGTGAAGTCGATAACCGGCTTATTCGCGAAGATTAGATTAAAGTCTTTATCTACAACAAAGATAGGGTCGGGAACAGAGTTGACCACATCAACATAAAGCTGCATTTCATTAACCATTGTTGAAATTTTGCCCAACAAAGAGTTGAACTCTTCAGTCATGCTTCCAATTTCATCTTTGTATTTGATGTTTATGTGGCTGGAGAGGTCTGCACGATCTTCATTAATGTCTTTGATTTTGTTTCTGATTGCTTCAACTGGTTTTACTACCTGTCCGCGCAGGGTAAAGTATATCATTAAAAGGGGTATGATGAGCATAGCGGCAACACAGCCCAAAAGGACTTTGTTTGCTTTGCCGGAAAGAGCTGCCATTTCATTCAAGTCGACGATGCCGACCAGTACGCCGATTTGTTTTCCAAGGTAATCCCGGACTGGCAGGGTGGCTATTGCCGAGTTCTCAAGTTGAATAACAACTCGTTCATTGCGGCTTTTATCAAGAAGATCTTTGGTTATGATTGAAAAATCTTTATTTTTGTTTGTGCCGCTGACAAATACATAATCGCTGCCGACAATAGGATATTTTGAGGTGTCTTTAAGGGATGTTGCAGTGCTAAGTTTGTCTTTGTTCATGAAAAGCATTGCAGACATTCCAGCGTCTTTTACACTTTGCAGGATTGGGGCAAAGCTGTTCAGGACTTCAGCAGATCCGAGGATTTTGCCTGTATTGTCCTTCACCGGAACAAGACCTCTGATTGCAAATCCTCCGCGACCAAGTTCAATACCGCCCAAGGGGAGCCCTTGCCTGTTTACATCAAGGACTGTCTGGCGAAAGCTGGATATATCATCTGAGATGTCTACCCACTGGCCTGATCGTTTGGCTTGCTTGTCTCGCCAGAGTCGGACAAGGCTTCGTCCATTGGGCAGGTGAAAATGCAGGCGCAGTTTTTTTCCGCTGACTGATTTGTAATTGCTCAGTTCGTCATGCATGAATTCGCGGATATGATCGCGTGCGGCTTGAGATTGTTCTGAACGCTCATCACTTATGTCGCCGGTGTGGGCAATCGTAAAAGCCTCGATAATTTCAGGGGAACCTGCAAATAGTGCTGCTGTTTCCTGTGCAGATTTAGCTGAGTTTTCAACCTTGTTTAAAACTGATTCGAAGGCACTGTTCACAACGGTAGCTATATGCATTGTTTTCATGGATTTAAATGATGAACTGATAATAACAACGCTCAAACATCCAAGGAAAATAATTGCAACTGCTTGTGGTAGCAATATTTTATGACTGATTTTCATGTGTGCCTCCGAGATTGGAAATAATAGATTTTCAAAGATGGCAGACTCGTACATTATTTTGAAATTAAATCAATTTTTAATGTTAAAGTTCTCAGGTTCACAATCTGTCGATTGGAAAATATATATTTTGTATAATGTAGAACTTTTGTTTGAGAAAAAAATCACATATAGTGACCGTATGATTTGTTTTGTCGATTCTTACATTTAATTGTCTAAGTTTGGGGCCTTACATGCGCGCAATATATTTTGAAAATGGGAAAATTGATTTTGTTGAACGGGATAAACCGCAGCTTACTTCCGGCGAAGCTTTGCTCAAAGTCCGGCTGTCCGGGATTTGTAATACGGATGTTGAATTACATAAGGGGTATTACGGATTTGCAGGTGTTCCCGGCCATGAGTTCGTAGCCGAAGTTGAAGAATGCCCCGATAGGCCGGAGCTGGTAGGTAAGCGCGTTGTGGCAGATATTAACTGTCCGGTAGGAGCGTTTAAGGGAGACCATAGGCATGCTCCCAACCGAACTGTTATCGGTATAGTCAATCATGATGGTGCATTTGCCGAGTACCTGAAAGCACCTGCGGAAAATCTTTGTGTGGTTGCGGATAATGTTGAGGACCGGGCTGCTGTTTTTGCAGAGCCTCTTGCCGCCGGATTGGAGGTCAGCCAGCAGATTCATGTAACCGGGGATATGCGGGTAATGGTGCTTGGAGATGGAAAGCTGGGATTGCTGACTGCGCTGGCTCTGAAACTATACAATCCTAATGTTCTGCTTGTCGGTAAGCATGAGGATAAGCTTACGATTGCTGCCCAGCAAGGTGTGAAAATCCATTGTATCAGTGATCCTGAGGAGCTTACTGCGCTATCTGAAAAATGGGATAAATTTGATTTGGTGGTGGAAGCTACAGGCAGTGAGAAAGGTATTAATTACGCCCTTGATTTTGTGCGTCCGGAAGGAACTGTCGTTGCCAAGACCACTTCGCATCTGCCCAGTTCAATCAACCTCGCCAAGCTGGTGGTTGATGAGATTTCCATTGTCGGCTCCCGTTGCGGTGACATCGCTCTGGCTATGAATGTGTTGGAGCAGGGCATGATTGATGTGAGCGGCTTGATCGAAGCGGAGTACGATTTTGCAGATTTCAATGATGCATTTGAGCGCGCTATGGGCAAGGGTGCATTGAAGGTTCTGGTTAGAATGTAGAGGATGGCCTGCAATATCATGAGATCTTGCAGGCCGTTTTTTGTTTGTTATTTGGAAACAGCCAGTTGTTGTACTACTGAGTTCAGTCGTTCTACGTTGTCGCTGATTTCCTGTAAGGCGTCGGCTGAAGTATTCATTCCCTGAGCTGTTTCTGAGGCAACAGTGGAAATGTCTCCCAGCGCACGGTTTATTTCTTCGGATGTGGCAGACTGTTGCTCGCTGGCTGCGGCAATCGACTGGATAAGTCCAGCTGTCTCATCAACTATATCAACAATTTCATCCATGAATTTTTTGGATTCAGAAGCTGCATCTGTGCTTTCGGTAATATCTCCGGCTGCGAGTTCAACTGCGTTGATATTTTCCTTGGCATTTGCCTGAATGCCTGAAATTGCTGTCTCAACTTCTTTTGTTGCATCCATTGTTTTTTCAGCCAGTTTGCGAACTTCATCTGCTACTACCGCAAAACCTCGCCCGGCTTCTCCTGCACGGGCAGCTTCAATTGCTGCATTTAAGGCTAAAAGGTTTGTTTGGTCGGCAATGTCTGTAATTACGTCCATGATGTGACCGATGCTGTCAGCTTGTTGGCCCAGAGTGTTCATTGTCTCTTTTAAACCAGTGATACGGGTTTGTATCTGTTGAATGGAGGAAACTGCTCGGGATACTCCTTGTGCACCTGTTTGAGCATTCTTGCGTGATTGATCAGCACTTTCAGCGGCGTTTGAAGCGTTGTGAGCTACTTCAAGCACTGTGCTGTTCATTTCTTCCATTGCGGTTGCTGTTTCGGTAAGTCTGTCGCGCTGTACATCGACACCTCTGTTTACCTGTTCAACCTGCGCTGCCAGCTCACTCAATGATTCAAAAACCTCATTGGAAATATTACTAGCTTCTTCTGCGCCACTTTCCATTGAGGAAACCAGCTCTTCCACTTCTTTTTGCTTTTGTTGAACTTCAACGAGCGTTTGCTCTGCCTTACGTGAAGCTGCTTCAGCCAGTTCGCCTTTTTCTACTGCTTCAGCAATAGTTTGTGAGATTGTATTGACCATATCGCTGATAGCATTTTTCAATTCAAGAAGTTCTGCTTCGTAATTACCCGATATTTCAGCATCAAGGTTGTCACCTGCAACAGCCAGGGCGTAGTTTTTTAATCGCTCCAACGGGCTGGATATCCTTTTTCGCAGCATAACAAGCACAGCTATCACGCATAAAATCGCCAGAACTGTGAATCCAATCTGCATATAGACCAGCATTCTGGTATTGTTTTCGGCATTTTTTTGCAGCATGACCACTGCTGTATTCATTTCTTTCAAAAGCTCCAGGCTTTTAGCGGAAAGGGCGTCAGGGGCAACTTGTTGTGAGCCGACAAGAATTTTGTTGACCATATTGGAGTAACTATTCCATACGGCGTCCACTTTTCTAAGCTGAACAGCCACAGTTGCGTCAGGCTTTGGGATAGAAGCTGCTGGACCGTTTATATTGAGAGTCAGTGGGGCTTGGCCGGAGTTGGTCAAAGCAGCGAGTGTTTTTGAAAATATTTGTTCTGTTTTATGGACAAGCTTTTTGTGCTCCTGGCTGCTGTCCAGCATATAAAGCATGACTTCTTTTGATATCTTTTGGGAGAGCATGCGCTGTCTGCCGGCAAGGTTTATTACAAGTCCATCATCTTTTTGTTTGAAAGCGACATAAGTAGTCCCCGCAAACATGCAAAAAATTATTGCAAACATAGCTATTACGGAGAGTGTAAGACGAATTTTTAAGCTCATTAGTATATCCTCATGTTTATATATTGGCTGATGATAGTAATTTTCATTCCTGATAGTTGACACAGATTAAATATAATTTCTATGATAATGTGTTGTTATACTTATTATTGATAGGCTGTGTTTATTGGGTGCCTATGATTGTTGTGAAGAGATAGGGGATATGGCTACATACCAAATGGTCTTGGCTAGGTGCGTGAGGAGTTTTGGCTTTGGTCTTTCGTAGTCTCCATGAGCGTGATGTGATATTGTTGAGGAGTAAGTATATTTTTCTTTGATTTACGGTTCTCTTCAATCTTTTCATGAAAGGGGAAGATTTCCATGCAACGCATTCGTATCATTTTGTTTGTTCTACTGTTCTTGATGATTAATACTGTGGCTTATGCCGCATCATTCGAGAAAATAATCGGTAGGGTAGAGCTGTGTCGTTGTAATCAGGACTTTTTCGTTCAGGTACAGATAGGTCAGCAAGTGCAGGTCGGGGATGTGTTGCGCACAGGACCGGATGGAAAGGCTGTTTTGCGTCTGGACGCAGGATCGACCATGAGTTTTGGTGGGAACAGTGAATTTAAGCTTGGCGGGGAAATTGAAGATGATGAAAAGAATCTTATCGGAACTTTCTATCGTGGTGTTTTGCGGGCCATATTAAGTAAGCGTGAAGGTTCTTATATAGCCACGCCCAGATCATTAATCGGTATTAGGGGTACTGATATTTCACTGACTCAAAAAGGTAACGCCGGATTTTATTTTCTAGATGAAGGACGTGTGGATGTGCAGTCAGATAGAGCCACCGCCGTTCTTGATGCAAGGCAGATGACTGCAACTTATGCGGGGCGTAAACCGCTGCCTGTGTTTACATTCAGCAAGTCTTCAGGTTTGTCCCAGGCTCGGGACAGATTGTCTTTGCTGACTTCAATTGAGATTCCACCCTCATTGAGAGGGCAGGCACAACTTAATGAAATTCTTGCACGTTGGATCATAAACTATTCTCATTATCTGGCTGACGCCGGAAAAGCCGCTGATGCTGAAACTGCTCTGCTCATCGCAGAAGAGCTTACTTCGAGACAGAATGTTAAGGGTGAGGTCCTTCTTCAGATTGGGGGATTATATTTTTATCATCTGAATGATGTAAACGGAGCATTGCGTTCCTATCGCAGGATCATTCGCGAGTATCATAATACACCATATTACGAGAACGCCCTCTATGGTGCGATTCGTTGTTTTATGCAACTCGGTCAGAATGAAAAGGCTGCCGAATATGTACGGCGATATGAAGAACTTTTCCCTGATGGGAACCATGTTCAAGGGCTGGATAGTCTTGTGCGATAGGTTCAAATAAAAAATAATTTTGTAGGGTTTACATTTGTCCTCCCCGGTTTTGCCGGGGAGGATTTTTTTTGCCTGATTTTCAGAAAAGTCCTGAGGGCGGACCCCAGTCCTCTGATTCAGGTCCGTCCGGCCAATTATCTTATAGGTAAAGGAGGACGAAATAATGAAAGAAATCAAAGCAGCAACACTCGCTGCGCTTTATCCGCTTGAGACGCGGCGAACCATTAAAAACTATGCAGCCTTTATTCAGGAACATCCTGACTGGCTGGAAAGCGGAAACTCCCTTCTCGATTATAAGCGACACAAGGTTAATTCTATCTATTCCGGAGCAGTGAAGGTTGGCAAAAGAGGAGTTGAGGTGTCGTGATGATCGGTTCAATTCTCGATCTCGGCTCGACAATAATCGATAAGATTTGGCCTGATGCAGGCGAGCGTGAAAAAGCCAAGCTTCGGCTTATGGAAATGCAGAACCGGGGAGAGCTGGCGGACCTTGAGTCGAGGGTCAAGATCATGATGGCGGAGATGTCCGGTAACTGGTTGCAGCGTTCATGGCGCCCTATTCTGATGCTGACCATTGTTGCCATCGTAGCCAACAATTATCTTCTTTATCCTTACCTTGCTTTGTTTTGGGCCAAGGCTCCGCATTTGGAACTTCCAGCGCAGCTTTGGTCGCTTATGGAACTTGGTCTTGGGGGGTACGTAGTCGGGCGCAGCGCAGAGAAAGTCGCAAAAACATGGAGGGAGAAAAATGGTTGAGGAAAGGAGTGAGTTGCAAGACCTGCTCATCCGAATTGATGAACGGGTCAAGTCCATTCAGGAAGATATCGCAGAGATTAATGGAGCACGGCGGTGCCATACCCACGCTGAGAAGTTTCGTAATCTTGAAAGGGCTGTCTGGGGAACCGCCGCCGTTGTTGCTGGAGTCGCTGCACGCGTAACTTACGAGGCTTTCAAATGATCGGGATAGCCATATTAGCGGAAGCTTCGGCATGGATCGGCGGGATGTTTGAAGGTGAACGGTGCGAGCGTTGCGGCTGCACCGATGTACTGGAACCTTTCAGGGTCGAGGTCAGCTTTGGCGGACGCAAGATTGTCCGCAAGTCAAGGCTCTGCCGCAAATGCATGAAACGGGCGGAGGCGGAAATTTCCTGCCTGCCAGACGATGGATGGATGCATTAGCAGCTCTTATCGCCTTTGCACAGCCTAATGAAAGGAATCCAGATAAATGACTAAGGATTCCAAAGGGGATTATTCCCTTTGGCCGCCAAAGGTGAAATCAAATCGATTAAAAGCGCGTAGCGCATCAACTAAATGTTTTTGGAGAAAATAGTGACGAAGAACGAAGTCATAAAAAAACAGAAAGAGGAACTGGACCGGTTCCGGGAGGTATTCGCACTGGCTGTAGAGGGTGATGATTCTGACATGGTTAAGGATCTGAAAGCCAAGCTCGATATTATGCACAAGCGGCACGACATGGAGCGCAAAGCGTGGGGCATCGGTGATGCCAAAAAAGATAACACAGCGGCAAAAAGTGTGAAGAAAAACGGCAGCATCAGTCCGGAGTTAAGGGAGAAGCTTGATGAAGTTTACGGGTCTGGACAGCGCAAATAAGTGGTACGCCGAGATTCTGCGCGAAGCTGAAGCAAAGAAAGAACCGTTGTTGGTTATGGCTGAACTTGGGCGTAATGATCTTTTTTTTCTGCTGACCAGACTGCTTGGGCGTGGAGATGCCAACAATGAATGGGTCTTTGAACGTTGCCGGGAAGTGCAGGCCAATCCTGACGGACATCTCGATCTTTGGTCCCGTGAGCATTACAAATCGACCATTATTACTTTTGCCCTGACTGTACAGGATATCTTGCGAGACCCTGAAGTTACGGTAGGAATTTTCAGCCATACACGTCCTGTTGCCAAGGGATTTCTGCGCCAGATCAAGCAGGAATTTGAGCGTAATGAACTGCTCAAGCAGTGTTATCCCAATGTGCTTTGGGCCAATCCTAAAAAGGATTCTCCTAAATGGTCGGAAGAAGACGGGATTATCGTTAAGAGAAAATCCAACCCCAAGGAAGCAACAGTTGAGGCATGGGGATTGGTGGACGGTCAGCCAACTGGCAAGCATTTTTCAAGACTCATCTATGATGATGTGGTCACCCGCGAGTCGGTTTCTTCGCCGGATATGATTTTTAAGACCACCGAGGCTTGGGCTTTGTCAATCAACCTTGGAACCCGCGAAGGTATTAAGCGTTATATCGGAACCCGCTATCATTTCAACGATACTTACCGTGAAATGATGAAGCGTGAAGCTGCGATCGCCCGTGTATATCCGGCAACTGCGGACGGAACTATGGAGGGTGATCCGGTGCTGCTGACCAAGGAACAATTGCAGACCAAAAGGCGGGAAATGGGGCCGTATGTGTTCGGTTGCCAGATGATGCAGGACCCTCGCGCTGATGATGTGCAAGGATTTCGAGAAGAATGGATCAGCCGATGGGACCCTCGTGACAGCAAGGGTAAAACCCGTTGGCAGCAGTTCAATCGCTATCTTCTGGTGGACCCGGCAAGTGAGAAGAAATCCGGCAGCGACTATACGGTAATGCTGGTTGTCGGGCTGGGGCCGGACCGTAATTACTATTTGATCGATGGTATCCGCGATCGCTTGAATCTTACCGAACGTGCTCGGGCTTTGTTCCGCTTGCACCGAACCTATTCGCCGTTGGCGGTGGGCTACGAAAAATACGGTCAGCAGGCTGATGTGGAGCATATGCGCTACGTGATGAATGAGCAGAATTACCGCTTTGCCATTGATCCGTTGGGCGGGAATGTTCCCAAGGCTGACCGTATACGAAAGCTGGTTCCGCTGTTCGAGCAGGCGCGGTTCTATCTTCCGTGGCAGGCGCGGTTCATGGATCATCAAGGACGGGAAAGGGATCTTGTGCGTGAGTTTATTGATGACGAATACCTCGCTTTTCCTGTGGCTCCGCACGATGACATGCTCGACTGCATGGCTCGTATTCTGGATCCTGCATTAGGGGCTGTTTTCCCCAAGGAAAGCCATGTGCTGGAACAGCAGGAGGATATGCAGGCCCTGATGGATTACGACATTTTTACGGGGGCGGGGTGATGTACGGATTTGAAGTGGACGGAGGTTTTAAATTTTATAAATTCAGGGATTTTGACGGCACGCAATCCCTTGCGGATGGTCATCTGCACTGGTTCTGGGAAACAATGCGCAAGGCCGGACAAATCCCGGTAATATTTTATGATGGAACCGTGGAAAATTTCCGCGATTTCCAGAATCTCGTCCTCCGTGAAGATCAGCATTTCTTTTTCGGATTCAAGGATCAGCAACCTGCCGGATTGTTCTGGCTAAACGGTTTCACTTCGAAATCATGTTTCGTGCATCTCGCAATAATGCCCGGATTTCACGGCAAGGGAACTTTGCTGATGGGCCGTGGGGTTTTGCGACATCTATTGTCAGTTACTGACGTAGCGGGTGGGTATGTTTTCGACTGCATAAAGGGTTTGATACCAGTGACTAATCCGCTGGCTTGCCGCATGGCAGAGCGGTCCGGTTTTACTAAAGTGGGAATCCTCCCGCAGGCCGCTTATCTGGCGGCTGATGATAAAAGTATGGATGCCGCAATTTTTTGTGCGGTCAGGAATAAAGCGGGCGCAATGCCCGAAACAGAAAATTTCAAACAAGGAGAATGATTATGGGAGGCGGAGGAGGAAAAGGACCAACTTCACCAGTATCACCGCCACCGGCACCCCCGGTGGCTCCGGCACCTGAACCACCAAAGATGGAAGCTATCACCAAGAGTGAGGAAGAGCTGAAAGCCAAAAGGATGCGTGAGATGGAGCGCATGAAAAAAGGGCGTAGCGCCACCGTGCTGACCGGCGGACAGGGCGATACCGGACAGCTGGCAACAGCTACCCAGAATTTGCAGGCCCAAAAGACCAAGCTTGGTCAGTAGGGGGGATTTATGGCTGATTATTACAGGCCCGATCTCCCTGCAGCAAAGGAAGGGCAGTCCAATGTCTGGTTTGCCAACGGTTCCCCCGGTTTTAACGGTTATTTCAAATGGCATCGTTATACCTATGGAACCAATCCGTCATCATCAACAGAGGGGCTTACCGCCCCTGCGGACTGGCGCGCCCCGGAAGATTGGACTTTTTCGAAAAAGACAGGACATTGGTACACTCCCGGTGAAATGCAGAATGCCGGATACAGCAGGATTGACGGTGAATGGTTGCACCCTAACGATATCCGGCAGCGGGAAGTAGATCGTCAGAATGCTGAATTTGAAGCTAAGCTGGCACGGCGCAAAGAATCTGAAGGGCGCATGCGCAAGGTGCATGCCCTCGGTCGTAAGAAGACAATTCTGACCGGACCTGACGGGGCGGCAGGCAAGGCCACAATCAGTAAGGAATTTTTGAATCGTTCTAAAGGAGTAATGAAATGAGTGAGCATCGTTGCCCGGTTTGTCGCAGGCTTTTGATGAAAGGCAAAGTTGTTGAGGTTCAGGTTAAGTGCCCTAAGTGTAAGAAGATAGTGAGGATTGTCGGAGATAATTAATACATGAGACACATTGAAAACAATCAATATTTAAGGAGATTGCAGGGGTTGCGTCAGGAACGCAACAGCTGGGAATCGCACTGGCAGGATATCAGCGATTACATTCTGCCGCGCAAGGGTGTTTATGACGGTCACCGCCCGAATGATGGTAGGGTTAGGTCAGGCAAGATAATTGATTCCACAGCCACGAGAGCATTGCGTATTCTCGCGGCTGGATTGCAGGGCGGGCTTACTTCTCCGGCAAGGCCGTGGTTCAGGCTCGGTATTTCAGATCGCGATTTAGCGCGGCATAAGTCTGTACGGGAGTGGATTTCCAAGGTTGAAAACACAATGTATCGAGCCCTGGCCCGCAGTAATTTTTATTCCTGTATCCATTCACTTTATACGGAATTGGCAGGGTTCGGTACCGGGATTCTTTATTGTGAGCCGGATGATGAACGCGGGATCAGGTTCCGTACCCTTACCGCCGGAGAGTATTGTCTTGCCACGGACGCACAAGGACGTGTGGATACGGTTTACCGTGAATTCAAGATGACCGCCCGTCAGCTTGAGAAAAGATTTGGCATGCAAAACCTGCCGGCTACAGTGCATAGCAGCCTGAACATGAATCGCGATCATTGGTTCGATGTTTTACACGTGGTCCAGCCGCGTGATGAATTCGACATCGCGCTTATGGATACCATGAATATGCCTTTTGAATCCGTATTTCTACTCAATGGTCACGGTGGCCATGTCCTCTCCGAGAGTGGTTTTATGGAGAATCCTTACATGGCCCCGCGTTGGGATACTTCGGCTATGGATGTGTATGGACGTTCTCCGGCTATGGATGTGTTGGCGGATGTGAAGATGCTTATGGAAATGAGCAAAAGCCAGATTCAGGCCGTGCATTTGACTCTCAGACCACCCATGAAAGTACCTTCCATGTATTCAAGGCGGTTGAATTTGCTTCCAGGCGGTCAAAACCCGGTAGAGCAGAACCAGCAGGATTCAGTTTCCCCGCTTTATCAGGTTCGTCCGGACCTTGCCGGGGTCAGCAATAAGATTCAGGATGTACGAACAGCAATTCGTGAAGGTTTTTACAACGATATCTTCATGATGATGGCTGGCACCAACCGGAGAACCATCACCGCTGCTGAGGTGGCTGAGCGGCATGAGGAAAAACTTATTCAACTCGGTCCGGTTATCGAACGTCAGCACACGGAACTTCTTGATCCGCTTATAGACAGGGTTTTCGGTATACTGATGCGTTCCGGTCAATTGCCGGAAGCACCTTCTGTTCTCGAAGGGGCGGATATTAAGATTGATTACATCTCGGTACTGGCGCAGGCCCAGAAAATGGTCGGCACCCAGTCTATCCAGTCGCTGGCCCAGTTTGTAGGCAATCTGGCAAAGGCTAATCCCGAAGTTCTGGATAAAGTGGATATGGATCGGGCCGTGGATGATTATGCGGAGTTGATCGGAGTTCCAAACGGTATTGTTCGTTCCGGTGATGAGGTGGAGAAGTTGAGAAATATGCGCAAGGATATGCTCATAAAAGAACAGCAATTGCAGCAAAGCCTGCAAGCTGCATCCATGGGGGCAGGCATAGTTAAGGATCTTTCTTATTCTGGATTGAATCCAGAACTGATGCAGGGGATGGTCAATCAAGCCGGACATATTATGCAACATTAGTTTCAAAAGCGGAGTCATTTTGGCTCCGCTTTTTTCATGCATTACGACTGAGACGTTATAATGATTTATTTTTAGGTTCCTTCAGATGTTGATGTACTTGACTTTTTTTGATTATTTGTGCTTTCTATGCTTGATCGAGGGTGTCTGTTATTATTTTTTGAGATAAAGGATTTTTTACATGCTGGTTTTGACTGATTTAACACGCTTTAATGATAGTGATAAAGTTTGTATGGCTTTGTTGGATGAGGATGATTGCACTTGTTACCGCCCTTTGCCGTATGAGAACTTGGATTTTGTCGAGTTCAGGAATATCCGGCCGGGAATAATAGTTTCTGCTGATGTCATCCCCCATGAGAATCCAGATTCTCCTCATGTTGAAGATTGTGCGTTTGAAAATGACGTCTGGCTTGATTGTGTTGACGAGCAGACATTTAAAGATTTGCTGGAGCGCAGCGCTGTTGATTCAATAGAAGAAGCTTTTGAAGGTATTGTTACACCTAAGAACAGGTGTGTTCCCGTTGAGTCGCCTTGTTCCCGTTCAATCAGGACTATTAGAATTAATCCTAAATCTGTAAGCGTTTCAGTGGTGAATTCAGGTGAAGATGTAAAATTGCGTCTCGCTTTTACTGATAAAGCCGGCGAAACTTTTCGCCTTACACCAATTTCGGATTTGTGCTTTCACCGCATGGCGATGGAATATGTTCAACAGGGTAGAATGGATGAGTTGGAAGCCCTGCTCGCCGGAGGGGAAGAAGTGTACATCCGTGCGGGACTCAGCAGGTTGTACAAAAGCAAGAATGGCAAACAGGGCTTCTGGATGCAGGCTAATGGGGTGTATATTTTCCCCGGTTATTATCAGAGCTAGCTGTCAGCATTTTTCATCGCCGTGGCCTTTCGTCTTGCGCGGAGGTATGAAGCAATAAGACAAAGGTTGAAAATCAAGCTGATTCCCAGCAACGCCCTGATTTCAATGGAACCCTGCAATGGGGTTTCTTTTTTATGGGCTGCAAGTTCGTTTTTCTCCGATCCGGCGACTTCCACATCAAAAATAAGTTTATGGCCAAGTCCGCCGTCTACTTCCACTTTCCATATTCCGGGACGGTCAGGCAGGAAGGAAAATACGCCGTTTCTGTCGGTCCGTCCGTTTTGGAATTCCACTTCAGCATTATCAGGTGCATAGATGAGCACTTGGCCGTAGGCTATTGGGTCTCCGGATGAGAATCCGGATTTAAATGTCACCGCCGGTGAGGTTTCAATCATCTCATAAGCTACGCCATGGGCCCACGCGATATTGCTTAGGTATAGAATCCCGGCCGCAACAAGCGTTACGACCGGGAGAATCTTTGATAATTTCATTTATTTCACTTCAAAAACCAGCACTGCACGCATTACATGGCTGTCGTAGTCAGCAGTGGGGTTAGCATTTTTATACTGTGCACGGACCATCCATGTTCCGGGAGCGGAAATTTTTACTTTTGCAAGTCCGTTTCCGTATGGCTCGGTAAAGTAGGCGTAGGTGTTGGGGGTCATGCTGAATCCGTCATAAGTAGCGGTCATGCTTTCGATAGAAACAGGTTTACCGTCCAGCAGAGTCTGGAATTCGATTTCATCGCCGACTTTAGCCTGAGTGGGGTCGCTCATAGGAACGATTTCCAGTTTGTGGCCTACAACTTTATTGTAGCTGCCGTCAGCTTTGCCTACAGTGATCAGGGTCTTACAGAATTTTTCATATTTTCCGCTTCCGATAACACCTTTCAAACCTTTCTTGGACTGCTGTTTCCAACCCTGAGTGGTCTGAGTCCAGATCATACCGTTACGATGTCCTGCGATAATGGCGGTTCCTTCAGCCTTAGGGGTAAGCTGACCGTCCAAAGTCATGAGCATTTCATTTTCAGCAAGTTTCAGAGGAGTGGTCTTGCCGCCCAGAATGAGATCGGCTTTAACTTCGTTGATAGGTTCCATCTCTTCGCTGATCATGAATACATGTGCAGATACAACGCTGAAGGGCACAACATGATCCTTTTCAGCTGTAAACTGTACAGGTTTAATGATGAATTCATGGGCGAATGCGGTTGAGCAGCACAGAACCGCGAGCAGACAGGACAATACGAGAGTGGTTGGTTTTATGAATTTCATTACAAACTCCAGTTAAAAATTATAGATTGATTGTGTTTATGTGCTACGAATTTTAAAAATAGGTGTCAATCTTAAAATTTAATTTAAGTTGGTGTTTGTTGCGGGGCGTAAAAAAGCCCTCATGGGTGAGGGCTGATTACATAGAATATATTTTTGAAGTGGGCTAAATTAATCCAAAGTCTGCCGATACCTCTTCAATCCGACAATAATCACAATTATCCAGAAAACCACGATAGGCCAGAGGTGATACAGGGATTCTTCCCAGCCTGTTCCTTTGAGCAGTACTCCGCGCACTAAGCGTAGGTAGTGGGTCAACGGGAGGATGGAGCCTAAGTTTTGTGCCCAGTCCGGCATGCCTCGGAAGGGGAACATGAAGCCGGAGAGCAGTAGCGAGGGCAGGAAGAAGAATATGGACATCTGCACGGCTTGCAACTGGTTGCGGGCCACGGTGGATATGGTCACTCCTACGGTCAGGTTCGCGGCGATGAAAATGGCTGAGTATGTGAACACGATCAGCGGGTTGCCGTTGATGGGTACATGAAAAAGGAAGATGGATGCTGCCATGATCAGCATCATCTGGATGTAGCCGACCATGACATAAGGAATGATCTTGCCCATCATTACTTCCAGCGGGCGGACCGGAGTGGTCAGCAGGTTTTCCATGGTTCCGCGTTCGGTCTCGCGGGTAATTGCGAGCGAGGTAATCATGACCAGTGTCAGGGTCAGGATAACCCCCATCAGGCCGGGAACGATGTTGTACTGGCTGATTGCTTCAGGGTTGTAATCTGCGTGGATGCGAAGGTCTACAGCGCTGTTTTCGGGCAGCAGGTAACTTAGCGATCCTTTGAGGTCCCGCGCCAAAGCCCGGTTTATGATTTCTCGCATGGAATTAACTGCATTGCCCGTAGCCATCGGGTCGGTAGCATCAGCTTCCAGAAGCAGTACGGGGCGTTCTCCGCGTTCAATATCCAGTCCGAACTGTTCGGGGATGGTCAGCACGAATTGCACTTCGCCTAGTTCCAGTAAACGTTTGGCTTCGGCCCGTGAATTTATGAAGCGGTCCACATCGAAGTAGGTACTGGCCTGCATTCCGGCTAATATTGATCTTGAGTAGCGCGAATTGTCGCCGGAAAGCACGGCAAGGGGCAGGTGCCGCGGGTCGGAGTTGATGGCGAATCCGAAAAGGATGATCTGAATCAGCGGGATGCCGATCAGCATGGCAAAAGTCAGGCGATCCCGGCGCATCTGGATGAATTCTTTTCCAGCCATAGCCATGAACCTTTTGAATGAGAATAAACGTAAACTCATGGATTCATCCCCCGCATGAGGTCGATGAAAACTTCCTCAAGGCTTGTTTCGCAAGGTTCAAATCTATTCTCCGCTCCGGCATGGGTGCGGATTCCCTTTTCAATTAAATTGTTGTCGCGTCCGCTGATGTGCAGGGTGTTACCGAAAGCAACCACCTGATCAATGCCTTCACTGGCGCGTAATTTCGTGGTTAGTTCGTTCAGGTTAGGACCGTTGAGCGTCCATGTGTGCAGGCCGGAATTGCTGACCAGCTCATCCAGAGTCCCTTTTGCCAGCAGGTCACCGTAAGCGATGTAGGCCAGACGATGGCAACGCTCAGCCTCATCCATGTAATGGGTGGAGATAAGCGCGGTAATGCCTTGTGCAGCAAGGTTATGAACTTCATCCCAGAAATCGCGGCGTGCGGAAGGATCAACCCCGGCGGTTGGTTCATCAAGGAGCAGCAGTTGGGGGTTGTGAAGGGTACATCCGGTCAGGGCCAGACGTTGTTTCCAGCCCCCGGAAAGTGATCCGGCGAGTTGGTTGGTAAATCTGCCCATATTCATGCGTTCAATTGCTTCATCAACAAGCTTGCGGCGGTTGGGCAACTGGTAGGCTCGGGCAAGGAAATCTAGATTCTCTTTTACGGTCAGATCTCCGTAGAGGCTGAATTTTTGGGCCATGTAGCCAACCTTGGGCTTGATGAATTCAGCTTCTTCTATGATGTCATAACCAAGGCAGGTGCCGGAACCTGAATCCGGTCGCAGCAAGCCGCAGAGCATGCGGATGAAGGTCGTCTTGCCGGAACCGTTGGGACCGAGGAATCCGAATATTTCACCCTTGCGGACCTGCATATCCAGCCCCTTAACCACCGTCTTTGGACCGAATGACTTGGTCACACCGGATACGTCTATGACAGTCTGCTCAGTCATCGCTGCTCCGGAAGTAATTTTTAATACGGGCAAAGAACCCGTTGTCAATTTTAAATCCGCCCGCTGTTCTGCTTACATCCACAGGCTGTCCGGGCTTGAATAGAACGGCTTTGTCCTCCGCCGGAACAGCTTCGAGCATGAAGACCAGTTTGGCTCTGCTTTGGCTGGAATATATGACCGGGGGGGTATATTCGGCCTGCGCTGAAATGTAACTCAGAGTTACTGGGATCGGTTTTGCCAGCCCATCGAAATTAACCAGCAGTTTTTCACCGATCTTGAAGCTGCCTACAATTTGTTCCGGCACATAAAATCGGACTTTGCGGTTTTCCGGCGGCAGGATGGAAATGATCGGTTTTCCGGCTGCAACCCACTCTCCTTCATAGCGGATGGTATCAAATACTAATCCGGATCGAGGCGCGGATTGTGCTTTTTGATCATAGTTCCAGCGGGCCTGTTCAAGCTTGGCTTGCGCTGCTCTTACCGAAGATTCAGCAGCATTGATTTCATCAGTTCGAGAGCCGAGGGTTGCTGTTTTAAGTTCGGATTTGATTTCTTTTACCAGTTGAGTGGCCTGTTCATAATCAGTGCGCGCCTGGTCTCGTTCTTCTTCTGAAATGGTTCTGGTGCTGTATAAATCTGCACGTCGTTTATACTCTGTCGCGGCAAGCCTTTCGGCTGCAACAGCTTTTCTCAGTCGTGCTTTGATGGAGGCGATTTCGGAAGGTCGGCGTCCTTTGCGTTTGTCGGCAAGATCACTGATCGTTCTATCTAAATTACCTTCTGCTTCATCTACCCCGGACTTCTCAAATTCCCGTTCAAGGGTGAAAAGCGGTTGTCCGGTTACAACGGTCTGCCCTTTACGCACGCTGATTTCGTCCAGTTGTCCTCCCAAGGGGGAGGATACGTAAACGAACTCTCCTTCAACATAGCCTTGCCAGAGCTTTGATTCTGTTTCATTGCAGCCGCAAAGCAGGGTGGAGAGCAGGATCGCTACGATTATATGAGTAAATTTCAGGCCGGATTTCATGATTAGTTCTCCTTTTTCACTGCAACTGTTTCTTCAAATAACTGAAGGTTACGTTTGACCTGTTCGCGGGGATCAAATTCTCCGTTGGAAATATGAAAGAGGAATGAAGGCGGCACTACAGTGCCCAGCAGCATGAAGACAATATCCGCAGGATCTACGTCTTTGCGGATTTGCCCTAGTTCCTGTCCTTTGGCGGCTATTTCCCCGGCAGCAGCACGGTATTCAGTCATCAAAGAATATATTGCCCTGCGGCGAATAGATTTCTGATCCAAAGCAGCTTCAGAGAAGAGCAGGCGAGGAATGCCAGGATGCTTATACAGTAGGTCTGCATGGCGCAGAGCCAGTTGTTTCAGCACATCCAAGGGAGTATCTCCTTCATCCATAGCTGTTTTGGCGTTGTCGATGAGTTTTTTACGGATAAGTTCTCGCACTCCATCGAATATTGCATCTTTGTTTTTGTAATGGCGGTACAGGGCAGCAGGTACGATTCCACAAGCCTTGGCAACGTTACTCACCGTAATGGCGGAGACCCCTTTGGCAGCGAGTTTCAGGGCTTCTTCTGCAATCTGTTCGCGCCTTGAAAGGCGGTCCATTCTTTTACTCATTAATTACTCTCCAAATATGTGAATGTGAATTCACTTTAACTTTGAAATAATTATTGTGTCAATAGGGCAAAATAAAATCCCTCCCTCCGAACTAAATCGGAGGGAGGGATTTTTGATTGCTTATATGCTGAGCTGAATCGATTAGTTCGAAACAGGCTTACCGAGGAATCTAACCAACGCGAGGATGGCAATGATTCCGGCAGGCAGTACCATCAGTACGGGCATTCCGAGTCCTGCGGGGATGTAACCGAACAGGATGGAGATGATCGCTACGGGGACGGCGTAGAACAGCTGAGTTCTGGTGTGGTCGATGTGGTCACATGCGGAACCCATAGAGGACAGGATTGTTGTGTCCGAGATGGGAGAGCAGTGGTCGCCGAAGATAGCTCCGGTAAGAACCGCACCGATGTTCAGGATTACGTAGCCCTGCTCGGGTACCAGCGCGAAAGCAAGCGGAATACAGAGCGGCATGAGGATACCCATTGTTCCGTAAGAAGTACCTGTTGCAAAGGAGATAATGGAGCCCATCACAAAGATGATGGAGGGCAACAGGAAGGTCGGAATGGTATCGGAGAGCACGTTTACGAGGTAAGCCGCGGTTCCGAGTTCCTTGATGATACCGGAAAGGGACCATGCCAGCAGCAGGATAACTGCGGTGATGTTCAGGGATTTAACACCCTGTACCCAAGTGGAGAGTGCTTCGTCCACAGACAGGATGCGCTTGCCGATGGCAATGGCCAGAGCCACAATACCTGCGATAAGAGCAGCCTGGAAAAGAACAACAGAAGCATCGGAAGCACCGAAAGCTTCACGGATTGCTAAGAAACTCATGGGAGCATCTTCGAAAATCTGTTTCAGTGCAGCGTCATCACCGCCCATGATTCCATTGTAACCGTTGAAGTAGAAGCCGAGGAAGGCTGCAACGATCAGGGTTCCGATGGGGATAATTGCGTACCAGATGCTAGGATCAACATCTTCTGCGGGCTGCAGTTCGGTAGCCTCATCTGCAACCATGGGTTTAGCATTGTCATCAAGGACTTTACCGGTAGTACGGGCACGCTGTTCAGCTTTGTACATGGGTCCGAATTCACGCATGAACCAGATGGTAGCGAGGATGAAAACCAGAATGAGGATATTGTAAAAACGGTAAGGAATGGTTTCTACGAAAACGCCGTAAGCGTTCATGGTGTATCCGATTCCCTGAAGACCGTCGCGGATCAGGCCGACTTCGTAAGCAACCCATGTGGAGATCAGTGCGATACCGGCGATGGGTGCTGCGGTGGCATCGATGACGAAAGCCAGTTTCTCGCGGGAAACTTTCATTTTATCAGTAACCGGGCGCATGATAGGGCCGACGGTGAGGGAGTTTGCATAATCGTCGAAAAAGATGAAAAGGCCGAGCACCCAAGTAACAAACTGGGAACTGCGCGGGCTTTTTGCCTTTTTAGCCAGAGCATCAGCAATTGCTTTCGCACCGCCCATTTTGGATACCAGTGCAATGAGACCGCCGATGGCGAGACACTGGAGTACGATACCTGCGTTCCATGAGTCGGCAAGAGAGCCGAGAATTTCGTTGGACAGACGCAGGAATCCGCCAACAAAACCGTTGTAGATGTCAAAGCCTTTCGCTTCGAGCATGAAAGCACCGGAAAATACACCGATGAAAAGTGACAGAACAACGTTTTTGGTAATGAAGGCCAAAACAATGGCAACAAGCGGCGGAATGAGTGTAAACATACCGAACACTTTGGCGTTAGCCGGGCCGAGGCTGGAGTCAGCCGCAAATGCGGGCTGGCAGAGCAGTGTAAATAAAACTGTCAGTAATAACAGTCCTCTCCAATTGCGCATATTAAATTTCCCCCTTGAAATATTATGTGTCGCAAAAAAATATGATCTGCTGATCTACTAGAAATTAGACATAAATGCAAATTTGATTTTGTATCTGTTTAATTTTCCATGATAAAATTCCGAAATGACAGACTTTAACCGTAGAGAATTAATGAAAGAGTAATATTGGCGGAACTGTGAATTTAGATGGAAGTTGTACCCTTATTTGATTTCGGGGTAAAAAGTTCCATTGTACCCGCTGGTAAATTGGGGTATGGACTTGCCTGTACAGACACCATTGAGAATACGAAAAATGCACAATCCTAATAACGTTATAAGGAAATCAGATGTTTTCAAAAAATAAAGCTCTCAAAAGCATATTTGATTCCAGCATTGATGAACTTTGCAAGAGCGAAGGGCTCTCCAAAGAGACCATTATTCAGGGCATTGAAGATGGGACTATGGTTCTGCTCGGGAACCCCAACCACAAGAATGTAACTCCCACCCTTATCGGGCAGCCCGCGAAGGTTAAAATTAACGCTAACATCGGTACTTCTCCTTTTAAGAATGACCGTGAAAAGGAAATGAAGAAGCTTGATACCGCATGGAAGGCTGGCGCACACGCCGTTATGGACCTTTCCACCGCCGGTGATCTTGACGGAATCAGGACCGATATGCTCAATAGCTGCCCCCTGCCGCTGGGTACTGTACCCATTTATGCTATGGCGCAGCAGTATGTTGCACGTGATGAAGATCCCGCAGGTTTCTCCATTGATGAACTTTTTGCAGAAGTGGAAAAAGAAGCCGAACAGGGTGTAGATTTCATGACCCTGCATTGCGGCCTTACCCGCCGTGGCGCAGAGTGGGCAACTGAAGAAGGTGAGCGTCTGCTGGGAATCGTTTCTCGCGGTGGCTCTATCCTTGCTCGTTGGATGCGTGATCATGATGCGGAGAACCCTCTGCTCACCAACTATGATCGTCTTCTCGAAATCTGCCTCAAGCACAACGTTACCCTGAGCCTCGGTGACGGCCTCCGTCCCGGTGCAGGTGAAGATGCCGGTGATGCTGCTCAGTGGGAAGAAGTTCTCATGCTCGGTAAGCTTGCCAAGCGTGCTCACGAATACGGCGTTCAGGCTATGATTGAAGGTCCCGGCCACGTGCCCATGCACCTTGTTGAATCCCAGATTCGTGGAATCAAGGCTGCTACCTACAATGCACCTCTCTACGTTCTCGGACCTCTGGTAACTGACTCCGCTCCCGGTTATGACCATATTGCCGGCGCAATCGGCGGTGCCATTGCTGTTATGAACGGCGTGGACTTCCTCTGTTACCTTACTCCCGCAGAACACCTGACCCTGCCTGAGATTGATGACGTCTGGAACGGTGTTAAAGCTTCTCTCGTTGCTGCCCAGTGCGGTGAAGTAGGACTTGGCCGTAAGGATGCTGTTCAGCGTGATAAAGAGATTTCTATCGCACGTAAGGAACTTGATTGGGACCGTATTGCTGAACTGGCAATTGACCCCGCTCTGGCTTGTGCTCGTAGAAAAGACCATAAAGATGAAAAAGAATGCGCTATGTGCGGAAAATTCTGCGCAGTACGCATGCTTTCCGAATAGTCCTGATCATATCATAAGAGCCGCTCTGTACGTTCTATAGATGATAATGGCCCGTAACACTGCTGGTGTTACGGGCTTTTTTTGTGTACTGTTACGTATTGAATTTAAACGATCGTTTGAATGTGAGCTTTTGCCCGCTTTTTGCAGAATGTTCTGCAAGTTGGTTTTCCGGAAAAAAAGTCAGGGCCAAATTTTGTTATCCAACTCGCTATTCAAGGACGGGATATTATGCTGCAATACGTACGCGAACCCATGAGCGGGTTAACTCATTTTATAGGCTTTTGCCTCGCTATTGCCGGGCTGGTTATGCTGTTGGTTTCATCTGTAAATCCGACCAGCGTAATGCATGTGGTTACTTTTTCGGTTTTTGGCGGCGGTATGGTTTTGCTTTACCTTGCGAGCACTTTGTACCATTGGTTGCCCCTTTCCAAGCGGGGGATCATGTGGCTGCGTAAGCTCGACCATTCCATGATCTATATTTATATTGCCGCAACCTACACGCCTATATGCCTTGTGGGGCTTAAAGGAGCGTGGGGATGGTCTTTGTTCGCTGCAATATGGAGCATGGCATTGGCTGGGATTATTACCAAAATGGTCTGGTTGAATGCGCCGCGATGGTTGTCCACCGGATTTTATCTAGCCATGGGTTGGCTGGTAATTGTCGGGGCTTATCCCTTGATTCAGGCTTTGCAGGTCGGAGCATTGCTCTGGCTGCTTGCCGGCGGAATCATGTATTCAATCGGCGCGGTTATTTATGCAATGAAACGGCCTGATCCGTGGCCGGAATTCTTTGGCTTCCATGAAATTTTCCATGTATTTGTCATGGCCGGAAGTTTCTGCCATTTTTGGGTAATGTACGAATATATTACCGCGCTGGGGTGGTAATTATTTGGAAAAGTGATCAAATCCACCGGCAGTGTATTCTTTGCCGTTAAGTAAAATTTTGTTGTCCCCGGTGATTGTGCCTATCTGGTGCAGGCCGGGGATTTTTGCCTTCAGTTCTGCAAAGCCATCAGCTGAAGCAGCTCCGAACAGGGCATAGTCCTCTCCGCCGAGGAAAGCGTGTTCGGCAGCGGAAATTGATTTTGATTCAGCATAGTGAATGATTTCTTCGTGCAATTGCGATTCATCAAGTGAAATCCTAGCACCTAAACTACCTTCACAGCAGCCCAGAAAACGGGGCAGGTCACGGGCCAGACCATCCGAGAGGTCCATCAGTCCTTTTACGTGTTCCGACTCAGCCAGTTTGATGCCGGCTGCAACGCGCATGGGCGGGCGCAGATGCGCTTGCACACATTCCGGGTAAAAATCGGTAGCTTTTGTGCCTGATTCTTCAAGTGCCAGCAGTCCGGTGCGGGCCATACCTGCCGGACCATGCAGGAATAAAATATCTCCCGGTACAGCATTGCCCCGAGAAAGAAAACGGCCTCCCGCAGCTTCGCCCCAGACTGTAACTGAAATTCCCAGATACTGACCGCCGGACAGGTCTCCTCCTGCCAGAATCAACCCGTGCTGTTTCGCAAGGGCAGACATTGATTGAAAGAATGGTTCCCAGAATTCACTTTCCAGACTGGGCGGGATAATTAAACCCAGTGCAAATCCGCAGGGCTGTCCGCCCATCGCCGCAATATCACTGATATTAACTGCAAGGGCTTTGTAGCCGATGTCTGCCGGAGAGAAGTACGAGCGTCTGAAATGCACATCTTCCAGAAACAGATCTTTACTGATGCACAGGTCTGTGCCGGAACGAAGGATAGAGCAGTCATCTCCGCGTCCAAGCGTGACATGGCCGTTTTCGGATGGAAAATATTTGTCGATCAGGGTCAGGAAATCCTGTTCTGAATTTAATTTTGTCATTGTTTACAGCATCTCCACAAAATCTTCGACAATGACCTTTGGTCCAAAGCCGGGGAAATTGATGCGCAGCTTGTTGGGCTCGATGCGTTCGATGATTTTGCCACGTCCGAAAATCTTGTGCTTGCAATGCCCCAGCTTCATGGGCGAGGGCTTCTTGGAAGCTGAGATTGAAGGAGCTGTATCGGTATAGGCAGCAGGATTTACCGGAGCATTCTTTTTCTTCGCCATGCCGCCGGAATAGGATTCCTGCAATTCATCAAAGAGTGCGTTATCAAGCTCACGCAGAAATGGACTGGGCACCGCAGGTTCGGAGAAGTCGGTGTTTTTGCGGTTGATGGATGCCGGGGCGCACATGATCAGCTCCTTGCGTGCGCGGGTACAGGCCACGTAAAGCAGACGGCGTTCTTCCTCGTATTCCTGAGGCTTTTGCATGGATTTGCGGGAAGGAAAACGGTCTTCCACAAGGTCAATGATGATGACCGCATTCCACTCCAGTCCTTTGGCGGAATGAATGGTGGAGAGAGTGACCACATCTTCTTTTTTTTCTTCCTCGCTGTGCTGATCAGGATCAAGGCAGAGGTCGGTCAGGAAAAATTCCAGATCATCGTAGTTGGATGCAATCTGGCTGAGCTGTTCGATTCCGGCTTCGCGGCGCGGGTAATCGTCCGGGTACTGGGCAACCAGTAACGGCCTGTAGAGCGGAACTATGATCTCAAGACAGGTTGCCGGAGAAGAGTTTTTCTTCCTTAGTCCATCAAGGTCACGCAGGATGTCCTGCAGCAACTGATATTTCTTGGTGAATTTCCCAAGTGCCTTCTGGTCAGCAGAAATTACAGCCTGTGCGATTTTAGTGGCGGTTTTGGGTCCGACTCCCTTGATATGTCCAAGGGTGCGTTGCCATGCGATAATGTCCGCTGGATTGCTGACCAGACGCATGAAAGCCAGAACATCTTTGATGTGTGCGGCTTCGTTGAATTTCAGGCCGCCGTATTTTTTGAATCCTACACCCAATCGTTTCAGGGCAACTTCCAGACCGTAACTCTGGTATCCGGCGCGGAAAAGTACTGCGACCTCTTCGGGACCATGTTTTTTCTGCAATTCAATGATCCGGTCCAGCACGCGGTTGGACTGGCTGAAATCGCTGAGCGGAACCATGAGTTGCGGCTTATCGCCCCATGTCTGTTCGGTGAAAAGTTTCTTATCGAATTTTGTTTCAGCCCCGTCCAGAATAGCGTTGGTCAGATCAAGGATGGGCTGTGTGGAACGATAGTTCTGTTCCAGACGTACAATTTTTACGTCTTCAAAAATGTCAGGAAATTTAAGGATGTTGGTTACATCCGCGCCACGGAAAGAATAGATGGACTGAGCATCATCACCTACAGCCATGACGTTTCCGTTTTTTCCGGCCAGCAAACCGACAATGCGAGCCTGCACAAGGTTGGTATCCTGATATTCATCGACCATGATGTACTGGTAGCGTGAACGCAGGGAATTACGCAGGAATTTGTCTTTTGTCAGCAGTTCTTCAAGGTAGAAGAGCAGGTCGTCATAATCCATCAAACCGTGCTGTTTTTTATAAACAGCGTAGCCCTTAGCTATTTGTTCCATTTCGGAAGCGTAGGTTGCCAGATGGAAAGCTTCGGAATTGACCAGCGTATCAATGGAAAGTTCTTTGTTACGAGACTTGCTGATCATATCCAGCAGGGTGGATTTTTTGGGGTATGAGCGGTCTCCCTTACCGAATTTAAGCTGATCTTTTACTTCTTTGACTGCGGCTTCAGAGTCACTGCGGTCCATGAGGGTTATGCCATTCGGAAAGCCGATTTCAGCCGCGTTTTGACGCAGTACGGAATAAGCGAAAGCGTGGAATGTTCCGCCTTGAGTGCCGTGCAGATTTCTGCCCAGAATCAGCTCGGTACGCTGAAGCATTTCCTGCGCAGCCTTACGGGTGAAGGTCATCAGCAGAATGGATTCCGGCGGGATGCCCTGTTCTACCAACCATGCCAGACGGTATACAATTGTACGGGTTTTGCCGCTGCCAGCACCCGCAATTACCAGCACGGGACCCTGTGGATGTGTAGCTGCTTCGTACTGTGCCGGGTTCAATTCATTTTTAAAATCGATCATGATGTATGTATGCCTCCGGCGGCCCTGCCGGGGGCCTTAAACCCTTTTTGTAAAGAGGGTTTAAGAATCCCAAAAACTTTTAATAGGGCTTTGCCGTTTCGTATATAGAATTAGTTGTGAATTTGTTAATCTGGCAGAGTAATATTGAACCAGTCAAGTATGATTTGTCCGGTTTGGTGCATGGTGTTAATCTGCTGTCCATCGGAGCTGTAGAAAAATGCGTCTTGCACTGTATGAGTTCCGGTTCTGCCATGGAAACCGAAGATTTCAGCGCGGTCAAATTTAGCCTTAAGATCGAATCCGGGTTTTGCGGTGCAGATCAGGTCCGGAGGGTTGCCTATAGGGCTGTCTCCATAGGCTTCACGTTTGGTCAGAACCTGCCTCATCACCTTTTGTCCGTTGAACTCAAGCTTCATGAGTTTGTCCGCTATTTCAGCAGTAATTTTATCTGTGTGTGCTGGATCAATCTGTCCACGTGCAAAATCAGAGGTATGGATATATATCCTTCCGGGATCAAGGGCAAATGCTTTGCTGCTCGGGGCAATTATTGAGGAATCCCACTGGTCCTTTGCGGGCTGGGTGTATTCCAGACAGCCCTGTTGTACGAGAAAGGTGTTCAGGTCCACTTCTGTTTCAAGGGCAGCGAAGCCATGATCCGCAAAACTGATAAGCTTTTTATCTCCCGGCAGAGTTTTGAATTTATCCAGCACCACACCTATTGCATGATCCCATTTATGCATAAATTCTGTTGCCTTGGAAGCGAGGGGATGGTTGTCGTCTTCGAAAGCGGGATAGAAAAAATGGAACAGGCGGTCTGTTTCCGTAAAGACAATGGTGAATAAATCCCATGCAAGATCATTCCAAAGTAATTCAAGTACCTTTAACCGTCCCTCAAGAGTGCGCGCGACTTGATCGAAAAGATAATCCGGGTCCATTATTCCCCGGCTGGTGTCTGCTTCGAGCTGATAGCTTGCATCGCGAAGTGGGCCGAGCAGGAAGGGTGGGTGAACAGCTTTCTCAAATGAATCAGCAACAAAGCCGGAAATCAGCATGCCTCGCAGCGGCTTGGCGGGGTAAGTATTAGGTAGGTTAATGACCTTGCTGATCAATCCGTTTTTGCCCAGAGCATCAAAAATTGTCGGGCAGAGTACCTGCTCGAAGTTGTTAATGGAAAGGGTGTAGCTTTGCGGATCAATGGATGTGAAGCCGTAAAGTCCATGTCTTTCCGGTTTTTGGGCAGTAAAGAATGATGTCCAGTTTACCGGGGAAAGTTCCGGCAGTTCGGCAGAAATGGAATCGCACTTTCCGGCAATGCGGGCGAGATTGGGCAATCTTTTTGCCCATTTCAAAGCAAGAGAGGCCGGAAGTCCATCCAGCCCCAATACTACGAATCTTTTTCGTTCAGTTTGATTAAAAAGCATATTAAATCAAGTTACAATAGAATATAACGAAGCGGCGAAGCCATACTAAAAAAGTTTGGGATTCTTAAACCCTTTTTAAAGGGGGTAAGTCGCCGGAGGCAAAAGTCTTTTCATAAAAAAGCGCATCAAATCAAACTACAAAACTACAAGCTCGTACTTCTTCATAAAATGTACTGGATTGTATGATTCTTTTGCTTTGCGCAGACCGGGTTCGCCGAGATCCTGCTCACGGTTAACGAATTTTTTGTCGCTGGCGTTGTTTTCGAGGAACATCTGGTTGATGGCCTGATAGACGCCTTTGAAATAGGTGTTTCCTTTTTCAAAGTGGATAACGATTGTGTCTTCGCCCAAAGGCTCGGCAATGGTGTAGGCTATGATGCGATTGTCGATTCTCAGGGTTCCGCCGGTGAGATTTTTGATGGTGTCCATTTCCTTGAGAACTTTGGCAATGGCTTCGTTCTCGGCGACAAGGGCGGGTGAGAAGTTCTTTTCTTCCTGCCAGCGATACCATTCAAGTTGCATTTCCAGCACTTCTTCTACGCAATCAGGTGTGATTTCGCGGTACTCGTAGTCGTACTTTTTCATGAACTGGCGGTAGAGATTTTTCTTTTTATGGAATCGGTTGCCGCGCAGTTCAATCAGTTCCTGAACGGAATAGATGTAATCAAAATGGTCGCGGTTCTCTGTGATTTCGATTTTGTCACCGAAAATTTCTTTGAGATGCAGGGCCAGTTTTTCGGGGATGCGTGTGAATTTAGTTCCGGGGGTACTCATGAGTTCACATTTTTCCCAGTCCGCGCTGAACCAGTCTCCAATGGGGGCCCAGTTGATGACTTCAGGTTTGGTCTGGCGCACATGAATGAGCCCGGATTTTCCGCAGCTTATTTCAAGACCGTAATGTTCGGTCCAGCCCCAGATGTTGGCAAAGGTGAAATCAGAGGTCCTTTGCGGACAGGCCGCAAGCGCTTTTTCAAATTCATCCTGGCATTCAAGGGTGATGGGCTTGAATTCGTTATTCATTACTGGTCCTTTTATTGTTTTTCTTGATCATGCTGAACTTCTGCCAGTTTCTACATGAGAATGTGTAAAAAATGATGGATGCCTGTACTCCTTGCGATATGAGCATGGCCATCCAGATTCCGGTGGCTGAATGCAGTACCTCGTGTCCCAGAAAATAGGCCAGCGGCAGTCTGCATCCCCATACGGTGATGGCGAAAATGAACAAGTTGTAAAGGGTCGCTCCAGCTCCGTTTAATGCTCCGGCCATGATCATTGAGGTCAGGGTAAACGGAATAGCGAGCATGTTATAGTAGAGATAGTTTACGGCTTCATCAAGGACCACCTGTTCCGGGGCAATGATGGATGTTACCGGGTAAATTACCTGCCAAAGCAGCAGTGCGGTAATGCTCAGGAATCCGATAGCCAGAAACAATATTCTATACCCGAATTTCTTTGCCTCGTCAGCTTTGCCATCCCCAAGGTAATGCCCGATGATAATCGAAGCAGTCATGTTGAAAGCAAATGCGGGCAGGAACAGGATGGACTCAATGCGGATACCCGCAGTCATGCCTGCCAGCGCGATTACGTTGTTTTCAGGCAGACTTGCAGTGATGGAGTAGAGTACCATGTATCCGGAATGCCAGACTAATTGCATCAGACCGCTAGGCCACGCTACCTTGAAAAGGTAGGGGAAAGCGCTTTTCATCCAGCGTAACGGAGCAATGCATTTACGCCGAAGGTCGCCCGATTTTATGAGCACTATGACGTTAAATATGGCGCCCATGGTTATTGAGCCGAATGTTGCCCAGGCCAGTCCTTTGTATCCGAGATCGGGGAACCCCCACATACCCATCCCGAGCCCTAAGTCACCAATCGTGTTGGTAACAGTGACGATAATCATGCTGTAGAGCGGCAGCATTACCTTTTTCTGGGCCCGGAAGACCGCGTTGGTAATGATCAGCATGTAGTAGATGGGCACGAGATAAAGGAATACTTCAATGAAATATTCCATTACATAGCGCATTTCCTCAGGGACTTGCAAAATGGTTAGGATTCCGTTTCTGTATGGAAAACCTATAGTGAAGATTATCAGCCCTAATATGGCTCCGATGATGAAGCATAGACCTACGTACCGCTTAGCCCTGAGCATCATGCCCGCACCGATGGACTGGCTTATTGCGGCCACTGATCCATTGGCAGTGGCCATGGCGATGACCAGAAAGAAGAAAAGAGACTGGCTGATCATGCCCATTGAAGCCTGAATTTCACGGCCCAGTTTGGACGCAACCCAGACATCCACAAGACCGATCATCAAGTGGAAGAGCATCATCAGTATCTGAGGCCATGACAGGTTCCATATGGTTTTGTATGGAGAGTTGGTCATGTCTGCGGTGGTCATATTCATAAGCGGGAAAAACTCCGTATAAATTCAAACGTAGTCAGCCTTATATAGCAGATCCGGTGTTAAAAAATCAGAGGAAAGGCGGATTTGGCTGCGGAGCTGAGAGTTTAGTTAGAGTTTCAGGAAAAGCAAGAGTTGAGCAGCTATAATATTATTTTGCTCTTGCAGCTGATTGTGCTGGTTATAGATTTATTCTCATTGGTTTGAGGCATGTACTTTGTGCGCTGCTTTGTTTATGTTATCAAAAAAAGTAAACAGAAAGCGAATGTAAATATAAGGAGGCTGAATAATGGCGAGCGATGAAAATTTCTGTCCTAGGGTGCGATTGAACTTATGGCTGGAAACAGAAGAAGGTATGCTTTTCGGCCTTGGAAGGGCGCAACTGTTGGAGCAGATTGAAAAACAAGGCTCGTTGAATAAAGCAGCTAAGGCGCTCGGAATGTCCTACCGTGCGGCATGGGGAAGGCTCAAGAACACCGAAGAAGTGCTCGGTGATTCTCTGGTTCTTAAAACCCGTGGACGCAAAGGCTGTAGCCTCACACCGCTGGGTGAGCGGGTTCTTGAAGATTATCGCCAGTGGGTACAGGAAGTTGAAAATTTTGCGGTCATGACTGCCCGTAAATCATTTCCTTGGAATGTAGCTTCTTATGACGAAGATATGGAGCGTATTGCTCAGGAGAAGAAAGGTAAGAAGTAAGTTAATTTTTATTTGTTTTTTCTATAATTTTATCGTCCTCGACTTAGTCTCTCCTTTTAGACTTGATATGAAACTGACAACTGGGGTAAATATTTATCCTATTAACTTATGATTTTATTGCAGTCCTTAGGAGAATAAAATGTTTTTTTATTTGAATCCCCTGAAAAGAAAATTACTTGTGGTAGGCCTTGGAATGTTACTTTGTTTTACTTGTGCAGCCTGCAAGACCGTTGATACATCCGGTGAAGTTTCAGCAACTGTTTCAACTATTGATGGCGGAGGCAGCAAGTAGAATAAACAGAATTTAATTGATTCGATTTAAACACCCCCTGTTCCATATGGCGCAGGGGGTGTTTTTTTGCTGATTGGTGTGTTTATTCCAGAATATAATCCAGATATTTATTGTCGCTGGGGCGGTCGGTATTCTGGTTATTGTTGTTAGTGTCGGCAGGAGGATTGTCCGGTTTTGTGTCCTGTGTGTTTTGATGTGTGTTTCCTGAGTTGGAGTAATTTGTGTCCTGTGTGTTTGAATACGAGTTGCCGGAGTCGTTGATTGTGTTCGTGTAAGTGGAGCCCTGACTGGTTTGGCGTGTGCAGCCGGGACGGTTTACGTTTACAGTCGGATTGATGTTAACGTTGGCATTGGGATTATTGTTTTGACTGATGTTCGGGCCATAATTGGGAAGATTCTGCTGATTGTTGTTCGTGCTGGAATAACCTGAATTAGTAGGCCCTGAAACTCCGGGATAATGCCATGCATTCATAGCGTTTCTCATCTGAATCCTGACACGGTCGTGCCCTTTCATTGCGTAGCCTATGAAAATATAGTTTGTGCCTTTGTAGCGCGAAACTACAAGGTAAGAGTCATACCATTTACCTTCACGATCCCAGCCTGAAAAGAATCTTAGTATTGCCGGATAACCTGAGACGTGTCCCGGTTGCTCGTTTAAAAATCTCTGGTAAGGCAAGCCGTTGCGCCTCAACCTTTGAGTCCATTTTTCAAGTTCTGCAATCAGTGAATCTGAAGTCCGCTTTGCGTATAATTGAATTACAGCATCATTGGTCGGCGGATAGCATTGTTTGAGAAGCTGGTTGACGTCATATAGCGGAGGCATTCTTTTAGTAGTTTGCCAGCCGGATGGACATTGCAGGCCATCAGCCATGTTTTGGGCGATGGAAATTTGCGGGAGCAGGAGGGTTGCCATAAGTGCCATAAAAAATAAATTTATTGCTTTTTTCATTTGCTTCCTCCCGTTTAAAAAGTTCATTCCTTTTTTATTTATACACCACTCTCCGGATTTATGACAGCTGCAAACGAGAACACCCCCTGCTCCATAAGGAACAGGGGGTGTTTTGGGTATGAGGAATAGAGTGTAGTGGCTCTATCTGTAGTAAAGGTTGCGGCCACCTACGGTCAGGAATGCCTGATGCAGGTTGCGGCGGATGTCGCGGCGATCCCAGATGTCCTGAATGTGACCTCTGGAGAGTGCGTTGTATGCGGAATGGTAATCCGGCGGGATATCCATACCGGTGGTTTCCTTGATAACGCCCGGGCCAGCGAAACCGATGCGTGAAGAGCGCACAGCGTACTGGTAAGGGGAACAGCCGAGGAAACTTGCTACCGGTCCGGCGTAGGAGTTGGTATCGTAAAGAACGATGTAGAGTCCGCCGGACTCGATGTAGCGGCGTACAGCCATAGTTACACGCGGCATCTGGATAAGACCGTTGGTTCCTTCCTGAATACGGATACCGGCAGTACCGTGAACGTATGCGAGGAAGGGGTAACGTTTCTTACCGGCCAGCTCAAGGGCGCGGATGAATTTTTCACCTTCTGCCGCACCTACGGAGCCGCCACGGAAGGGGGCTACGAGAGTGGCGCAGGTTACCTTGGTGTGCTTAATGGCACCTTCATAGGTGATGCAACCGGACTGTAGTCCGGTTTTGGCTTTTGCCCCGTCCAGTCTTTCCTGAAAGTTAGGAAAGCCTGTGGGGTTGGCAGAGCAGATGGATTTGTTGAATTCACGTACTGTGCCCCAGTCGAAGAGGTTAGCCATGTACCAGCGGTATTCCATGGGGAAATGGTGTCCGCAGGTGGGGCATACCCCGGCGAATTCATCGAAAAGGTCACGGGACCAGATTTCGAGGCAGCCGTTCTTCTCAGCATTCGGACAGGTGATTTCCTTGTCTTCGCTGGCACGGGGGCTGATGTAGTGACGGTAATCAGACGGCGGAATATCCGGTTCCGCATCAACGGAAAGTTTGGTCAGTGCCGCTTCAACTTCAGACACGCTCTTGGTGTTTGCGCCCATCTTTCCGAGGAGCATGTGCTTGAGCTTGTCGAATTTGTTGGTCACAACATGCATTTCGTCCTTGGCTTCATCTGCAAGGGCCTGAATCTTGGACTGGTACTTCCTGATCATGTCGTAGCGAACTGTGGAGTACGCTGCGGCCATGGCATCAACTTTTGCGGAGTTGAGCTTTTCAAGGAAGGAACGTTTGTCGTCGAAAGCATCCTGTGCCATGCGGCGGTATTTTTTGTAACGCTTCCAGAGCAGCCTGTCTTTAGCGTTGGGGCTGATCTGCCAGCGGACGAATACGGATTCGTCAGTGATATCTTTTTTATTGCGGTTCTTGATGGCGGCCTTACTGAAGAGGCGAAGACCCTTAACGCTCAGAACCACTTCATCAGTGGCCCGGACTACTTCAGAGCGGACCATCTTGTAGAAATCAAAATGTTCGGGACGTGCGCCCAGTGCGGGCTCACGGATGATTCCATCGATGTAACCGAAACGCAGGTTGTCGTCCGCAGTGATGCACTGGGATTTCGCACAGGTTTCGATCAGCTCGGAAGGAGCGCGTTCACCGCCGCGGATACGGCCTTCAATTGCGGCTGCACCCTCGGGGGAGATAACGGAATAGTAGCCGTGTGAAAGCATGAGGCGCTTATCAGCCATGGCAATTGCTTCCGCACCACCGGAACCACCTTCGGAAATAACGGAAATGATGGGGACATCAAGTCCGCACATTTCGTAGATGTTTTCCGCAATCTGCTGAGCTGCACCGGGGTAATCTTCCACCGGATAGGAGCCGGGGGTGAATACGTAGGTGTGAATGGGAATATTTTCGCGGGCGGCAACTTTCATGTAGCGCAGGGCGTTGGCATTACCCCAAGGCTTGATGCAGCCGCCGTTGCGGAATTCCTGACCATGGCCTTTTTCCTGACCTACTACCATAACCGGCTGGTTGTGGACTTTCTTACCCACGCGGCGGGTTATGTAGGCACGGGCGATAACCATGCCGGGGTCAATGCTCATGTCATCCTTACCACCTACGACAGTGTAGTTGTCGTAGACGTTTTCAAGGATGTCTTCGAGGCAGATTCTTTCGGAATGACGTACGATGCGGACCTTGTCCATGGCGGACAGGGTTTTGTCGATGTCTTTTTCCAGTACTGCGAGGCTCTCATCGTAAGTGTTGAGTTTGTCCCACAGTTCTTCCTGAGTCTTATTTATGCTGGTTTCAAGGAAGGCATCAAGCTTGTTTGCGAATGCAGTAAGGCGTCTGTCCTCGGCATCACCGAGAATGTCACGCGCATACTGGACTCTCTTGACCAACCCGTCCAGTTTTTTTTCTATATCCATAATGTATTATTAGAATTCCAGTATGTTTGTTGTTTTCTTGGCCAGAAACTTAAGGTTGGACTTCAGGGAAACGTCCTTTCTGTCCTTGCCTTCCAGAACGAATTCATCAAGGAATTCGAGTCCGCGTTTCTTGGATTCCTCAAGGTCCTTGCCCCAGATGATGGCCAGCGCCAGGTTGGGGTCAAATTCTGTGGGAATCTGGTAGGGCAGTTCTTTGGGAATGTGGGTATGCATTCTGAGCCAATCATGGTCATCCCAATGGAGGTTCTCGATTTCGCCTGCCCAAGGAGCGAATTTCTCATCTGTGTCTTCGGCAATGATTCTGTATTCGATTCCCACACCTTCGAAGGTGATGTCGTCCTGAGTGTAGCCCATCTCGTCACCCAGGGCGAGTCTGATCTGTTCTTTGATCAGGTTTACGTCCGGGTTGCCCTTGATGCGTGAAATGGCAGCAGAAACACCGTTTTCAACCTGAATACGGGTGTTTACTTCCATGAGGAAGGGTGCGCCTTTGGGGGTAACAATCCATTCCCATGTTCCCACGTTGTCGTAATTGATTTCGCGGGCCATGCTCAGGGAGTGTTCCACAATGTCATCAAGCACTTTTTTAGCATCAAAGGAGTAGGCGATGCTCTCAGGGGAGAAGCCGGGTGCGACTTCGATCCTCTTCTGGCGGCCGGGGCTCTGTACTGAGCAGTTACGGGTGCCGAAGTGGACATGTTTTTTGCCGGAGCGTTCGGAAACGATCTGAACTTCAAGGTGGTTGAAGTTGAAGATACGCTGTTCGATAAGTACGCCTTCATCGTTGAAGGTACGCAGGGAGTAGTTTCTGATACGGCGGTAAACCTGACGGAATTCCTCGATAGAGTAAACTTCGTCAATACCCATACCACCGCCACCAGCGGATGCCTTTACGAGAACAACGGGATTACGTACGCCCTGTTCTTTCTGAAACTCGAACAGGTTGGATGCGATTTCTTCCGCTTCCAGTTCATCGTAAATCGCTCTGTCAGAACCGGGGATGGTGGGGACATCGAGCTTTCTAGCCAGACGTTTGGTGTTGATTTTATCACCAAGGTCGCGAATTACCCACCAGGAAGGCCCGATGAAGGTCATGGGACGATCCCTTTCGGTTACCCTGCGGGCAAAACGAAAGTTTTCAGAGAAGAAGCCGTAGCCCGGGTGTACAGCGGTACACATGGTCTCGTCTGCAACGGAGAGGATATCTCCTGCATCGTTGTAGGATCTGATCATGTAGATCGCTTCTTCGCCTCCGAGCTGCCTTGCGAGGGTTACGTGCCCGGAATCCTTGTCCTCTGCCGTGTATACGCTGACAAAACTGAGTCCGAGATCTTTACATGCCTGCATGATGCGCACGGCGATCTCGCCTCGGTTAGCAATAAGTACTTTATCTGTTTTGGGATTCAAAACGACTCTCCTGAGTCTTTCTGGTTAATTCTATATTATGTTTGCTAAAACTGTTTTTTTCAAAAAAATACGCAACCGTTTTAAGCCATATAAGGCTTCTGTCAAGTTAAATATAACTAACACTTACGTAGGTATAATAGGTCCCACTCTGATTTTTAGGACAAAATTATAACCAGTAAGAGGAGTTAGGTTGGTGGTTTTGTTGAAAGTTGACCCTAGAGGACTGCTTCAGTTTTCTTAAGTATGAACTCCGCCAGAATTCATTTCAGCTTGCCCTGATAAAACAAACACGTGCATTTCGTCAAATTACGAATATGGGGTGTTTTTTGCGCTTTTAAAAAGAAAATCCCGCATTTTACATTATAAAATGCGGGATTTAAGGTGCTTTTGAAAAAACTAAATAAGCCCAAAACTGATCATGTTTAGAATGTCGGTTTCTTCTTCCTGACTTTCTTCAGTAACAGGTCCGGCTTTGGCCTTAGTGGATTCTTCCATGATTTTGTCTACCGCAAGCCTCTTTTGATCAGCGGGCAGATTAAGGTCCGCGACAAAAGTTTCTGTCTCAGAGATTTTCTGCGGAGTGAATTTTTCCTGCCAGACAGACATGCGGGTATAGATGGTTATGTGCTCAAGTGCCTTGTCTGAGTTTCCGAGCTCTTTGTAGGCTCGGGCCAGTTTTCTGTGGGCAAGCCTGATGTGGCCCTGCTCCAGTTCAAGTTTGAGTCCTTTACTGATGACTTCAACAGCTTCTTTGTATTTGCCTTCACGGAGATAGCAGTCGCCGAGCATAATATAGCTGGGGCCGTATTCCGGATTGGCATCGATTGCCTTTTCAAAGTAGACAGAGGCAGCCTTGTCCTTGTTGAGCATGAAGGCGACGGTTCCTGTCTGATGGAGCCCTGCGGCTTCGTTTTTTGTTCCGCAACCGGTAAGCAGGGCTACGATAATCAGGGGCAATCCGATCAAGGTCGCCTTGGTCCTGATGCTGGTAAATGTTTTATTCATAGTTTTGTAGACAGTAATTCTGTTTGTTCCCAACTACGGGCTTTTGAGTTTTACTTTCACTTCGTTTAATGCCCTAAAGTTTTCGAATGGGCAAGCAGGATCGGGAGAACATTTTCGAATTTTTGGGAAGTTGAAGATTTGTTCTTCGCTCAGGAATCATTGTCAATCCTTGATTTCTGGTGTCTAGCCTATCTTTGGCAGGTCGTCCCAACTGGTGGTGTAGGATGGTGATTTATACTTCCTGTTCATCTGCCACGGTTGTTCAAGGCCCTCGGAAGCATAGCTCAAGGTGCGTCTTCCGAAACGTGTGTTCGCTGAGTCGAGAAGGTTCATGATTGCTTCTTTTTTGGCTGATTCAGCTTTATGGTCCAGTTCCAGTAAATTGCATTGGCGGTTGTATTTTCCGCAAAGGTCGAGCAGAACCACTCCTGTTTTTTTATAGCTGAACCCTTCCTTATATATGGAGCGGATGCATTGCAGTCCGGTGTTGATCAGTTCCGGGGTATAGTCCGTGGCAATGGGCAGCATGCGGGTGGCTGAGTTGGAGTATTGTGGCAGATTGTTGAAGCGGTTTGTGGTCAGGTAAACCATTACACCGTTTGTAAGGGATTGCTGTTCTCGCAGCTTTTCCCCGGCCCGGGCAACATAGGCGGCAACGGACTCTTCAAGGTCGGATAGAGCCGTAACCGGACGTCCGAAAGAACGGGATGAGGAAATAGTCTTTTTGGGCTTCGGTGAATTGTCCAGTTCAAAGCAGGGGGTTCCGCGCAACTCAAGGGCCGTGTGCAGTCCGGTTACGGACATATTCTTTTTAAGCCAGAGGTTAGGAAGATCTTTAAAGGTCCGGGCAGTGCTGACTCCTCGCGCGATTAATCTTTTTCCGTGCCGTCTGCCTATGCCCCAGACATCAGTTACCGGAACTTTATCCAGCAGGCGGTCCAGATCATTTCGGCCACACAGACTGAAGGTGCCTTCTGTCTGTGGATATTTTTTGGCAAACCGGCTGGCAACTTTGGCCAGTGTTTTGGTGGAGCCGAATCCGACAGAGACCGGGATTCCGGTCCATTTGAGAATTCTGGTTCTGATTTCTTTGCCGATAGACGGTAGTTCGCGAAGCATGCAGGGCGGAAATTCAAGGAAAGATTCATCGATGGAGTAGACCTCAAGGTCTGGAGTGAGGGAAGCTAAAGTAGCAGTAACCCGTTGCGAAAGGTCGCCGTAAAGAGCGTAATTAGATGAAAATATCTCAACATTATTTTGCAGGAAAAATGATTGATATTTATATGCCGGGGCCCCCATCGGTACGCCGATGTCTTTTGCTTCCTGTGACCGGGATATTACGCAGCCATCATTATTAGAAAGAACAACAACCGGACGGTGTTTGATTTCCGGACGGAATAGTCTTTCGCAGGAAACGTAGAAATTGTTGCAGTCCACCAGCGCAAAGATTCTCATTACACTGCCTTGTGGATGATGTAGGTTACGACTCCCCAAACTTCAAAAGAAGTCTCTTCGGTTATTTCAAGTAGAGGATACTCAGGATTTTCCGGGAGAAGAAAGAGTCTGCCTGCTCTTTGTTTGATCCGTTTTACGGTAAGCTCTCCGTTGAATATGGCTATGATGATGGAGTTGTTGTGAGCGTCCATGGAACGGTCGACAACAAGTATGTCCCCTTCTTTGATGTTGGCATCAATCATAGAGTCGCCGTAGGCCCGGATGAGGAATGTTGCCGCCTTATTGCTGATCAGATGTTCATTGAGGTCCATCTTTTTATCGATGTAGTCGTCAGCAGGGGAGGGGAATCCTGCGATTACCTCTGATAAGAGCAGTGGCAGTTCAATTTTGTTTGCGGCTTCAGGTGTGAATATTTCAGCAGAAAATTGTTTCATGTTTATCTTGTATTGACTTTTTTGTATTTATGTCAATCTTAGATAAACAATATGACGAAAAAAGAACCTGACCGGAGTGGTCAGGTTCCTGATAGTTATTTCTTATCCATGAACATGGCGACCATCTGACCGAGGACGGCATCGGCTTCATCATGTGGAACCTGACAGGTACCGACCTGCTTGTGCCCGCCACCGCCGAACTGGAGCATTACGCTGCCTACATCGACTTTGCTGGTGCGGTTAAGGATGCTGTGACCTACGGAAAATACTGTGTTCTGTTTCATCTTACCCCAAATGATCTGGATGCTGATGTTGCATTCCGGGTACATGGAGTAGAGGGTGAATCTGTTGCCGGGGTAGATTTCTTCTTGTTCGCGCAGGTCGAGAATGGCGACATTGCCGAACATCTCGGTACGTTCTTTCAGCATTCCACGGAACTGTTTGTCCCTTTCAAAATAGAGGTCCACGCGTTCTTTGACATCGGGCAGATTGAGGATTTCATCAATAGGCAATTCCCGGCAGTAGTCGATGAGGTGTTCCATGAGCTGGTAGTTGCTGACGTTGAAGTGTCTGTATCTACCAAGTCCGGTGCGCGGGTCCATAATGAAGCCGAGCAGTATCCAGCCTTTAGGATTGGCAACTTCATCAGCTGTGATGTCCCCGCTATCCACTTTATCGACATAGTGGAGCATTTCATCGAATTTATCGGCGAATTTTTCATGACCGCCGAAGTACTCCCAGATGACACGGGCTGCACTTTTAGCCTGCTTAGACATTCCCTTGTAATCCAGCTTCATGTTTAGACGTTCGTCTTCGCTGGAGTGGTGGTCAAACCAATAGCCGCAACCTTCTATATAAGGAACGTTGGCAACAATGTCGTTGGGGTCGCCGGGGTAGCGTCCGTCCTGAACATCCTTGGGATGGACAAACATCCAGTTATCCATGATTCCAATTTCTTTAAGCAGGACAGCGCAGGCAAGGCCGTCAAAATCTGATCGTGTCAAAAGCCGCATTAAACTCTCCGTATGCTGGAAATAATAATAAAATTACACGAATATTTTTTTGAAATACTTAATTGAAAATAGTTCTAATTACAATCTCATTTTAATTATAGATTGTAGTTTCGTTGAATTTTTACCTTGTCTACTTAATAACCAGAACAGGGATCTCGGCGATGTGCAGGACTTTATGGGTTACGCTGCCTACAACCAATCCTTCAAGGTCAGACTTTCCTTTAGATCCCATAATTATCAGGTCGCATTTTTCCGTATCTGCAACAGTCTTAATTGATTTTGCTATGGAACCGCCAATTATTTTTTCTTCATGATTGATGTTCTTGTCTTTAAGGAAGGCGGTCTTTTGTTCAAGGATTGCGTAAGATTCGCGGGTGGCATCGTCAATGGCTTTTTGAAAATTGGGTTCTCCTAGTCCGGTGGGAACAGGGCGGTGGCAGTGAAGAACAATAATTTTGCCGCCGGACATTTCCGCAAGGGATGCTCCATAGCTGATAGCGTTTTCAGAGTGCTTGGAATCGTCAACGGGAATTAATATCTTGGTAAAAATCATGTCTGTTCTCCTTCTATGGATGTTTAGATGATACTACTTGAAGCGGGCATTTGCTGCAACAAGAGGGAAGATTTATGGAGGGAATCGTGTGGTTAGTACTGATTGAACGTTCGACCAGCATGGTTTTCCCAGTGATTCTTGTTCTTTTTTGGCGGGTTCGTAAAGAGTTTTTATGAGTTCTGTTTAAGGTAAAAGATATATAAAACAGTATGTTGAGATAAAAACTGATTTGGAAATCAAAAAGTTCTAAAAAAGTGTTGACAGGAGGCACAGCTGAACGTAGATACTGTTTTCAGTTGATGTCGCTCTGAAAACGAGTTCAGGGTAGATGTCTGCAAGAGGCTGATGTAGCCTTCAGGTCTAGTACGTTTCCTGCTTCCGGCGACTGTAGGGGTCTTAGGAAGAAAGTTTGAAAGCTTCACCTGATACAGTTGGATGACGATTCAACCGCAACAGCAAATTGTAAGAGTTACTTTGACACAACACGGGGGGAAGCCCGCATCTCTCCCCGAGTCTGATGGACATCGGCATTGATCAAGATAAAAACCCATGACGTGCGGACATGTTTCGGATGTCAGGTTTTTATAGATCAGCTTAGTAAAACACCTTCCGTTTCCATTCCTTAAAGCATAGGCCCCTCCCCCACCGGAGGGGCTTTTGTTCTTTCTGGCAAAGGTTAGTGGTAAGTATTTTGGAGAATAGGGATTAAATACTTAAAGTTGTTGCTAGGGGTGTGTTCACTTTCTGAGTTGACCTTTGCTTGATTTTACGTGTAAAGATTTTTCTGTGTCGATAAATTTCAACAAATTGAAATAACGAGACTTTATAATGACCAAAAAGGATACAGTTTTAAAGGCGGCTAAAGAGCTTTTCGGTGAACTTGGATATAGTGGAACTACTTTCAAGAAGATAGCAGACCGTGCCGGTGTTGCAGTGGGATTGCTTTCACATCATTATGGGAACAAGGAAAAGCTTTTCCGTGCGGCTGGTTTTGACGTTGCTGAACGCTTGACTCTGGCTTTGCAGGATGAGGTCGTGCAGGCAGAGAACGGTTTTGATGCCGTATATAGATTCGCTCGTCGTTATCTTGAATTTTCCGTTGATCCTGATGAGGATTTTCTGGTGCTGATCAGATGTTCACCGTACAGTGATTTGAAAACCGGGGAAGATCGTGACGCAATGGTTCACAAGTTTGTCCAGATTCCAGTTCTGCTTGAAAACTGTGTCGCCCGTGGTGTTCGGGATGGTTCTATCCCCAACCTGCCAGTTTCGGAAACAGCAGCGGTTGTACAGTGTAACCTTGTTGGTGCGGTCAGGACCAATCTGCTTACTCCGTACAGTCCTCCCAGTCTTTATAAGGAAATCTTGAATTTTATCAGCAGAGCTCTTAAAGCTGCATAGCTTTATAGCTGCAACTCTGTTTTTTATGTCCCGGATAGCTTTTGCTGTCCGGGATTTTTGTTTTTAAGGGGAATAATTCTTTGTAATTCTGGACAAAAAATGCTGAAGATGATTTATTGTTAGTATTAAAAAGGGTGCAGTGTATTAGGTCTATATTGTATTGAGTAGGGGAGTGGATTTGCGATCCATAAATAATGTATTGCCAAGATTGTTGTGCTTACTTTGCCTGTTTTTTTATTTGTCCTGTGGGCAGATTGCGCATGCTGATAATATTCTTGTGGAAGGAGATAACAATTATCCGCCATACGAGTATTTAGAGGATGGTGTGCCTACAGGTTTTAATGTTGATATTATCCGCGCTGTAGCAGAAGCTTCCGGTTTAAATATAGGCATTAACCTGCGTCCTTGGAGTGAGGTTGTTGATAATCTTGAGAAAGGTGCCAGCGATGTAGTCCTTGGAATGTATTTTTCGCCTGCCCGTACAGAACTTTTCGATTTTTCAATTCCCCATAATATTATTTCCCACTCCATTTTCGTGCGTTTGGGCTCGGATATTAAAAGACTTGAAGACCTTCATGATAAAGAGATCCTGGTTCAGCGCAGTGACATAATGCATGATTATGCTTTGGAGCGTTACCCGGAAGCGACAATTATTCCGGTAGCAGATCAAGCCTCGGCTTTGAAGCTTCTGTCGTCCGGCAAGCATGATGCTGCCCTGCTTGGTAAGATGCAGAACCTTTTTCGGGTCACTGAAGAAGGTATTGATAACCTGGGGACTACCGGTGCGGACTTTGCGTTCGGTAAATATTGTTTTGCCGTCCGTAAAGGAAATGCCGAATTGCTGGGCAGACTGAATGAAGGGTTGAACCTGATTAAGAAGTCTGGAAAGTATGATGAAATATATGAAAAATGGTTTGGCGTATATGAGCGGGAGAGCCTTTACGATAAGATTGTCCACTATTTATTTTTAGTACTTGTTCCTCTTTTGATTTTTCTTGCGCTGGCAATACTTTGGGTTGGACTGTTGCGTCATAAGGTTGCACAGAAAACTGAATTATTACGTGCTGAGCTTCGGGAAAGGCATCGGGTAGAGCATAATTTGCAGGAGGTTCAGCTTTATTTATCAAGCATCATTAATTCAATGCCATCCATTATCATTGGAGTGGATAAAAAGTGTAGAGTCAATCAGTGGAACCTTGAAGCCGAAAAAGCTTACGGCCTTAAACGCGAAGATGTTCTTGAAAAGGATCTGGCAGATGTTGTTCCTGACTTAATTGATGAATTGGAGCGGGTACGCAGTGCCTTGAAAACAGGGATAAAAGTCGTTGATACCAAGGTTCGCAAGTATATTGATAAGCGTGTCCGTTATGAAAATATTACCATTTACCCTTTAAGTGAGCCCGGTGTTGAAGGGGCGGTAATCAGGATCGATGACATTACCGACCGTATTAATTTTGAACAGACGGTGATGCAGAACGAGAAAATGTTGTCTGTTGGGGGCCTTGCAGCCGGGATGGCGCATGAAATTAACAACCCGCTGGCAATTATTTTAGGTAATGTGCAGAACATCACCCGTCAGACAACTCCCGGCTTGGAGGCCAACGATATTATTGCTCAAGAGTGCGGTACATCCATAGATGATGTCCATAATTATATGGAAAAGCGGGGAGTTTTTCGAAAAATAGAAAGTATTTTTGAAGCAGGAGTTCGTTCAGCCAGGATTGTTTCAAATATGCTGAGTTTCAGCCGCAAAAGTGATAGGATCAAAGGAAGTCATAGCCTGCCGGAATTCCTTGATATGACTGTTGACTTGGTCTCCAGCAGTTATAGCTTGAAAGAAAAATATGATTTTAAGCAGATAGAAATTGTCAGGGAATATGAGGCTGGGATTCCATGTGTATGGTGTGAGAGTAATGAAATTCAGCAGGTCTTTTTGAATTTAATAAGGAATGGGGCTGAAGCTCTTCAGACAAAGAGTTATAAGGACGGTGGGCCACGTATGGTCCTCAGGGTAAAGCATGTCGGAGAAATGGTCAGGGTGGAGATTGAAGACAACGGCCCCGGTATGAACGAGAACGTAAGTAAAAGAATTTTCGAACCTTTTTATACTACAAAAGAAGTTGGTAAAGGGACAGGATTGGGGCTTTCAGTTTCTTATTTTATTATTACTGAGCATCATGGCGGAACTATGGAAGTTGACTCCATGCCCGGAGAATGGACTCGTTTCATAATACAATTGCCCATTAAAGAAGCAAAAGCTGATTTCGACAAGGAGGAACCATGAGAGTTGTGATTACTGGTGGAACCGGATTTATCGGAAAAAAGTTGAGTCAGGAATTAGTTGCAAAGGGCTATCAGGTAATTTGCTTGACCCGTTCCAGTCGTCCTTCTGAAATTTCCGGAGTTCGTAATGTTGTCTGGGATGGTAAAACTTCAGCGGGTTGGCTGGAATATGCGGACGGTGCTGATGCCATCGTCAATCTTGCCGGAGATAATATTGCATCCGGTCGCTGGTCAGCGGCTAAGAAAAAGTCCATTCTTGCCAGCCGTGTAGATGCAGGCGAGGCAGTAAGCGAAGCAGTTGCAAAAGCTCAGAACAAGCCGAAAGTTGTTATTCAGGGATCCGCTATCGGATACTATGGTAATTGCGGTCCAGAGCCCGTTAATGAAGAGTCTGCAAAAGGTGGCCTGTTTCTTTCGGATGTAGTTGAAAAATGGGAAGCTAGCACAGCTTCGGTTGAAGAACACGGTGTGAGGCGGGCAATTATTCGAACAGCAATGGTTCTTGGAAACGGCGGTGCGCTGGGTAAGATGATTGGTCCTTTTAAGGCTGGTTTGGGTAGCTATCTTGGTGCGGGGCATCAGGGTGTCTCGTGGATTCATATCAAAGATGAAGTTCGGGCCATAATTTTTCTGATTCAAAATGAGAAATGCAAGGGGATTTTCAATCTCAGCTCTATCCATCCACTGACCTTTAATAAATTTGCTGACACTCTCGGAAAAGTATTGGGTAAAAGGGTCTGGTTTCGCGCGCCCGGTTTTGTGCTAAAGCTCGTTCTTGGGCAGATGGCTGAGGAAGTCCTTTTGAGTGGGCAGTTCGTAATGCCTGTTAAACTGATTTCTGCCGGATTTAATTTCAATTTTCCTGATGCAGATGAAGCTTTGCGGGAAGTTCTTAAGCCGTAATTAATTTGTTGTTTTTTTTGTGTTTCATTAAAATGATTCATTAACTTTGCACAGGAAACTTGTTTGTAACCTGTATGTGATCATCTTTGCATTTAAAACGTGTAGCTGCTTTGGGATATAAAAATCTGGAGGCTACCATGCTTAAAAAGTTGATTGTAGCGGGTGCGGCAGTTGCTCTTAGTGCCGGTCTTGCTTTTGCGTCTGAGTTTGAAATCGAAAAGTATGAAGTTGATACCCCTCTGAAGTACAATGTTCCTTACAGTGGGCAGTATGCAGCTGAATTCCCGGAAGGCTTTCCCATTGGGATAGGTTCCGGCATGACTTATATCGGTCTGGGTGAAGACGGTACCCGTTATTTCTATGCCATTGGTGACCGCGGCCCTAATGCAGACAGTCCTAAAGTTATGGTCGATGGCAGGAAGGTCCCTTCCAAGGTTTTTCCCGCCCCTGATTACACTCCATCTTACGGTGCTGTCGGTTTAAAAGACGGTAAGGTGACTCTGCTAAGCACCATTGAAATCAAAGACTCCAAGGGCAGAAAAATCTCCGGCCGTCCCATTCCTCCCGGAACCGTCGGTTCTACCGGCGAGATTCCGCTTAATGATTCCTATAAGATACTTTCCTACGACCGCGAAGGTCTAGATACCGAAGGCATTGCCATTGACCGCAAGGACGGCAACCTTTGGATTTGTGATGAGTACGGTCCGTTCATTGCTAAGATGGATGCCAACACCGGGCGTTTGCTTAAGAAATATGGTCCGGGTGATGGGTTGCCCGAAATCGTAGGTAAACGCCAGCCTAACCGGGGAATGGAAGGCATTGCCGTTACTCCCTCCAACAAGGTTCTCGGAGCTGTTCAGTCTATTTGCGATATTGATGGTAATGTGAAGTCCAGCAAGGCTCCGTTTACCCGTCTTGTCCTTCTTGATCCCGAGACTGGCAAAACTAAAATGTTTGCTTACCCCGTTGATGTCGAAGCCTATAAGCGCTGCAAGGATGTTAAGATCGGTGACCTGCATGCTGTGAGCGATACCGAGTTCCTTATTGTTGAACAGGGTAAAGGAAAGGACGGTCTTCGCAACCTTGTTTATCTTATTGATATCAGCGAAGCCACAGACCTGACTGGTAAGATGACAGCCGAAGGTAAAGAACTGGAAGCCGTTTCCGGGGCTGAAGAGCTTGAATCTCTCGGCATTAAGATGGCGACCAAGAAAAAGATTATCAGTTTGCGTGATTACGGCTGGAAGCCCAGCAAAGCCGAAGGTCTGGCTCTGTTACCTGATATGCGGACTCTCGCAGTATGCTCCGATAACGATTTCGGTTTCGGCTCCAAAACAATTGATCCTGTCACAGATAAGGATGGTAAGGTTGTCAAGAAGGCCAAAAGCTATGTCATCGACGGTGATAAGATGACATATAACGGTCAGGAAGTGGACACCTCATTCAAGCTTGTACCTACCGGTGAAAAGGCCGGGTTCTGGATGATCAAGCTTCCTAAGAAAATCTCTCAGTATTAGAAATTCAAAAAAAAACGGTGCGCTCCATTAGGGATGCACCGTTTTTTTGTTATTATTTCTTCCATTTACGTGAATATTTTTTCTTCTTACCGGCCTTTCTTTTGGCTCTTTCTGCAATCTCAGTAGTATTCTTTTCAGCTTCTTCTTTTAATTTCAGATAATTATCAAGCCTGCGTCTGGTTATGATCTTGCTCTCAAGTGCTTCACGCACTCCGCAGCCCGGTTCACGTTCATGGCTGCAATCTGAAAAGCGGCACATTTCTTCGGCTTCAACGATTTCACTGAAGGCACGGTCAATACCGGCATGGCAGTCATGGAGTTGCAGCTCACGAATGCCGGGAACATCAATAAGCAGGGCACCGCTCGGCATTACATGAAGTGAGCGGGTGGTTGTTGTGTGACGCCCTTTGTCATCCCCGTGGCGGATGGCTCCGGTTTTTTCTTTTTCGGTGCCGTTTATAGTGTTGAGCAAAGTTGTTTTTCCCACACCGGATGAGCCGAGCAGGGCCACAGTTTCACCGGGTTTAAACCACTTCTGAAGGCTCTGTACGCTTTGCGGGTCTTTGCCGTTGATAGTCACAATGGGCATGGATTCAAAAAGGTGTTCGGCCTGCTTTCTGTATTCCTGCGCTTCTTCGGTCAGGTCTTCCTTTGTCAGCACAAGTACGAAATTAACCCCGGCTTCAAGTGCCAGACATATGTATCGTTCAATGCGGTTCAGGTTGAACTCTGTGTTGCAGGAGGAGACTATGAAAAGTGTATCGATATTGGCGGCAATGGGTTGTAACTTAACTTCCTGACCGGGAGCCATGCGTTGAAGCAGGCTGGTGCGTTCAAGAACTTTTACCGGGACCATTGTTTCGCGGTCCATAAGCAGCCAGTCACCTACAGTAGGTTGTTCATTTAAGCTGCCTATGCCTTTGCCCGCAATTTTCAGCAGTAGTTCGGAATGCCCAGTGGAGACAACCAGATGTCCCTTATGAGTCATCGTAACCCGGGCGGGAATCATTTCAGTGTCATCAGTATCCAATTGGCCCTTGAAGCAGTCCTTCCAGCCCAATTCATCCAGTGAATAGTGTTTTTCGTTCAAGAAATCCTCTGTTGAGAATGATGTAGTTGAAGTGTTTATCTGAATCATACAACTTAAAGTACAAACGGATAACAGGCAAGGTCCGGAGTGCAATATATTCCCGCTGTTTTTCTATAATCGTTTTCGCCTGTGGCCTGTTTTTCTTTCATTGTTGATATCAGTGTGTTAGATTCACAGTAAGGACAGAAGTGGATTTAGCCCAACAGCTTGAATCGCGGGAGTGCATATGAGCAAGGAAGTCCGGGATCTGATTAAGACGCATCTGCCTGACTACAGTAGTTCCCGTTTTGGGAATTTATATACCGATACCTCTGAATTCATGAATATTGATTTCAGTGATGTTATTCAGCTTGGGAATGAGCATTTTCTTGTCTCCAAAAATGAAATGGAACGCAGGTTCGGCCTCGATGACCCCAAGTATTGGGTCAAGAGATGCAAACGGTTGGAAGATAAGCAGCCTCAGATTTTGAAGTTAGCATTTTATGAAAAATTTCCCATGAATATCGGGCCGTTTAAGATTGAGTGTTTCCGAAGTCCGCGTAAGGAGGCACGTATTCTTGAACTGGTTAAAGGCGATATGCGTTTCATGCAGGGGTATTCAGCAGATGACTCTGCGGGTAATAATGTGCGGGTGCTGGATATTATCCGCGGAAAGCGTCTTGATGTCTGGGTGCATAATATTCCGGTGGATCATAAAACATATTTTCACGAGCATTTCCCGGATATTTTTGAAAAGTATATCGGGGCTTGTGAAGCCATCAAATTTTTGCATGATAATGACGAAAAGCACGGTGATATTCGTCGTGATCATCTCTGGGTTGAATATGATACCGGAGATTACAGGTGGATAGATTTTGATTACGCTTTTGAGCTTTATGAAAATCCATTCGGTCTTGATGTATTCGGACTTGGAAGTATCCTGATTTATCTGGTGGGAAAGGCCAATATCACAGCACAGACCATGAAGGACCACAACATTGACCCGGGTATGCTTTCGTCCATCACTCCGGGGGATTATTCGGTGGTTATCGGGAATCGGGTCGTAAATTTGAGGAAAATTTATGATTACATTCCACCTTCATTGAATAATATACTTATGCACTTTTCATCTTCCAGCTCAGTCTTTTATGAGAGTGTTGATGAATTGATGCTGGATATGAATAAAAGCTTGAAGGAAATACGTAATTTGTAGGCCGTTTTGAGCAGGTTAAGCCTGTAGGAGGGAAATCATTATGAAGTCCATGAAGATGCTGGTTGCCTTTGACGGTTCTGAAAATTCATTTAAGGCTGTGGAATATGTAGGTAATATTGCCCGCAATTGTTCCGGTGAAGAAATTGTACTGCTTTATGTTGAAAGACTTCCGGATAAAGATATCTTTCCCGATGACGCGGCTTGGGAAAAGCAGTGCGGCGAAAATGAACATGCTATGATGCTGAAACTGGCTGAGGCTGAGAAGAAGCTCGTTTCAATGGGAGTTAATCCCGAAGAAGTAAGAATTGAGTACTTTGCCAGTTGCAAGTCGCCGTTTCATGAAACAGACATCTGTTCTACCGGACGCAGTATAGGGATGGATATTTTGCGTATCCGCGAAGAAGGCGAGTATGGAACCATTGTTATCGGCAGGAGAGGAGTCAGCAAAGCCGAAGAGTTTCTGTTTGGTTCCGTTTCAACGAAAGTTGTTCAGTCTGCTGTTGGGTGCACCGTCTGGGTAGTTAATTGATCAAATAATTATGTGTTTAAGCCCGGGAGCGGTATGTTAAAGCAAATCAGTATACTTATTTTCCTGCTATTCTTTGTGTCTGCAGCATCTGCAAATTCAAAGCCCAAGGTTCTCTACATCGAGAGCTATCATGATGGGTATGCATGGGATCAGGAGCAGAGAGCTGGGCTTGAGTCTATCTTAAAGGATCAGGTTGAGCTGTATAATTTCCAGATGGATACCAAGCGAATTGATGCATCTCAGTATCAGGAAAAGGCTGATTTAGCGTGGAAATACTATTTGGAAGTCAAGCCGGACATTGTTGTGCTTTCTGATGATAACGCTTTGATGTTCCTCGAACAACGATTTTTAAAAACAGATACTCCTGTTGTTTATATGGGCATTAATAATAATCCCCGTAATTATGGTCCGTTAGGGGAAAATGTAACCGGTGTTCTTGAGCGTCCTCTTTATAAGAGAACAATAAGATATTTAAAGGAATTTATTCTTTTTAACAGCAAGAAAGTTTTGATCCTGCTCGATAAGGGGACAACTTCGGAAGTTTTTCGGGCCTCTGTGTTTCATGATCAACAGAGAATGGAAATTAGTGGTATTAAGGCGGATGTTAATTCTTTTTACGATTACAGTAACTGGCGCAAGGCCGTAATGAATGCCCGCGAAAATGGGTATGAAGCTATAGTAATTGGTTTATACCACAGTCTTTTTGAAGGTGGGGCTAATGTTGACGGCGAAGAAGTTCTGGCATGGACATCAGCAAACTCTCCTGTTCCGGTCTTTGCTTTCTGGGAAATGAGTGTGGGTAAAGGTAAGGCTGTTGGCGGTATGGTCTTAAGTGGCAAAGTACAGGGGCGTGCTGCCGGTGAGATCGTAATGAAGATAATTGGTGGGACTCCTGTAAGCAGCATTTCTCCGGTTATTCCGGCTCAGGGAGAATTCGTTTTCAGTCAATCTGAGTTGGATAGATGGAAGATCAGGTTGCCTCTTTACATAAAAAATCAGGCTCGCATGCGCGAATAGCAACGCGAATTGTGCCAATTTAGTTACAACTGGTATGGTCGCTTGACTCAAATGGAATGGTTTTTTATTGAGTTTTCCTCTTTGGCAAAATATCCAAACAGGTGGAAAAATGAAAAACAAGATAAACCTTTTGTTTTTGTGCACAGGTAATTCCTGCCGAAGCCAGATGGCTGAGGGTTGGGCTCGGCATCTAAAATCAGACCAGATTAATGCTTACTCCGCAGGTATTGAAACACATGGACTTAATCCTTCTGCTGTGAAGGTAATGGCTGAAGCCGGTGTTGATATCTCCGGACATAAGTCTACCCATATTGATGAACTTAGAGATATTCCTATTGATATAGTTGTTACGGTCTGTAATCATGCACATGAGACTTGTCCTTATTTTCCGGGGGGAAGCAAGGTTGTTCATGTCGGCTTTGATGACCCGCCGAAAATGGCAAAGGAAATTGCGGAAAGGGGTGGTTCTAATGAAGAACAGCTGGATAGTTTTCGCAAAGTCCGCGATGAAATCAGGAGATTTGTTGAGACCCTGCCTGAGGGGTTGGTTGATTAACAATATCTGCTTTTGATGTGGTAGTACAAGCCTTCGGTCTCATGACCGGAGGCTTTTTTTTATACCACTGTTCATGATAATTAAGTATGTCATGGCTGTTTATTTTGGGAACTACACGAATTGTATCCATTTTAATCTGTTTAAGTGGTGGTTGATCACGTAATCAGTATTTTTTGGTTGTCAATTTTAGTTAATGCGTAATATAAGCGTTTCTGCTTGTGGTAAAGCACAATGTGTTTTCAGGGGATGAATTATAAATTTTTACAAGGCGGCAGGAGAGATGGAGTCTTTAAGAGAGTTGTACCGTATTGGAGTGGGCCCTTCTTCAAGTCATACAATGGGACCGCGTATGGCTGCGGAAAGGTTTCTGGAGAAACATTCTGATGCACCTCGATTCAGGGTAACGCTTTTTGAAAGTCTTGCCGCTACAGGTAAGGGGCACCTTACCGACTGGGCGATTCTTAGTGTTCTTGGTGATGATAAAACTGAGTTGATCTGGAAAGCTGAAGAGAAAATGCCAGAGCATCCTAATGGAATGCAGTTTGAAGCTTTGGATAATTCCGGTGCTGTCATTGATACTTGGAAAGTCTACAGCGTCGGTGGGGGGGCCATCCGTGAAGAAGGTGCCGCAGCATCCAGCGCCGATCCTGTCTACAATTTGACCACTATTACTGAAATTATGGCTCATTGCGAAGACAAGGGCATCACCTACTGGGAATACGTAGAAAAGTGTGAAGGTCCAGAAATTTGGGAATTTCTGCGCGGTGTCTGGGAAGTAATGGAGGCATCCTTAGAGCGCGGTCTTGAGGCCGAAGGCGTATTACCCGGTTCTATCGGACTTCGCAGACAGGCGAAGTCTTATTACCGCCGTACTAAGCATGCCGGCCCGGATATGCAGCTTACCGGTATGACCACAGCATATGCCCTTGCTGTTTCTGAAGAAAACGCAGGCGGTGGTGAGATCGTAACAGCTCCTACTTGCGGATCATGCGGTATCGTTCCGGCAACTTTACGTTATCTCAAAGATACTCAGGAACACCTTAAAGAGAATGATTTGCTCCGTGCACTGGCTACGGCTGGACTGTTCGGCAATGTAATCAAGACCAATGCTTCTATTTCCGGGGCAGAGGTAGGTTGTCAGGGTGAGGTCGGTTCTGCCTGTGCAATGGCTTCAGCTGCTGCAACCCAACTTATGGGCGGTACTTTACGCCAGATTGAATATGCTGCGGAAATGGGTCTTGAGCATCACTTGGGCCTGACCTGTGATCCCGTGGACGGACTGGTACAGATTCCCTGTATTGAGCGTAATGCCTGTGCTTCCACCCGTGCACTTGCCCGTGCCCAGATGTCCATCCTTTCTGACGGCTCCCATCGTATTCCTTTTGATGAAGTTGTGGAAGTTATGAAGAAAACAGGACATGACCTGCCAAGCCTTTACCGCGAAACTTCAACAGGCGGACTGGCAAAAGCTTATAATGAACGTTCTAATTCCAAGTAATTCGCAGATAATATAAATTAAATTTGAAAGGCCGGGGCAAATGCTCCGGCCTTTTTTAATACAAATGACAAGCCACTCTATGGTCGTCCTCGGTTTCTTTCAGTTCCGGCTGGGCCTGTGAGCATATCTCCATCGCTTTGGGACAGCGGGTATGAAAGGGGCAGCCTGAAGGAGGAGAGATGGGACTGGGTATATCTCCGCTTATGACAACATCTTCTCCCTGAACAGCCGGATCAGGAACCGGGACAGCATCGAGAAGGATCTGGGTGTATGGGTGCTGGGGGTTGCGGTAAAGCTCTTCGGCAGTGGCAATCTCCATGAGCTGCCCGAGATACATAACCGCCACACGATCACTGATATGGCTGACCACTGAAAGATCGTGGGAAATGAAAACATAACTCAGGCCGAATTCCTGCTGAATGGATTTGAGCAGGTTGAGGACCTGCGCCTGTACTGACACATCCAGCGCGGATACAGGTTCATCGCAGATGATTAGGTCCGGGTTCATGGCAATGGCCCGTGCGATCGCCACTCGTTGACGCTGGCCGCCTGAAAATTCGTGCGGATAACGTTTGTGGTGTTCAGGTCTTAATCCTACCTGCACCAGCAGTTCTTCGACTCGTTGCTGGATTTCGTCCTTGCTGCCTGATTTATGAATGCGCATGGATTCGGAAATAATTTTTCCGATTCTCTGGCGGGGATTGAGCGAAGAGTATGGGTCCTGAAATACCATTTGAAGCATGGTGCTGCGCTCTGTTGCGGTCCATTCGTCAAGTTTGCGCCCTTTGAAATTTATACTGCCCTGATCCGGCTTTTCCAGTCCGGTGAGTAATCTGGCAAGGGTGGATTTGCCACATCCTGATTCGCCTACAAGACCGAGGGTTTCACCTTTCTTTACTTCAAGGGTAATGCCGTTAACAGCCTTAACAGTTGCCTTGGATAAGGAAAAAAGCCCGTTGCTGACGGGATAGTGGCGTTTAATATCTTTTATTTCCAGTATGTTTTCACTCATTCTCAACTCATTGCGAAGGATTGATTTTAAGTTCGTTGCGCTATGTATGCAGCCAGCAGCGTACTTGTCTGCCGTCTTTATTTAAAAGTTGAGGTTCCTGCTCCCGGCAAAGATCAAAAGCACGGTCACAGCGGGGATGGAATCGACAGCCCTTGGGTAAATCCAAAAGGGCAGGGACGTTACCGGGAATGGGAGTCAGTGCAGTGCGGCAGCCAAGTCTTGGCACAGAATTAAGCAGCCCCTGCGTGTATGGATGGAGCGGTTCCTTGAAGGTGTCCGAGATGGATGCGGATTCCACAACCTGTCCGGCGTACATAACCGCAACACGGGTGGCTACCCGTGCTACCACTCCGAGATCGTGGGTGATGAGCATGAGTGAGCCGTTCATTTTGTTCTTAAGGTCATCCAGCAGCCGCAGAATCTGGGATTGAATAGTTACGTCCAGTGCGGTGGTGGGTTCATCGGCAATAAGGATTTCCGGCGAGCAGACCAGTGCCATAGCAATCATGACCCGCTGACGCATACCTCCGCTCAGTTCATGCGGAAAGTTGCTGATCCGCTTATGAGGATTGGGAATTCCGACCAGTTTGAGTGCTTCTACTGCTGCTTCGGCGGCCTGATGCTTATCCATCCCTTTATGCAACCGTAATGTTTCGCCGATCTGGTCTCCGATTTTAAAGACCGGGTTGAGCGAGGTCATGGGTTCCTGAAAAACCATTGAAAGTTTGTTGCCGCGGACTTTTTGCATTTCCTGTTCAGAAAGTTGCACGAGGTCTTGATCACGATAGAGCACTTGTCCTGCGGTGATTCGTCCCGGAGGATCTGGGATAAGGCCCATCACCGAGAGGGAGAGTACTGTCTTCCCGCAGCCTGATTCACCGACAATGGCTAAAGTTTCTCCTTGCCCTAAGTCCAGACTGGCATTATCCACAGCTTTAATGATTCCGCCCGGAGTGGCGAAAGATGTGGTCAGATTCTTGATTTTTAAGATTGGTGCGGTCATAAATGGTGAGTTAGATATAATTTTGCAGGATCGCGAAACACATCTATCATTTATTAATTGAGATAACTGAAAAATACAATCGACTTTGGAGTAATATACGTGGATAAAATTGCTGTAATCGGTGGCGGACTGGCTGGGTGTGAATGTGCAATGCAGCTGGCAAAGGCTGAAATTCAGGTAGTTCTTTATGAAATGAAGCCCGATAAATATTCCGAGGCCCATCATCTGCCCGGTCTGGCTGAACTGGTCTGTTCCAATTCCTTACGCTCCGGTGAGCTGAATACTGCTATCGGTGTGCTTAAGAAGGAAATGGAAGCTCTTGATTCCGTACTCATGAAAGCTGCAATGAAGGCCCGTGTTCCCGCAGGTTCCGCCTTGGCTGTGGATCGTGAGGTATTCTCCAAGCTTGTCACTGAAGAAATCGAGCAGAATGAATTCATCACCGTAGTCCGTAAGGAAATTACCTCGTTTGATGATCCCGAGCTTGTTGACTTTTCTAAGATTGTTGTTTGCGCTGGACCGCTGGCCTCCGAAGGGCTGACCGAGAGTCTGATGTCCAAAATAGGCGAACAGCGTCTTTATTTTTATGATGCCATCGCGCCTATCGTGAGCCGTGATTCCGTTAACATGGACGTGGCTTTCTTCGGTTCCCGCTATAAGCCTGAAGATGATGACTATCTGAACTGTCCCATGACTGAGGAACAGTACAACTCCTTCATCAAGGAACTTAAAGAAGGCGAACGTGTTGTTCCCCGCGAATTTGAAAAGGAAATCCATTTTGAAGGCTGCCTGCCCATTGAGGAAATGGCTGACCGTGGCGACATGACCCTTGCTTTTGGACCGCTCAAGCCCGTTGGCCTGATTGATCCCCGCACTGAAGAGCAGGCTTACGCCGTGGTTCAGCTCCGTGCAGAGAATAAGGATAAGACCGCCTTCAACCTTGTCGGCTTTCAGACCAAGCTCAAGTACCCGGAGCAGAAGCGTATTTTCCGTATGATTCCCGGCCTTGAAGATGTTGAATTTCTGCGCATGGGCTCCATTCACCGCAATACTTACGTCAACGCTCCTGAAGTTCTGGACGAAAAACTGGCTCTCAAGGCAGATTCACGCATCCACCTTGCAGGACAGATTACCGGAGTGGAAGGCTACCTCGAATCAGCTGCCTGCGGTCTCTGGGTAGGGCGCATGCTCGCTGAACAGGCCAAGGGCAACGAACTTCCCGCACCTCCGCCGGAAACTTCCATGGGAGCACTGCTCGGGCATCTGCGCGAAGCCAAGAAGAATTTCCAGCCTTCCAACGTCCAGTTCGGACTTATGCCTGCACTTAAAAAACGTGCACCTAAGCGCGTCCGCAAGGAACTGTATGGCAAACGAGCAATGGATCTTTTTGAAGCTTGGTTTGAAGAGAATATTAAAAAGTAATGACAAACAAACAACATCCATTTGAAATTAAACCGAACCGGACATTGCTGACACTGGCAATTCCGGTTCTTTTCTCTATGGTCGCCGAGCCTTTGACCGGGCTGGTGGATACTGCATTTGTTGCCAAGCTCGGCCCGGAAGCACTCTCCGCGCTTGGTATCGGGACCATTGTATTCTCGTCTGTGTTCTGGGTTTTCGGATTTCTTGGTATCGGTACCCAGACCGAGGTTTCGCATGCCCTTGGCAAGGGCGATCTGGAAAGGGCTTCATCCCTTGGCTGGATGGCTGCCGGTATTTCTGCTGTTATTGGTCTGGTGCTGATGTTCGCAGTCTTTCCCTTTTTAGGGAGCATTTCCGGATTGATGGGCGGTGAGGGTGCTGTCCGCGATCTAGCTGTGGATTATATGAGTTACCGTCTACTGGGTGCCCCGGCAGTGCTGGTGGTGCTTTCCTGTTTCGGCTCTTTGCGCGGCTATCAGGATATGCGATCTCCGCTGTGGATTGCGTTGGGCATGAATGCCATCAACGTGGTGCTGGACTGGTGCCTTGTTTTCGGTAAGGGGCCGTTTCCGGTTATGGGCGTTGGCGGTGCTGCGCTGGCAAGTGCCATCAGTCAGTGGATCGGCGCTATCTGGGCAGTGCTGGTAGTGCGTAAGCATTACGGATTTAATACCGGATTCAGCCTTGCTGATGCCCGCAGGCTCTTTGTTATCGGCGGGGACATGTTTGTGCGCACTGGCTGCGTCTGTCTGTTTCTGCTGCTCTGTACCCGTTTTGCCACCAAAGCTGGCGCGGAATCGGGTGCCGCACATCAGGCTATTCGTCAGTTCTTTGTTTTTCTGGCTCTTTTTCTGGATGCTTTTGCCATCAGTGGACAGTCACTGGTTGGCTATTTTGTAGGCCGAGCTGACCGGGGTACTGCTCGTAAAGTTGCTTCTCTGGTCTGCAAATGGAGTTTTGGGACTGGTGTGTTGCTGACTATCGGTATGTATCTTGGACAAGAGCCTGTTGCATGGTTGTTGGTGCCGGAAGAAGCTACCATGGTTTTTGGCCCGGCTTGGCTGGCGGTTACTTTTTTGCAGCCCATTAATGCGCTTTCTTTTGCCACTGACGGAATTCATCTGGGGACGGGAGATTTTCGTTATCTGCGTAATGCCATGCTCACGGCAGTATTGACGAGTGCGACGGTTCTTTTTGTGGTAGATTGGATTCATCCGCAGCAGATGTTGTTTTGGATTTGGATTGTGGCCGGATTATGGACAACATTGCGCGCTCTGCTTGGGATGATTCGCATCTGGCCCGGAATCGGTGATGGGCCGCTTGCTGTACGCTGATATTGACATACTAAGTGAACAATCATATTTAGCCTTTGCCTGAGGCGCTCTCACGAGCTTAATAGGGAATCCCGTTAAAGTCGGGAACGGACCCGCCGCCGTGAGTCCTTAACGGTTTTACCCCGTGTGGCCGGAATAAATCCGGTCCTGTGTGCCACTGAATAAATTTTCGGGAAGGCCGGGTGAAATGGGACGAGTCGGAAGACCTGCCCGGGTGCAAATCACGATCATTCTGACGGATAACGGGGCTTTTACCTGTCAGAAATCACTGCGCAATTTTATGTGTGCGGTGCCGCTATTTTTAAGCCCCCCAAATTTGAGGAGACTGTTATGCAGTACCGTTTTGGGGACAAATTCAAGTTCTTCCCCGCATTTCTACTGGTTTGTTTTTTGCTAATCCCTTCATTTGCCATGGCCGGACACGGCGATGCAAAGCCTGTCAAAAAAGGAATCCTGGTTGCAGCTTTCGGTTCCAGCATGCCTGAAACCAAGCCTGCATTTGCTGCCATTGATAAGGCTGTGAAAGAGGCTTTTCCCGGCGTTCCTGTGCGCTGGGCGTACTCTTCCGCGATTATCAGGAATATTCTGGCAAAAGAAGGCCGTGGAGTTGATTCCCCGGTAATGGCCATGACCAGAATGATGGATGAAGGTTTTACTCATGTGGCAGTGCAGTCCCTGCACACCATCCCCGGAGAAGAGTTTGAAGGCATCTATGACACAGTAAAACGGTTCGAAGGCATGCCCAAGGGTATGAGCAAAGTAACCGTGGGTAAACCGCTTCTTTACTCTGACGATGATATGCGTCGCGCCGTAAAAGCTATAATCGCCAACATCCCCAAGGATCGTAAGGCCAAGGATGCTGTTGTTCTTATGGGGCATGGCACCCACCATGCTGCCAATATCTACTATCCCGCTTCTCAGGATTACTTCTCCAAAGTTGATCCCAAGATTTTTGTAGGCACTGTTGAAGGTGCTCCTTCTCTTGATGAAGTGAAAGAACTGCTCAAGAAGAGCAAGGCTAAGAAAGTCTATCTCATGCCGTACATGTCCGTTGCCGGTGACCATGCCCGTAACGATATGGCTGGTGATGAAGCTGACTCATGGAAATCCGAACTGTCCAAGCTGGGCTACAAGTGTGTTCCCGTACTCAAGGGAACCGCCGAATTTCCGCAGGTTCTGGATATCTGGGTTGATCACCTCAAGGTTGCTTTCAAGCACCTCGGCGACCACTAATTAAATCGGGCGGTGAAGATGGTTTTTTCCGGCAATAGAAGAGCACTGGCAGTCTGTGTCTTGTCTTTGTTCGTGCCTATTTCCATCTTTGCCGCCTGTCTTTTCGGGGCCTACGGAACTGATCCGGCGCAGGTGCTGGCGGTCTTCAAATCCGCTCTTGGAATCGGCACACAGAAGGTCGATCAGGCCCTTTCCTTTATTATTATTGATCTGCGCTTGAGCCGGGTTTGCCTGTCGTTTCTGGTGGGCATGTCTTTGGCTGTAGCCGGAACTGTCTATCAGGGAATCCTGCGTAACCCGTTGGCTGACCCGTTTACCCTCGGCGTGAGCAGTGGAGCGGCTTTTGGGGCCAGTCTTGCTATTTTTTCAGGTTCGACCATGTTGGGTGCGGAGCTTTGGGCCAGATTCGGGAATCTTTTCCTGCCGCTGGCAGCTCTTGCCGGAGCAATGGCTGCGCTCGGCGCGGTGCTTATGCTTGGGCGCATCGGTGGAAGGCTTCGCCGTGAAACCATGGTTCTTGCCGGGATTGTGGTGGCGACTTTTCTTTCTGCACTAATTTCCCTGCTTAAGTCCCTTGATGAGGAATCCGTAACCTCCATTGTCTTTTGGATTATGGGCAGCTTTCAGGGGCGTGGCTGGGATCACTTGCAGCTGTTTCTGCCGTACTTTATCGCTGGAATGATTCCGCTGGTTTATTATTCCCGCGAGCTGGATATCCTGTCTCTCGGTGAGACTCAGGCCCGTCATTTGGGCATGGATGTTTCCAAGGTTCGTATGGCCCTGCTGATCGGTTCCGGTCTATTGACCGGGGCGGCGGTGGCTGTTTCCGGGATTATCGGATTCGTAGGGCTGATTGTTCCCCATCTGGTTCGTATGTTTCAGGGCGCGGAGCACAGACCGTTGCTGATTTCCTCTTCCCTTTTGGGCGGTTTGCTTTTGGTCTGGTCTGATGTCATTGCCCGTTCGCTGCTTTCCGGCGGCGAGGAACTTCCGGTGGGCGTAGTTACTGCGCTGCTCGGTGGACCTTTTTTCTGCATTGTATTGCGTTCCGGTTTTAAGGGGGGCAGTTCATGATCAGGATTACGAATTTGAAAGCCGGATACGCAGGGCGTGAAGTTTTGCATGGAATAAATCTTGATTTGCCTGCTGGTTCCATGACTGCCATTCTCGGTCCCAATGGTAGCGGCAAGACGACCCTTGTTTCGTCAATTTCAGGGGTGCTTTCTCCCTTGGAGGGCCGGATTGAGATTGAAGGGCAGGAGGTCAAAGCATATCGCCCACGCGAATTGGCTGGGATTATGGCTGTGCTCCCGCAAAGGGTGGACCCCGCTTTCGGGCTGACCGTTAAATCCATGGTCATGATGGGGCGTTATGCGCACGGGTCAGGTTTTTTCGGCTATGATGCAGAGGATGAACGGATTTGTACCGAAGCCATTGAGCGGGTCGGTATCGGTCATTTGTCAGAGCGTTCAGTTGCTGAGCTTTCAGGTGGAGAATTTCAGCGGGTGCTTATGGCCCGCACTGTAGCACAACAGGCCCGGATTATGGTGCTGGATGAAGCTTCGTCAGGTGTGGACGTAGCAGGAAAGATCGAGCTTTTTGATCTGCTGAAAAGTATGAATCGCGATGGCGCAACAATCGCCTGCGTGATCCATGATCTTAATCTCGCAGCTCTGTATTTTGACCGTCTTGTCTTTCTGCGTAAGGGAAATTTGGTATTGGACGGTTCTCCTGCGGAAGTTATGACAGAGGAAAATATTTCAAATGTTTATGAAACATCTGTGGCGGTTGTTGAGCATCCGCGTCTCGGCGTTCCGCAGGTTCTTTTTTCTCCTGCTACTGATTAGTTTTGCAGGAACTGCGTCCGCGGGGCAGGCAGCGCTTTCCATTACTGATGATTTCGGTAATGAGGTGACCTTGCAGGCTCCGGCAAAGCGTATTGTGGCCCTTTACGGCTCATTCAATGAGATTTTGTACGCTATGGACCTTGGAGATAGACTGGTGGCCCGGACTGCTGCGGACCATTACCCGGAGCAGATTACGGCCCTGCCGTCCATAGGTACGCACATGCGGCCTAACCCGGAACTGATCGTAGCCCTGAAGCCTGATCTTGTTTTGCAGATGGCTGGGAGATCACAGGCGGCAACAGCTCTCGAACCGCTTAAAACAAGGGGCATTCCTTGCGCTATGTTCAAGGTTGCCTCGTTTGAGGAAATGTTTTTTATGGTTCGTAGACTCGGTGTGCTTACCGGAGAACCTGAGTCAGCTTCTGGTTTAATTGAGTCCATGAATGCGCGGCTGGATTCGGTGTTGCAAAAGTACGTTACTTCATCCGTGCTGCCATCGGTGTTTTTTGAAATACGTTACCCCAATCTGCTGGCAGCAGGGCAGGGATCGATAGTTAATGACATAATCCGCCATGCCGGGGGAATTAACTGCATCAGCAATCATAAAAAGATTGTGCGTATGGGCGAGGAAGAGCTGATGAGGCTGAATCCGCGAACTTACGTTTATCAGACCGGACGTATGAATCCTTCCCCGGTCAGGCCCGATGAGCGTAGTCATTTTAAGTTGATTGATGCGGTGCGTAATAAACGAATTTTAAAGGTGGACGAGTCGGTCTTTTCCCGGCCCGGTCCCAGAAATGTGGAAGCCGTGGAAATTCTTGCGGACTTCCTCTTTAATAACAAAGAGAAGTAAATGAGTAATTCTGGAAAAATATATGGTATCGGGGTCGGCCCCGGTGATTCTGATCTGCTGACCGTGAGAGCCGTTCGTGTGCTCGAGAAAGTAGATATCGTCTTCGCTGCTTCATCCACCAAGAACGAGTATTCCCACTCCCTTGAAATTGCCTCTGAATTTGTACGTGATGATTGTGAGGTGGTTAAACTTGGTTATCCCATGACCCGTGATAAAGATGTACTTACCGAGGCATGGGAGGAAAACTGCCGTATTGCCTGCGATATGCTCAAAGGTGGTAGGACAGCGGCCTTTTTGACCCTTGGTGATCCTCTGATTTATTCCACTTTCGGCTACATGATGCAGACCATGAAGCGGCTGTGCCCTGAGGTTGAATTTGAAGTTGTACCGGGGATTACTTCCTATCAGGCTGCGGCAGCAAGATCGCAGCAGGTGTTGGTTGAGTCCGGGCAGAACCTGCTTCTTACTTCCGGTGTTGCCAATCCTGAAAAGTTTGCTGAGTCTTTGGATCACGTTGATAATGCGGTGATTCTCAAAGCCTATCGCAATTTCCCGGAACTGCGTGATACTGTGAATGAAATGGATAAGATGGACGTCAAATTCTACACCCGTCTGGGACTGGATGGCGAGGCCATTTATCTGGATATCAATGAGGTTCCTGAAAAAACGAACTATCTTTCACTTATGCTGCTGACTGCGCGTAAGTAGTAATCTTTATTTCAAAATAAAAGGGCCGTGAATCCAGAAAGATTCACGGCCTTTTTTTTTAGCTCTTAATAATCGGTGTCCCTGTTTCCTGAAGGTCTTTTTGCAGCAATTCGCGCATGCGTTTGCAGATGGGACCGGGGCGGACATCGTGAATGGGCTTTTTGTTATAGCGAACAACCCCTACGGCATCTATTGATGTGCCGCAGATGATGACCTCGCGGGCCAGCAGGATGTCTTCTTCTGAGATGGCCCTGAAATCAACTTCAATTTCGTCTTCGATGAGTTGAAGGGCGCGGGCAATGGTAGTGCCTGCCAGAGAATTGGTAAATTTCGGTGTATACAGCTTGCCGTCCTGAGCGACAATGCAAACATTTTCGGTTGCACCCTCTGCGAGGAAGCTGAGGTCATCAAAGCAGAAGGGGACGTCAAATCCTTCTTCCTTGGCGTTGATTTTCATCATTACGTTAGGCAGGTAATCGATGGATTTGATTGTTGCCAGATAAGGCTGCTTTGCCGGAACCTTGCTTCTGAAAGCGGTTACGCCTTTTTCATACCATGACTCAGGCTTGGGCTCGAGTTTGTAGACTACAATGTACAGGGACGGAACAGGGCATTCATATGGAGTGATGCCAAATCCTCCGGGCCCGCGTCCAAGCATTACCCTGACCATACCTGAATCAACTCCGGATGCTCCTGCCACTTCCAGAATGATATCTCTAAGCTCATCCCAAGAGCAGGGCGGTTCCAGACTGATAGTGCGTGCCGAACGTTTCATGCGGCGCAGGTGCGGTTCAAGCTGGTATAGTTTGCCATCCACGAACTTCATGCTTTCAAAGACGCCATCTCCGCGATGGACCAAGTGGTCATCCCAAGGCATAAGCATGAGCTTAGGGTCTGTGCAGACCAACCCGATGCGGTGTTCGTAAAATGCGCAGATCTTTTCGGTTCCCGCACGCATGGCGGAAAGCATGGCATCAATATATTCGTTGCTGTCTACTTTTTTAATCAATTCCGGACTCCGTAAATTTATTTAAACCCCGTCAGGGATCATAACCGCCATAAGCCTTGCAGAAATATTCATTAACAAAGCATTGTTATACTATCGCCAAAGGACAATCTTCCGCAAGTGGGAATACAGAATAAAAAAGCGGTGAAGTTCATTTAAACTTCACCGCTTTTTAAAATTATAGGTAGCTATTATGCTATTTTACACGAACCAGATCGCGTTCGATGAGTGTCTCGGCGATCTGTACGGTGTTCAGTGCAGCTCCTTTGCGGATGTTATCGGAAACAATCCACATGTTCAGGCCGTTCTCGATGGTTTCGTCTTCGCGAATACGTCCAACGAAAACATCATCTTCACCAGTGGCGTCGATAGCCATGGGGTAGAGGTTCTTTTCGGGGTAGTCCACAACGGTAACACCGGGGAAGCTTGAAAGCATGTTGCGGCATTCCTCAACAGTAACTTTTTCCTCGGTTTCGATGTTGACGGACTCGGAGTGGCTGTAGAAAACAGGTACACGTACGGTGGTAGCGGTGAGTTTGATGGAATCATCGCCCATGATTTTCTTGGTCTCATTGACCATCTTCATTTCTTCCTTGGTGTAGCCGTTATCCATGAAAACATCGATGTGCGGCAGGCAGTTGAAGGCGATCTGGTGAGGGTAGGCACTGGGGACAACTTCCTTGCCATTGAAAAGTCTGCTTACCTGAGTTTCCAGTTCGGTGATGGCTTTCTGTCCGGTGCCGGATACAGCCTGGTAGGTGGAAACAATGATTCGCTTGATTTTTGCAGCATCGTGAATGGGCTTCAGCGCAACTACCATCTGAATGGTGGAACAGTTGGGGTTGGCGATGATGCCGGGGTGCCAGTCGAGGTCTTCGGGGTTTACTTCGGGAACAACGAGGGGAATTTTGGGATCCATGCGCCACTGGCTGGAGTTATCTACTACTACGCAGCCTGCTTTAGCAGCAAGGGGTGCGAATTTTTCGGAGGTACCGCCGCCTGCGGAAAAGAGAGCAAGGTCGAAGCCTTCAAAGGAATCTTCTTTCAGTTCAATAACGGTGAGCTCTTCACCTTTATAGGGAACTTTGGTTCCTGCGGAACGGGCGGAAGAAAAAGGAACAACTTCGGATGCGGGGAAGTCACGCTGCTCAAGGACTTTGAGCATTTCACGTCCAACCGCGCCTGTGGCCCCTACAACAGCAACTCTAGGATTTTTGGTACTCATAGCTAAACCTCCGTATTCTTGACCCGGACCATCGGCAGTCCGGTTTATTTGTTAATCTGTTTAGGCATGTTAAGATGCCGTTCGATAGCCGTATTAAAATTTTAATGCCTGACCGATTTCAAGGCAGGCTTTAGCTCTGTTCAAAGTGTAAAGATGAACTCCGGGTGCGCCGCCGTCCAGCAGTTCCTGTGCCTGCTTGGTAGCGAATTCAATACCCAGTTTGTATACCGCTTCATCTCCGCCTTCTGCATGGGCCTTTTCCAGTGCACTGAGGAATTTTCCGGGAATAGCAGCGCCGCACAGGGAAAGAATGAATTTCGCAGACTTAAGGCTCATGATGGGAAGTACTCCGGGAAGTACGGGAACATCAATGCCCATTCCCTTGAGTCTGTCGCAGAAATCAAAGTAAACCCGGTTATCGAAAAAGAGCTGGGTGATGATGAATTCGCCGCCCTCATCGATTTTATATTTCATCCACTTGAAGTCCTCTTTAATGGAAGGGGATTCAAGGTGTGCTTCTGGGTATCCGGCTACAGCAATGCCAACACCGGGATGTTTGTCTTTAACGTAAGTTACCAGATCGGAGCCATGCTTGAAGGTCTGGGTGTTGAAATCGAAATCCTTATCATCAGCAGGGGCATCGCCACGCAGGGCAAGGATGTTTTCAACGTCCGCCTCTTGGAGTGCGGAAACAAATTCACTGATGTTTTCAGGGCTGGCACCGACGCAGGTCAGGTGTGCGAGAGGCTCAATGCCTGCATCCTGCTTCATTCTTTTGACAATTTCAAGTGAATTGTCTTGTGTTCCGCCACCAGCACCGTAAGTTACGGAAGCAAACAGAGGATTCAGTACTTTGAGTTTATCTACAACCTCAAAAAATTTAGGCCAAGATTCGCGATCCTTGGGAGGAAAGAATTCCAGCGAGATGAACTGTCCGTTTTTATTGATTAAGTCGATAATTTTCATGATAGTCTCCTGTATGCCTCCGGCGGCGTAAACCTTTTTTGAAAAAAAGTTTTGTTTCACTGTCGTTATCCCTAGGACTCGCGGAAGACCGCTTGCTTAAGGGCTAATGCTAGAATCCCAAAAACTTTTAGTAGGCTTCGCCGTTCTATCTGGCAGATTGTGAGGGGAGAGAACTTACTTTTTAAGTTCCCGTTCTTTCAGCATTTTTAGGATTTCGTAATTGACGGGCAGGAATTTAACATCGCGTATGTCGGTTATATCAAACCAGTCAAAACGCTGATTTTCAAGTGATAACACTTTACCAGAAAATTCCCAGATGTCGAAAAAATTTAAGTGTACTGTATATTCGGGGTACTCTACAGTCTTTTCCATCCAGAAGTCAAAGTTTGTAGGTGTTATACCCAGTTCTTCCTGAAGTTCGCGTACCAGTGCATCGCCTAGGGATTCATTAAATTCGACCTTGCCGCCGGGGAACTCCCACCATCCTGCATAATCTTTACCTGCTGGACGTTCTGCAGAAAGAAAAAGACCATCTTTCCAAATAACGCCTGCAACAACTTCAATTGGCCTTTTACTCATTAACCTTCTTCCAAAAGCTGTTTCTTGCGTTCTTCAAGTTCTGCAATTTCTTCTTCGAGTACAGCCATCTTTTCCATTAATTCATCAGCCCAAGCACTGGTTTCTGTATAACGAGAGTTCAGTTCCACGGCGGCTGCCCCGTCACTGTATAGCTCAGGATCGTTAAGCTGCTCTTCCATGATCGCCTGATCTTCGAGAGTCTTTTCAAGATCCTTTTCAAGCTTCTCGTATTCTGCGGTCTTGGGTTTGAGTTCTTTGTACAATGCATTGCGTATTTCAGCCTGTTTGCGCTTGTCTTCCTTGCTCAGCTTGCGTTTAGCCGGTTTGTAGCTGTCGCTGGAATCTTCGGATTCGGTTTTGGCGCTAGGTGCTGCAAGCTTCTCTTTGCGGTGGTTGTCGTACTCCTCGAAAGAGAAAAATGTTTCGATACCCGAGTCAGTCAAAGCCCAGATTTCGTCTGCAACTTGACCAAGCAGATAGCGGTCATGCGCTACAAAGAAAAGAGTGCCGTCATAGTCCTTCAAGGCCCGAATCAAACCTTCACGACTTTCAAGGTCCAGATGGTTTGTAGGTTCGTCAAGAATGAGCAGGTTGGCTCGTGAAAGAAAAAGTGATGCAAGGATCAGTCTGTTCTTTTCTCCACCGGAAAGGGCGGAAACCTTGCGTTCAAAGTATCCTTCACCAAGCAGGAACAGGCCGAGTACACTCTTGAGCTGTTCCTCGGTGGTGTCCGGGTCGCAGAGACGGCGGATCTCAGATAATGCTGTGGCTTCATCGCGCAGGATTTCGCTCTGGTGCTGACTGAAGTAGGCCAAGCTTGTGTTCTGCCCGACCTTGGCAAAACCGGCGTTAGGCTTGAGTGTGCCCATGATCACCTTGAGCAGGGTGGATTTACCTGCGCCGTTGGGTGCGGCAAGAGCTACCTTTTTGCCCCGGAAAAGCTGGAAATTGAGCAGGGGCCAGATGGACGGCGGCTTGCCGTCATAGGAGAATTCAAGATCAACCACGTTGATGGCTGCTTTGTCTCCTCGGGAAGTAGGCGGGAGGCGGAAACTCAGAGTTCTACCGGAACGGTTAAGTTCGGCTTCTCCCTGAATCTTGTTCAGCTCCTTGGACATCTTTTCCACTTTTTTGATCTTGGACTGGGCCTGCGCTGCTTTGCGTGCCTTGACCCGGAAGCGGTTGATGTAGGAGTTCTCAGCCTCAATGCGTGCGGAAAGCTTGGCCGCTTCACGGCTGCGCTGTTCTGCGTTTTCAGCTTGCCATTTAAGAAATTCTGTGAAGTTACCGCGTCTGACTTGTGGACGGCCGGAACCGAGAAAAAGCACGTGGGTACCGACTTTATCCAGAAAAATACGGTCGTGAGCCACGTAGATTACCGCGCCACGGAAGGAAAGCAGGTAGCTTTCCAGCCATTCCACGGCTTCAAGGTCAAGGTGGTTGGTAGGTTCGTCCAAGAGGAGCAGGTCTGCTCCCTGCAGCAGAACACGTCCCAGCTTGGCGCGTTCACGCCATCCACCGGAAAGTTCTTTGATTTTGCTGAGCAGGTCATGTTCGGAAAAGCCCAGTCCGGTCAGGATGGTGCGGGCTTTGTGTTCGGGATTATATCCGAACTGATGCTCTAGTTCGGCCTGCTTTTCGGAAAGCCGTTCCATGTGAGCCTGATCATTCTTCTGTCCGGCTTCTTCCCACTGTTCCCAAAGTTTATTCCATGAGGGCAGAGCGGAGAGAACCCAACTGAGCAGAGTATGTTCAAGTATTTCCCCGGTAAGTTCCTGAGCTACATAGCCGAGGCGGGCACCTTTTGAGATGGAGAGTACACCAGCGTCCGGTTCGATCTTTCCGGCAATAAGCTTAAGCAGAGTGGATTTACCGCAACCGTTCGGTCCGGCTACGGCAAGGCGCATCCCGGCACTTACTTCAAATGAAAGGTCGCTGAAAAGGTCTTCCCCGTTATAGGATTTTTCAAGGGATGAAATAGTAATTCTGGGCATCAGGTCTCCGGTTTAGGGCTCTCGGCCCTCTCAAAAAGGCAGAAAATTGAATGAAATTTATAATATGGATACGCGAAACGCAGTAATGATTGCATTAAGCGGTCATAAACTAAGTAAGCCCGTCAAATTATATGTTCAGGGCACAGAATGCAAGGGCAAATGGGTGTTACCGGACGTTAATCAGCAAATATGATTCAAGAATAAAGTTTTGACCGCAATCGTAGTAACGGCTATCCCAAATTCATGAGCACATGGTACGTATATCTGCTGCGTTGCAGCGACAATTCCCTCTACTGCGGTGTAACCACTGACCCGGAGCGCAGGCTGGAAGAGCACAATTCCGGCAAGGGCGCAAAGTATACCCGTTGCCGTTTGCCTGTTGAATTTGAGGCATACGAAGCTTTTCCGGATAAACGAGCAGCCTATCGCGCTGAGTACGCTGTTAAGCGGAAGAAGGCAGCGCAGAAGGTCGATTATCTGAGGGATTTGGCAACGCAAGGGTAAATTAAATTTCGTCTTAATGTGCTATTTGCGAAGCATAATAAAAGTTTTGGGAGGGTCCAGAGAACCCTTTTTTAAAAAGGTTCTTTGGTCCCCGAAGGGCCGCCGGAGGCTTCCTACAAATAATCCCCCGGTTCCTTACACATCTCATCAAATTTTTGAAAAAACTCACCGAAATGCTTGCCGTCCATGAGGCCGTGCAGGGCTTCTACTGCCACGGGCATTATTTTTCTGCCGGTTTCATTCTCTGTTACATGCCCGAACAGGATTCGGGGCACTGAGTCTGTGTTGCAGTTTCCCCAAGGGTTGCTGGCAGAAGTGAAGGCCACGCCGTTGACTACGCTGAAATAGAACAGATTGGATTTATCTCCCCCTGCTGGAGTGAGGGTAGGTTTCTCGTCTGCAGCTTGACGGGCAACTTCAATGTTCGCTGCGGTTTCGTTGAAATTGTCACCGAAACGGCAGAGGCAGTTGGCGTGCAGATTACGGCCTTTAGGGATGTATGTGAATGCCGGATGGATTACATCGTAAATTGCCGGTTTGCCTTCCACTATGCGGGTGCGGAATTCAGGTACTTCATTCGCCGCACGGGTTGCCAGATAATAGAGTATGGAAGAGAAACGAATTTTTGCGGAACCGAGGTTCTGTTCTTTACGGTAGTTGAAAAGTTCGGTCACATCCTGCTGCACGGTGAAACCGTAACGGCTGGTGCATAGGGATTGAAAAAAGGTAAAGTGTTCAGCTCGTTCCCATGTTTCCATGTCCAGAAATTCTATTTTGCTTTCAGTCAGCAGGGCTTTGTTTGTCATGAGTTTTTCCGTATATATTTTTTAGTTTTAAAATCGAATTTGGGCCAGCTATAACGAATGAATGGGCGGTCCGTAAACAGTTCATTACTTATCTAAAAAAATCACAATCAAGGATTGTCACAGCATGCTGTAATGACATACATATTCAATATGTCGAAACGAGCTTACAATGTAGAACCAGTGATGGATCAGGATAGCGTTGTTGATGTGCGCATCCATATTGACGGCAAGAAATGGCACCTCTGGGGGCGTAAAGGTGCAGAACGCGAACGCGGAATGGCTGGAGCGGTTGCTCCCGGAAAGCTGCCCGTATTGCTTGGTGCCGGGCTTGGGGTATGCATAGAAGAGTTGCTGAAATCCGGTCCGGTGGCAGTGCTGGATAATGATCCTTTGATAGCTGAAACTTCCGGCGCAGCTGAGTATCGGGATCATCCTCAGGTTACATGGTTGAGTGGTGATCCGGTTCAGGTTCTGGAACAGGTTCGGCAGTGGCGTTCTGCTAACGGTAACGGTCCGCTGGAACTTGTGAAGATTCCCTTATACCAGCGACTGGATCGTGACTGGTATCTTGCTATCGGCAACACCCTTGCGGATGAAAAGGATTCCGAGCCAGTAGATTTCTGGGCCGAGGTTGCTTATCCGAAATTTAGAAATGAAAAGCCGAAAGTATTATTCTTCTATCGTAAATATTTCCTGATGGGCGAGATCACTGCCGCGCTTGAGCGTTTGGGTATTGAATTTCGTAGTGTGGATATTGGAACCGGGGACACGGTGCGTGAAGGATTTGTGGAAGATCTGTTGCGTACGGTTGTTGATTTTAAGCCCGACTTTGCACTGACCGTAAATCATTTCGGTGTGGACCGGGAAGGTAAGCTTACTGACCTGCTCTTGAAACTTAAACTTCCTTTGGCCTCGTGGTTCGTTGATAATCCGCACCTGATTCTTTACCGCTATGCCGATGTTTCGCCTGATTTAACCGCCATCTTTACTTATGATGCCGGGAATCTAGCAATTATGAGCGAGAAGGGCTTTGGTAATGTATTCTACCTTCCGCTTGCAACAGATGTAGAGCGTTTCAAACCGGGGCTTCCGGGGCGGGCTGAATGGCAGGCTGATGTGTCTTTTCTCGGTAATTCCATGGTTCATGCGGTGGACAAGTATCTGCGGTCCAGTGGACTGGATGCCGAGTTTGAGCAGAGAGTGCCGGAACTGGCAATAGAGTTCGGTGAACGGGCTGAGCTTTCTGTGGAAGAATTTTTGCGAAATTCGCATCCGGAACTTCTGGAGAAGATGGAAAATTTAGCCACTGATGAAAACAGACTTTCCTTTGAAGGTTTGATTACATGGGAGGCAACCCGCCGCTATCGTTTGTCCTGCGTACTGGAATTGTTGCCGTTTAACCCCCTTATTGTAGGCGATGACGGCTGGCATGAACTGCTGGCAAAAGGAAACTGGCGTTATCTGTCATCTTTGGATTATTATAATGATCTGCCCGGATTTTATCCCATGTCCAAGGTCGGATTCAATTGCACCAGCAGGCAGATGAAAGGTGCGGTTAATCAGCGGGTTTTTGATGTTCCGGCTTGCGGTGGATTTGTGCTTACTGATTATCGTGAGCAGATGGAAGCTCTTTTTGAACCGGGCACTGAGATCATTGCCTATAATGAAATTTCGGAAATCGGTCCGCTGCTGGAAAAGTGGCTGGCTGATGATGCTGGACGGAGCAAGGTAACTGCTGCCGCTCGTAAACGGATTATGGCCGAACATACCTACGAACACAGGCTTTCCACTTTGCTGGAAAAAATGCGTCAAACATTCGGGTAGGAATAAGATTATGTCAGGTAAATTCTGGGGATTTCTGGATACTGCTTCCCGCTATCGGCTTCTGGTTTCAGGGCATGGCAAGCCTCATCTTATGGAAACCGCTAACCGGATTATAAACAGTGCCGAAAGCAGCCGAGAGAAAAGTGCGCTCATTGATCTGGGTGTGGATATGTTTCTGGCTGCATGGGAAGCCAGTCCTTTGGACGGACAACTTGCATCCAATCTGCTGGCTATCAACAAGCAGTTGAATTTTCTGCCTGCGCCATTGGTGGAAAATATGTCGCTGATTGCCTCAAACAGTGCCATTCCTGAGAATCTGGGCTACCTGCAACGGCTTATCGCTAAAGATGATAAGGATAAGCTGCTCGATTATCTTTCCAAGCAGACTGAGCGTGAACCGGAGAATCTTTTTTGGCTGTCCCATCTGCTCGATCTGGCATTTTTTCTCGGCAGACACGAGGTTGCCAGTGCTGCCCTTGCCCGTGACTGGCCTACAACCATGAATATGGTGCTCAATAAATATGCCGGAGATATTGCTTTTTGCTCCGGTGACTATGAGCATGCCGAGGCTATTTATTCCGACACTTCTGATGGAGCATTGATTCTGGGGGAAAACTTGCTGCGGCTTGCCGAGAGCGTAGACCGGATGGGCAGGCGTGATGAAGCGATGATCCTTTGGCGGGATCGTATGACAGCCCGTCCGTGGCAGGTCAATACTTGGTTTAAGGTTTATGATCGTTTGCTCGGCGGTGGCGGTTCGAAACTTCTCAACGGTCAGGTTGCAGTTTGTCTGTATACTTTTAACAAAGCGGATGACTTTGACGAGACGCTCAAGTCTCTGGCGCAGTCTCCGTTGGATAATGTTCATATTTTCGCGCTCGATAACGGAAGCTCGGATCATACTTCCGAAGTACTAAGCCGTTGGAAAGAACAGCTTGGGGAGCGTTTCAGCCGCATAGATCTTCCGGTCAATGTAGGAGCTCCGGCGGCACGTAACTGGTTGAAGAATATGAATGAGCTTAAGCTCTATGATTATGTGGCCTATCTTGATGATGATGCCACTATTCCGGCGGATTGGCAGTCGCATTTAAGTGCAGCGGTGGAATCTTATCCTGAAGCCGGTGTCTGGGGCTGCAAGGTTGTGAACGAGGATCAGCAGGAAGTAATCCAGCATGCGGACTTGCATCTGCGTGAGACTCCTGCTGGATTTGAAGATGTGGTCCGCAGTTTCGAGTTTGCTTATCTTGACCCATATAATCAGGATCTTGATTACGGTCAGTTTGATTATTGCCGTCCCTGTGTTTCCGTTACCGGGTGCTTTCATCTTTTCAGGCAGGATATTTTGAGCCAGAGCGGAGATTTTGATCTGCGTTATTCACCTACCCAGTATGACGACCTTGATCATGATCTGATGCTTGCCAAGGCCGGGAAAACCGCGGTGTATCAGGGTAAACTCAAAGTTCAGCATAAACGTAAGTCCGGTTCTGCCGTATCAATCAACCGAGCCGCCCGTGGAAGCGGTGCAGGCAATGTGCTGAAACTGGAATCCAAATATGAAGCGCGGGATGTTGCGGCGATTATTGAACGTGATATCGAGCGCTTGGAAAATGATTTCACCGGGAAGGCTCTCAAAGTAGGGCATGTGATGAAGGAAGTAGAATAGTTAATTAAGCTCGTTGTTGTACATGTAATAATCTGTTAGAGTTTTCCAAACCATAGAAGGAGTGGAAAATGAAACATATTTTAGTTGCGGGCTTATTGTGTGTTGGTATGTTGGTTTTTGCCGGATGCGGGTCAAAGCATCATACAATTACCAAGACAGATGGCTCTACTGCGGTAAGTGTGGGCGCACCGCAATATAATAAAGATTCCAATACCTATACCTATGAGAATCTTGGTGGCCAGCAGACAACAATCAAGCGCGAAGATGTGCAGCAGATTGAGGAAAATAAAAAATAGAATTTTAAACAGAATAAGCCGGGATCTCCCATTAGGCGAGATCCCGGCTTTTTTTATGCTTCTTGAGTTTGCATCTTGTTCATGAATTCATCGAGGTCTGTTGCTAGTGATGCAAGTTCTGAAACTGCACCGGAAACCATATCCATTGAATTTGAAGTCTGCGTTGCGATATTGTTTACCATATCAATTGCGCTTGTAATTTCTTCACTGGCGGCTGACTGCTGTTCTGCTGCTGTTGCTATCCCCTCAACTTGGCCTGCTGTTTTTTTCGATATATCAAGAATCTGTTTAAGCGCTGTATCTGCTTTGCCGCACATTTCTGTGGCCTGCTGAATGCTGTGCAGAGTTTCTTCTGTGGCAGAAGTGCTTTTCTGTGAACTGCTTTGGATAGCATTTATGTATTCGCCGACTTCCTTGGTTGCGTGCATGGTGTTTTCAGCAAGTTTTCTGATTTCATCGGCTACAACGGAAAAACCTCTCCCTGCTTCCCCGGCTCTGGCTGCTTCAATGGCGGCGTTTAGGGCAAGAAGGTTGGTCTGGTCTGCAATGTCGGATATGACCTGCATAATGGTGGTGATGCCGTTGCTGTGGGTTTTAAGGGTGCCCATCTCCTGTTTGAGATTTCCGGCTTTCATATTCACTTCGTCCATTACCCCGATGACATTTTCAACAAGCCCGGAACCGTCGTTGGCTGTTTCCTGAGTCTGGCGGGCCATACGGGCCGCATCACTGGAGTTTCTGGAAACTTCAAGGATGGAGGCATTCATTTGTTCCATGGAAGTTGCCACTTCTTCTGTTCTTGCTCGCTGGTCATGTATGCCCTTGCTTGAGTTATGGATTTCAGAGCTTATTTCATCAGAAGTTCCTGCAAGCTGTTCGGATATTTTTGTGGCATCTGTCACTCCCTTGGCAATTTTCTCATTCTGGGCAGTGATGAAGTCTTCTTTGAGCTTGATGTTCGTGAAGTCCATGATGGTGGTAAACCCGCCGAGCAGATTGTTTCGGGAATCGAAAATTGGTGAGGAGGCAACAGATATATATTTTGTTGTGCCTTTACGTCCGTCAACTTGTCCTTTGACGAAGAGTTGCTTTTTTTCTTCCATACATCTTTCGGATACCGTTTCTTGCTTTTTGCCGTAGAAGAAAGTTGAGAAGTCCTGACCGATGTATTTGCGTGGCTCTCCATCCTCTTCAATTAATTTTATAATGCTTTCATTGATCCATCTGATGTTGCCTGCAGGATCGACCACTACCATAGGAGTCATAATGTTTCCGAGCATGGATTCGCTCATGCCTACTTTTTCATTCAGTATGTTGTTGAGTCCTTCGATTGCAGTTGAAAGAACTCCGATTTCTGCCATGAAATTGTGGTGGGGGATGGGGGTGTAGTCTGCACTGGAAATTCTTTCTACCTCACCGATGAGCATTTTAATCGGCGAAATTATCCGGCGTGTTATAAGGATGCCGAAGACGAGCAATGATACAATTGCAATTGAAATAATGATGATAGCTAATGGACTATGGATGAAGAATAGTGCTGCTCCAAGTAGAAGGGCAATTATTACAATGAAGGCATACAGGCGTACAGTCATTTTGGTCTCCCGTTCTTTGGTAGAAGTGCTGAGTGACCAGAAGCATAATTGGTGCCATGTCTTTGTTTTGCTATCGTAACAATGGTCAGGTCTTTATTGGTATTGTTTTGAATAAGTAAAAGTGAGTCATATTTGCACATTGTTAGTTGGCATTAATGAGACTGATCGTTGAACTTAAGTATTTTTAGTGCGTTATATTATGTGTCACAATTGCTTGTGCAAAAAAAAGAGGCCATATGGCCTCTTTAAAATGTATTGGAAGATATGGCTTTATTCCATAGCATTGGAAAGTTTATCAAAATAAGGACGTACAACTTTTACATCCTCGGCAGGTGCTTTTATCATGGCTTTGGCCATTTTCATGGAAGACAGCATGTGTTCTTTCATCATTTTTTTCTGTTCCGGGCTCATGTTCGGATCAGCTTCCATTTGGGCTATTGCAGCTTCAAGCTCTGCCATGCCTGCGTTTCCTTCCGTTTCCATGGCGATAGAGGCAAACGCTTTAATCACGCGGCTTGCGGTTTCAGGCCATGTCTTGTGTGTGAATCCGTTTGCCTCGATGATACTTTTTGCTTTCGGGGTGTACCCATAAAGCATGGCAAATTCGTTGTTAAGCATTTCCGGATTGAAAGGATCTACATCGCTTTCACCCGACTGTTTCATTTCTTCTTCCATTTGGTCCATGATCGGGTCCAGTTGTTCAAGAGTTTTAACAACTCGTTCTACCTGATCTCCGGTAAGAGGGGACATGGCATTCGCTGTGAATGCGAAAAGGAAGGTCAATACGACCAGTAACAGTATTTTTTTAAGCATTATTCCTCCAAACAGATTATTTACCCTCGACTAATGATTATGGGTATATATTAAATTAAGATTTTGTAAAGAGGGTTGATTAAAAAGGAAGGGTCCCTGCTTCATGTGAAGCAGGGACCCTTCTTGGTATTGGGATATGGCAGTAGTAATTATTTGATGAACAGCATTTCAGAGTAGCTGGGCAGGCACCAGAGGTCGTCTGCTACAACTTCTTCGAGCTGGTCTGCGTATTTACGGACTTCCAGCATTGCGGGAAGAGCGGTACAGCAGAGGTATTTTGCTTCTTCTTCAACATCGCCTTCAGGTTTGGCTGCCATGACTTTTTCAAGTTCGATGTTGGCAGACTGCATGCCGCGAAGTTTGGCGGTCAGGTCTTCAAGAGTTCCGGTGGTGAACTCTACACCGATGGCTTTCATTGCTGCGCAGGTTTCAGCCAGTTCTTTCTGGTAGCGAACTGCGCCGGGAAGGATGTGAGTCTTAGCGAGCTTGGTTACCAGAGCTGCTTCGGTGACGATAGCCTGGTTGTACTGTTCAAGATAGATTTCTTTACGGCTTTCCAGCTCTTCTTTGGTGAATACACCGTATTTGGTGAACATTTCTACGGTTTCAGGAGAAGAGAGTTCGGGGATTGCGTCTGCGGAAGTGCGCAGGTTAGGCAGACCGCGTTCTTCAACTGCTTCCTTGTGCCATTCTTCAGAGTAGCCGTCACCGTTGAAAACAACCTGACCGTGTTTGTCCATGATGTCTTTGATGACTTTGTTTACAGCATCATTGAGTTTGGACTCGTCGCCGCCCATGAAAGCTTCCATTTCATCAGCGATGAAATCAAGGGATTCAGCCATCATGGTGTTCAGTGCAACCTGAGGTCCTGCGATGGAGAGGTTGGAACCTACTGCGCGGAACTCAAAACGGTTACCGGTGAACGCGAACGGGCTGGTACGGTTACGGTCACCAGCATCTCTGGGCAGCGGAGGCAGAGTGTCTACGCCAGCCTTGAGGAAACCGGTAGAGGTCGGGGTCGGGGAGTTTCCTTCCTGAATCTTGTTAAAGATTTCGGAGAGATGTTCGCCGAGGAAGATGGACATAATTGCCGGAGGTGCTTCGTTTGCTCCAAGACGGTGGTCATTGGAAGCAGTAGCAACTACTGCGCGCAGGAGTTTGCTGTGCATGTGTACTGCGCGGATAACTGCGGCACAGAAAATAAGGAACTGTGCGTTTTCATGGGGATTGTCACCCGGATCGAAGAGGGAGCCGTGTCCGTTGCAGCTCAAGGAATAGTTTACGTGTTTACCGGAGCCGTTGATTCCTGCAAAAGGCTTTTCGTGCAGCAGGCAGACCATGCCATGACGTTTAGCCACGCTCTTGAGAGTGGTCATGATCATCTGGTTGTGGTCGGTAGCAATGTTGGACTGTTCGTAGACAGGAGCGACTTCGAACTGTCCGGGAGCTACTTCATTGTGACGGGTTTTTACCGGAACTCCCAGCTTGTAGAGCTCGTGTTCAACGTCCATCATAAAGGAGAGGACGCGGCGGGGAACTGCGCCGAAGTAGTGGTCATCCAGTTCCTGTCCTTTTGCGGGTTTGGCGCCGAAAAGGGTTCTGCCGGACATCATAAGGTCTGGGCGCGCGAAGAAGAAGTTGCGGTCAATAAGGAAGTATTCCTGTTCGGGGCCGGCGTTGGAGGCTACGCGGTTGCCGGATTTGTCGCCGAAAATATTAAGAATGCGCTGTGCGGAGGTGTTAACCACCTGAGTTGCTTTCAGCAGAGGTGTTTTCTTGTCGAGAGCTTCACCTTTCCATGAAATGAATGCGGTGGGGATGCAAAGGAAGGTTCCGTTTGGGTTTTCGAGGATGTAAGCTGGGCTGGTTACGTCCCATGCAGTGTAACCTCGTGCTTCAAAGGTAGCGCGCAGGCCGCCGTTGGGGAAGCTTGAAGCATCGGGTTCGCCCTGAATAAGCAGTTTGCCTTCGAATTCGGCAATGCAGTTGCCGCTGCCGTCGGGGGAGATGAAGCTGTCGTGCTTTTCCGCGGTCAGGCCGGTCAGGGGGTAGAAAACGTGAGTGTAATGAGTAGCGCCTTTTTCCATGGCCCATTCTTTCATTGCATTTGCAACAGTATCAGCGATGGAAGGATCGATTGCAGCACCGTCTTCAATGGTCTTTTTCAGGGATTTATAGACTTTCTTGGGAAGTCTATCCTTCATTACGTTGTCGTTGAAGACATTGCAGCCGAAGAGTTCGGTGGGTTTTGTGTCGGCAAAGCTGAAGGAAGCTTCAGGGGTAGAGTAGTTGGTCACTGCTGTGATCGCACCCTGGCGGGAGGTGTTTGAACTCATTTGAAAAAACTCCTTGAATCTTTTTTATTAGTGATCTTCGCTTGGCGAAGAGTTTTGGGCGTTAATCAAACCTGCTCAGACTTAAGCAGGAGGCGTGCCGTAGTTTGAAAAAGCTCTATATTACAGATGTTTATTTGGTTTCAGCCTGTTTTTGCTGTTTGTGTATCTTACAAAAATGTAGAATTAACCATGTTGGGCGGCTCTATTTTGTTACAAAAATGTAATTATTTTTAATGAAAGCTTGAATGACGGTTAAAGGTGTTACAAAATTGTATAATTTGATTGGTCAAACTGTTTTTTTTGGGATAGGATACCTTAGTTTACGTGAAAAAAACGGTTTGGGAAAGATTGCACTTGTTTTTATTTGTTGGGGCATCCCTACATTAATATACTTAGAAAGTCAGTAGTAAACATTGAAATTTCTGTCCGTCGTAGTTTTATTAAGGTTATGTGGCGCAAGTTTTGATGGCTTTGTGAATAAACTGTCTCGACAATTGGACGTTATTTTTGATTTAATTACTAGTGTATGTGCGAAATAACGTTAGGTGTGGTCGTAGTTATTTTTATATTAGTTGGGCATCAATTGATTGGTTGATCAGGTGAGTATTTGCTTTTAAAACTCATGTGTTCTGGAAGTAATAACGTATCCATCGAGTTTGATTGAGTTTCTAATTGAATCGTTGTGCGGTCTACGTCTTGAATTTAGTATGAAAAGATGCTAAATTTTGCTCCTTCGACAAATTATCGACGGGTAAATTGCTCGTTGATCGGTCTATCTTCATTTTATTCTGATGAAGATTTTTAAGAAATGATGTTCATTTTTGGAGGATTCATGAAAAAACTGCTTTCAATAATCGTTGCCGCTCTGATTACCGCTACCATGGTCGGAACTGCTTTCGCAGGTAAACTTACTGTTGCTTGTGACACCAGTTTCCCTCCTTTTGAGTTTAAAGATCCTGCTACCGGAAAGCACACCGGCTTTGACGTCGAGCTTTGGGAAGCTATCGCTAAAAAGATCGGCGCTGATTATGATCTGCAGCCCATGGATTTCAACGGCATCATTCCCGGTCTCCAGTCCAACCAGCTTGATGTAGGTATCGCAGGTATCACCATTAAGCCTGAGCGTGCTAAAGTTGTCGATTTTTCTGACGGTTACTACAATTCCGGTCTGCTCATCCTCGTTAAGAAAGACGAAAACTCTGTTAACGGTATTGAAGATCTTAAAGGTAAGATCATTGCTACCAAATTGAGCACCTCTTCCGCAGACTTCGCTAAAACTGCAGGCGCTAAAGAAGTTAAGCTTTACCCCAACAACGACGCTATGTTCATGGAACTCATGACCGGCGGTGCTGATGCGGTTATCTTTGACTCTCCTGTTATCGCAGACTTCATGCGTAAAGCCGGTAAAGGCCAGGTTAAAGTTGTTGGCCCCCTTTACAACGGTCAGCAGTACGGAATCGCTTTCCCCAAAGGAAGCAGCCTCGTAGCCAAAGTTAACGCAGCTCTCAAAGACCTGCGTGAAGACGGCACCTACCGTGAACTGTACGTAAAATGGTTCGGTACTGAGCCTAAATAATTTATTTGTAACTATTTCAATGTGTTTTGTGGGGCGGCTATATGGCCGCCCCTAATTATTTTTTAAACAGAGGTCCTAATGGCATTCGCATTTGACACATCAGTTTTCTGGGACACTTTTCCCATGCTCATGCGTGGTCTCAAGCTTACAATTGAGATTACCGTCGGCGGTCTTTTCTTCGGATTTTTATTCGGAAGCGCAGCAGGCTTAATGAAGCTTTCCCGCAATTTTTTCACCAGAAAGATTGCCGGGGTTTACGTGGAAGCTATCAGGGGCACGCCCATGCTTGTTCAGGCCATGTTCCTTTATTACGGGGTTCCCATGGCAATCGGGATGCGCATTCCGCCCATGACCGCCGGGATTATTATCATCGCAGTCAATTCAGGTGCCTATATTGCCGAGATCGTTCGTGGCGCGGTCCAGTCCATCAATAAAGGGCAGTTTGAGGCAGGGCGTTCCATCGGCCTGACCAATACTCAGACCATGCGTTTTATTATTTGGCCTCAAGCCCTTAAGCGTATGATCCCACCACTTGGCAACCAGTTCATCATCAGCCTCAAAGATACCTCCCTGCTTATGGTTATCGGTGTAGGTGAGCTTATGAGAACCGGTCAGGAAATCACCTCGGTGAACTTTCGTGCCTTTGAGGTATACCTTGCTGTTGCTTGTGTTTACCTTGTTATGACCCTGTCCATCGCATTTGCAATGCGTCGCATTGAGAAAAAGTTGAATACTTCCCGGAGGTAGTGACATGATTGAGATTAAGAACCTTCATAAAAGTTTCGGGAAGCTTGAAGTAATTAAAGGAATTGACCTTAAGGTTAAGTCCGGTGAAGTTGTCTGTATTATCGGGCCTTCCGGGTCCGGCAAATCCACAGTGCTGCGTTGTATCAACAAGCTTGAGGAACCTACTTCCGGTACTATTATTGTAGACGGCCATGACATTATGGCTCCTTCTACTAATATCAACGAAGTGCGTGCTGAAGCCGGCATGGTTTTCCAGCAGTTTAATCTTTTCCCGCATATGACTATCCTTGAAAACGTGACCCTCGGTCCTGTTAAGGTGCGTAATATGTCTAAGAGTGACGCTGATGAACTCGGCCTCAAGCTTCTGGATAAGGTTGGCCTCAAAGATAAGGCTCGTAATTATCCGGAGCAGCTCTCCGGCGGCCAGAAGCAGCGTGTAGCTATTGCCCGTTCTTTGGCTTTGAAGCCTAAAGTTATTCTTTTTGACGAGCCCACTTCCGCTCTTGACCCTGAATTGGTCGGAGAAGTTCTGGAAGTAATGCAGAAGCTTGCCAAGGAAGGTATGACCATGATCGTAGTTACCCATGAGATGGGGTTTGCAAAGGAAGTTGCAGACCGTCTCATTTTTATCGATCAGGGCATTATTCAGGAAGAAGGTGATCCTGTTGAGGTTTTCGCCAATCCCAAGAATCCCCGCCTTAAGGATTTTCTTGGTAAAGTTGTTTCTCATATATAAAGAATACAACCCAATAGTTGATGTTTACGGGCAGTCCCTTCGGGGGCTGCCTTTTTTTATAATCGATCGTTTTGTTGGAATAGGTTGACGTATTAGTTTCTTTGCTAAATAACAGTGGTATCTTTAATTTAGAAATCTGGGAGGCAGATAGATGAGAAAGTTTCTGAGTTGCAGCGTTGTTGCGTTTGTTCTGGTTCTGATGAGCTCCTTTGCCTTTGCTGACGGATGTCCTGAATTACGTGGTACATGGGTCGGTTTGGTCAAGATGATCACTAAAGACGGCAACACTAAAGAAAACAAAGCGGTTTTTATCATCAAAAAGCAAGAGGGTAATCTTTTCTCCGGTGAAAAAGCATGGTTCGCCGATGACAAGGATAATCTGATAACTGAAGGATTCAGCGGCATTATTGGAGCTGACGGTGTTAGCCTGTATTTTGCTGAACATGAAGATGGTTTTACTCTGGGGACTTTGACCGGAAAGGAAAATATGTCCCTTTATTACCTTGAGAGCGGACGTAAAGCTAAAGCCATTTATTACACGATGGAGAGAATCCGTTTTGCCAGAGCTTTTGTTGATATCGATAAAGATGGCAATAAAACCATTATCCGTTCTGAAATTGTGAAGGTTTATCCTCTTAATGCTGAACGAATTATGCGTGAAGCTGACTTGAATAAAGATGGAACGCTGAGCAAAAAAGAATGGGAAGAATGGAAAAAGAAGCAGTAATTTTTCTCTCAATTAATAAAAAAGGCACGGATTTCGGTCCGTGCCTTTTGGTTATGTGAACTATGTTCTAGTGAGTTTTGGATTAATTCAAAGCTTCCACGATGGTTTTACCGAATTTTCCGGCTGCTTTGGGGCCGTTTGCAGTAATAATTTTACCATCTACAACTACTTTTTCGCTCTGGAAGTTACAGCCGTTTTTGGTCATGACTTTGCGGGCACCGCTTTTAGGGTGGGCGGTAGCCTGTTTACCTTCAAGAACTCCGGCATATCCGAGTATGCCGGGGGCAGCACAAATAGCTGCTAGGATTTTATCCTGCTTTACCGCTTCCTGCGCAATCTTGTGGGCGTTTTCATTTTTCCATACTTTTTTAATGCCGTTGCCGCCGATGAAGACAACTGCATCGTAATCAGCAACGTTTACATCTTTGAGCAGCATGGACGATTCAATGCGCTTGCCTTTGTTACCCTTAAGCGTGCCAACCTTGGTGCTGGCAATGGAACAGACAACCCCTGCATCATCAAGTGCTGCACGTGTTTTTTTGTACTCTGTCTGTTCAAAGTCTGATTTTGCAACAATCATGATAGCCTTCTTGCCGTGGGTGCCAGCCATTGATGACGCGGCCATGCCTATAACAAGCATCATAACAACAAGCAGTGTCAGACCCTTCTGTAATTTCCTCATTTAAACCTCTCCTTTAATTTTGTATGTAATTTAATATATTTTAGTTTTATTTCGGTCAATGGGGGATTCATATTTTTGCGATTGAAAAAAGTATCTGACCGTGAAATAGTCCTGATTAAATAAATCAATAAACGTAAGCTGATGCGGGGGGATTATGAGCGATGCGTGGGCGGTGTTATTAGCGGGGGGCGGTGGTTTTGCTTTGGCTTATGCTCTGATGCAGGCGCGTGAGCAGGGCAGAATTGAAGACAAAGAGTTTCAGCAATGGCGTAAAGAGATACGTAAGATGGCTTTGCTGATTACAAATCATACGCCCCGGCAGTATGGTGGGTGTGCAAATGATAAGGCCGCGCATATGGCCGTTGCGAAGTTGCGACAGTTGCATACCGGTCTTGCGGTCAGGATTTTGCCTGATGATTCAATTGGATTGAAACTTTTGTCCAGCCTGAATCGATTAATCGCAGATATAAATGCCGGTAAGGTTGGGCAAGAAAGTCACGCGGAAGTGGTTAGCCTGTTTGCGGCTTTGCTGGCGGAGCGGAGAGAGGTGGGACAACCTTCAACCGGGTTTTCATTTAGCGGTATTTTGAGATGGGTGTATCAATTGCCGGAATATCTGACCGAATATGACCGGGAGCGTAAAACCAACTAATTTTTTTTTAAAACGGACCTTCATTTATTCATGAAGGTCCGTTTTTTTACATACTGGCAAAGAACTTGCGCTCTGCATCTGTCAAATGCGGTAAGTGTACTGTTTTTGAGAAGTAAAGGTTAAAGATCATTAGGTGAATCCAATGGTTGTTTTGTAAATCGCTTTTTTTGCCCATTATCGTATGCCATTCATTCTCAGCATATTCTTTTTCAATTTTTATCAGGCATGGATGTTCAATAAGAAGTTTGCGTATGGACTTGAGCAGGGAATTGAAATTCTCTTCAGTTCTGTTGAATATAGTCATTGCAATTTTACATCCGGGGCAGAGGTCTTTTTGTAAAAGTGCGTTGAGGGTGTGAATCAGACCTTCTGCGCAGCGCCAGGTTGAGCATCTGCCGATGAGAGCTGATTTTTTTGCAAAAGCAACAGTGAATCCATTTTCTCCTATGCGGCTGAATATATCTTCGTTGTTTTGCCCTGAGAAGTGGGTATTCAGGTTTGAAACCAGTATATTTCGCAGGTCTTGATCATTGTGCACATTATATATGGCAGGGGTCCTTTCGAAACTTTTTCCCGTATGTCGTAGGACTCGAATTGTTTTGATGAAATCTTCATCAGAAATTACGGGTATGCCTGAATAGTCCAGCTCATCGAGTGGTAGTTTGCTACGAACATGTATAGGGTTAAATTCGGTCGCGCCATGTTTAGAATCAAGATGCAGAGCAATGGTGCTGCCTCTCATGCGCCTATGAGCAATGCCTGTATTCACAATTTTACGGAGCTTTATTTCGAATAGAGAGATGTCGTTCGCTTGCCATTCAAGATATTTTTTTATCTTTTCAAGGTTACGCATGAAGTGGTGTTTGAACGCTTTCGGATCAGAATAAAGCGGTCTCACATAATGTTTTATTATGCGGTCATTTTTTATGGTAAAGCTGGGACCGCCGTTCTTGTAATGTATGCTTGGTTTGCTGACCAGAAGTCTTTTATCGCCTGAGTATGGTATTTCTACTTGCGTTATTATTCCGTCTTTTAAATTCGGAGGATCTTGCCCGTTATCAGGTCGATACACCCTTCCTGCCGGGGTGATTCGGCAGAGGATTGGCTTGCGGATACATATTTTATCTTCATGCAGGTTTATCTGTCTGATGGAATTGTGCGCAATAATGTTTTCCATCAGTTCAACATAGGAAGCGGCAAAGAATTCCTTTTCCGGGATAGCCTCTATCTGCGGGACAATGCTGTTGCAAACGTTCTCAAGAATCACGCTTAACTCACAGTCATTAAATAAATTGTTGCGGTGTTGTTTAACCATATGTTGCCTCCTGTGAGGCAAGGTTTTGACTCTTTTTTAGTTACATTAAATATAATGCATGAATTATTCCTAGGCTAGTGCGGAGAGGGGTTTTACGAGGCATTAATTTACTTGTTCTCATTTATGAGCGCCGCATTATTCTTGGGCTAGTTTAAAGTTAAATCATATTGTATGATCCGATCATAGCTATAGCTCGTTTATATCTTACACGGGAAAATAATGCGTTATATTTTTGGGTTAGCAATATTTTTTGTCTTATTCACTTCAGCAGCGGAAGCGGTGAAAATCAGGGTTGGAGGAACTGGATACTGGTCTCCATATTGCTACACCAGCCCGGAAGATCCGTTAACGCTCAAAGGTTTTACTGTTGATTTTCTCAAAGAGGTCTTTAGCCAACCTGATGACGAACTCCAATTTTTGGCTCTTCCGTGGAAAAGATGTCTGGTAATGTTGGAAAACAATGAACTTGATCTTGTTCTGGATGGAAGCAAGGATTCCCCGCGACTTAAGAAGTTTTTATTTTCGCAGGAGATTTATCATTTAGATAATGCCCTATTTTATTTGAAGAGTAGATTTCCAGATGGACCGCAAATCAAATCTGTTGAAGATATTGATAAATTTTCATTGGGAGGAGTTTTTGGCTTTAATTACAAAGTTTATCCTTTTGATGTTTCAATGGTTCAGCAAGGAGCAAAAGACATTGAGACTATGCTAAAGATGCTTGAAAGGCGGAGGTTTGAACTTGCGATTGGATTTGAGCAGATAGTTTGTTCGCGTATGCGACTGAAAGGCATTGGTGGTGGGGATATTTCTTATATTCTTATGCCTAATGTTAAGTCTTTGCGTTTTTATATTTTTGGCAATCATACTTTGAAAACTGACAAGCTTATTGAAAGGATAAATTCTGCATTGCAAGAAATGAAGGCAGATGGTCGGCTTGCTAAGTTAAAACGCAAGTATGGATTGCAGAGTAGTAAGAAAAAAATATTGCTTTTGAAACGATAAGAAAATTCCCTCTCCAGCGGGTTGAGCTGAAGAGGGAATTTTTGTTTTATATTAAATTATTCCATAAAGCGGTCCGCCGGACGCAGCCAGCGCATCAACCCGTTTTTCCACTTCCGGGTCAGGATCAAGCGGAGGCGCCTGATATGTTTTCATTCTGGCGTCGATTATGAAAGATTTTTTTGTTCCCCAATGTTTGGCCTTGGTAAAAGCTCCGGCTCCGTAAATATCGGTTGCCGGGTCGGAGCGTGTGAATGTTACCCAGAGGAAGTTTTCCCAGTTCATGGCAGTAAAATCAGGATCATCCACAACTACGATCATGGGGAATCCTTCGAGTCCGTCGGTGTGTCTGAGCGCTTCACCGAGTTTTTCCATCTGCGGATCCTGTTCGCCTCTGGACGTCTCACTTTTGCGGCCTTTGAGGATCATTATTCCGGGAGCGAAAATTTTAGCTTCACCGAAGCCGTCAGGCAGGGTGGGCAGTTTAGGGAGTTCTGTGCCCAGTTCTCGTTTCTTCGATCCGGCAGCGGCGAAGATCAGTTTGGAACCTTCATTGAAGCCCATGCCGGAGTAATCGAGAGTGTCGATTGTGGTTCTGGTGATGAAATGCAGGTCGCGCTTAAGATTGGCGCGTTCAAGCATGTGTTTAAAGAAAACCGGGATGTTGTGGCAGTTCTCGCCATGCTCCATGTCTTCTTTGGCACCGATGAAAAGGTATTTTGCAAGGGCTGTCTGGGTATTGCCCAGTAAGGCCATTCCATTTGTCAGCAATTCCTGTGGCTGGCGCTCTTCAGCGTAGGGTACGTAGCGCTCACTGCCCACTGCCAGCAGCAACGGATGTACTCCGGCTACGTCCACGGCATGTACTTCGTGTACACCGGTAAAGACTGACGGCACCAGTTCAGATGTCAGTTCATGGATGAAGTCACCGAACATGGTATCTTCCTGTGGCGGACGTCCTACTGTGGTGAAAGGCCAGATGGCGTCACTGCGGTGGTACACTTTATCAACTTTGAGTACTGGAAAATCGTGAGTCAGGCTGTAGTAGCCGATGTGGTCACCAAAGGGGCCTTCAGGCTTTTGTTCATTGCTGATGGTTCCGCAGATGCAGAAGTCCGCTTCAGCAGGGACAGGCAGCCCGTTAGGACGCATGACCATAGGGATGCGGTGACCGCCGAGTGCTCCTGCAAAGAATATTTCCGCAAGTCCTTCAGGAAGCGGCATAACAGCGGCAATGCTCATGGACGGTGCTCCGCCTACAACAATATTTACCTTAAGTTGCTCACCTTTTTTCAGTGCCTGCGCATGATGATGTCCTATGCCGCGGTGAATCTGATAATGCAGGCCTACTTCTGTATTGTTGTATTCGTTGCCTGAAATCTGCACCCGGTACATGCCGATGTTGGAACCGGCGAATCCGGGGTTTTCCGGGCTTTCGGAATAGACCTGCGGCAGGGTCACAAATGCCCCCCCATCCATAGGCCATGATTTGAGCTGCGGTAGCTGGGCAAGGGTGGTCTCGTTGGCGGTTACCGGACCTTCGGAAAGTTTACGCGGCATGGTGTGATATGCTGTGCGCGGTGCACCGAGGTATTGCCACGGCTTTTTTATGGCTTCCATGGGATACATTTTCAGCTTCATGAGCCGTTCCACGGTTTCGATGGTATCGCGGAAAATGAAATGCAATCTTTCTTTGGTGCCGAAGATATTGGCGGCCATTGGAAATTTGCAGCCTTTCACATTAGTGAAGAGCAGGGCAGGGCCACCCGCTTGAAATATACGCCTTTGGATAACCCCGGCTTCAATATTCGGGTTAATTTCCTGATCTATGCGTAGCAGATCGCCTTTGGCTTCAAGTGCATCAAGGCATTCTTTGGTGTTTTTGTATCCCATTATATTTTCCTTGTGATCATTTTTTATTTGTGCGGCAGAGTGTATGGATTCGAGGGGCGGGAATCAAGTTTAATCGGACATAAAAAGAGCCTGCCGGATTGGGGCAGGCTCAAATTGCTGATAAAGCATAATCAGTGGCTTAAGATAGAGTGTTATCTCAGAATCTTATTTGCAAGCAGTTTTTGGATGCCTACAACATCGCTGCCTTTCTTCAGCTCTTTGGAGATAGGCTCACGACGTCCGGAAACCCACATTTTCAGTTCCGAGTCCATGTCAAAATGGCCTGCAGTTTCCACGGAAAAGTTGGAGATGGATTTGTAGGGAATAGATAAGTACTCAACTTTTTTACCGGTCAGCCCTTGTTTATCAATAAGAATAAGTCTTCCGGAGGTAAAAACATACATGTCGCGGATGACTTTAAAGGCTCGTTCTACTTTTTCGCTATCTCCCAGTATGGGGGAGAGTTCTTCCTGTACATCATCAATATCTATTTCAGAGGCATTGCCCATTAAACCATCAAGAATTCCCATAATTACTCCCTTGTTTTCGGTATAGGACCGTTTTTTCGGATTAATTATATGATAAATTTAAGTAAAATCAATTACTTTTCAATGGGAAGATATTTGATGAACACTTATCATGCAATTCGATCATATCTTTGGGGAGATACTGCTGGTATTGTTTTTTATATTGTTCTTCGTATTGCCCGTTGATGATGTCGTTGACTTTATTGATGATTCTTTTGCCCCATTTGTTCTTGGTACAGCCTACGTAGCTGAGAACGTATTCGGGCATCTCGCGTATGGGGATGAAAATAAATTTATCCTCAATAAGGCCTTGAGAGATAAGCCACTGCAATTCGTGGGGAAAGCCTATGGCATAGTCAATGGTTCGGTTGGCCTGAATATTTTTTACCAGTGTTTCAAGCAAGTCCATTTTGTAGTGAACTTTTATTTTTTTTGATTTTTTATTGTTATCTACAATATTATCTACCATGCCTCCGTAACGGCGTCCCATGGAGATTCCCATACGCATGGAAGAGGAATCGAACAGGTCTTTTATTGAGATGTACCCCTCTTCATCAATGAAAGGCCTAAAGGCGTCTAATTTGGATTTAAGGGTAATAATCCCGTTGGAAATATAAGGCATTATCGGATTGCTGAATTCAATGAATTTTTCACGTTCCTTTGTCTTCAGCAGCGTCACACAACAACCGTTGTTTTCAGAAAGCTGTTTTAAAATACGTCCGTAGTTGGCTATGTGCTCAAAGTGTTGGTATTCTGGCAGGGCTTTTTGAAGTTTATCTTCCAGATAGTTCTCATGCCCTTTTCCTTTCATTTCTCCGCACATAATGCTCGAAGGAGGAAAGTCCGCATGATACCAGTTGATGACGTTTTTAGCCTGAACCGGTGCAGGGATAACCAATGATAAATAAATAATGAGTGAAAATAGGTGTTTCATTATAATTTTATTGGGTCTGCAAGGTTAAATTGTGTTTTACAGGTAAACCTTATCCGTTTTTATGTGTAAAGTCAGTATTTAATTCTCAAAATTAAGACTGGGTTATCTGGACGTTCGGATAATGCCGTTTGATGAGCGCGTTTTTATCCTTGATGTATAGTTATTGCTGGTGATACTCAGCTGCTATGAAAGAGAACCATACCGTGCATAAAGCAGAAGAATTCATGGGCATTGAGTCTAATTTTAAAATATATCCGTTCACTGATGGGACAGGCTGCCCTATCAGTGATGTTCAGGAAGCGCATTTACATGAATTTTATGTAGTCCATTACGTTTCTGCCGGTAGTGGCAGTTGCGTTATTGATTTTGAGACCTATGACATTATTCCCGGTTCTTTGTATTTCGTATCCCCCGGGCAATTACACCTATGGAATCCTGAAAATATTGTGGACGGTTTTGTAATGGTTTTTACCGATGACTTTCTCAAGTCACCGGAAGCGCCTATCCATAGTGCTTATGAACTTGAATTTTTCAATAGCGTAATCAATTCCCCAATGTTCATGCTTTCAACTGATCAGAAAGCCGAGCTGGGCAGCGTGATGTCTAGTCTTTGTCGGGAATTCAGTTCTAAAAAGCCGGGGTTTGAAACTGTATTGCGGTCATATTTCCACATACTTATGGTTTGTTTGCAGCGTATGTTTGCCGACAGGATGCAGCGGCCAGGTGCACGGGTGGAAAATCCTATGGTCAGGGAATTCAAAAAACTTGTTTCAGCTCACCATAGTCCTCAGTTACGGGTTCAGGATTATGCGGAAAGAATGAATGTCAGTGTGAGCAGGCTTAGCGCTGTGATCAAAGAAGTTACCAGTATGACTCCGGGGCAGATTGTCCGTAATGAGTTGATCAATACTGCCAAACGTATGCTGGCTAATTCCGATAAGAATGTTTCAGAAATCTGCTATGAACTTAAATTTGAAGATCCCTCATATTTTGGCAGGTTTTTTAAGCGTGAGACCGGATTTACTCCATCTGTTTTCCGGGAGCATGTAAGAGGAAAGTACCAGCAATTGGTATAAAATCACCTTCGTTTAAAAGCGATCATGGGTTAACCTTTTTTGCAGTTAATTTTTGCAGAAAGGAGATAATTCATGACTTTGAAAGATATTACTCAAGCGGCTGAGAAGATAGGTTGCCTGTCTGTTACCACCCTTGATGGTGGAAAAATGCATAGCCGGATAATCAGTTTTTGCGGCGGGGATGATGAAGGGATTTATTTTCTGACAATGAATGTAAAGCCTTTTTACCGCCAGCTTAAATCCAATCCCCAAGTTTCCATGTGCGGAATTTATCCCACCAGCCGCAAGGAAGGAAAGAACAGCGATGGTCAGCCTTATTTTCCTCCGGGGTACACTTTGAGAATTACCGGGGAAGCCCGTGAAGTTTCCATGGATGAATTGCGCGCAAAAGCTGAAGCCGGAAATCCGATCCATAAATATGTGCTTGAGGATCACGAACGTTACCCTGCCATCCGTTTGTTTTGTGTACACAAGGGCAAAGGCGAAATATTTGACTTCGATTTTGAAATGGAGCATCGCGATCATAAACTTTTGCGAACTCGTTTTGCTTTTGGCGGTGAGGGGTTTAATGAAGCCGGGGGGCGCATAAACCCTGAAAAATGTATTGCCTGCGGGGAATGCCTAGGAGCATGTACCTTCAAGGCGATTGTTCCGGGAGATGTCTACCGGGTTGACGGCTCCCGCTGTGATGAATGTGGAAGCTGCATGCTGGTCTGTCCGGTTGAAGCGATAGATTTTTCTCAGACAATTTAAAAAACAATATTTCATGTTCGTAGGAACGTTTTTAATGGCGCAGGAATGAAGACTTGTGCCATTTTTTTGTTTATTACAGTGTATTGCCGATGCCTTCTGATTAATTCTCTTTAAGAAATGTTGCTTGACACACAGTGCTGCTTTAAATATTTAGTTGCGTATCGCAACTAAATATTTAAAGGGAGCAAAAATGAACAAGGATCAAGTCCGACAGATAAGGCAATATTCACGTAGTCTTGCACGTGAGTGGAAGTTGGTTGCAAACCGAGCGTGTTCGCAAGGGCTAAGCGTGTCTGAGATACATTCGCTTATTGAATTATCAACTGTTGAGTCTCTTTCTGTTCAGGAAGTGGCTGACTTGTTGCTTATAGATAAGTCCAATGCGAGTCGGGCTCTCAAGACACTGGGAAATCAAGGTCTTGTGGAATTTAAGTCAAATGATGCGGATCGCAGGGCTAAAGATGTGTTCATCACTGACGCAGGCAGGGAGCGAGTTTCTTTGGTGCATGCGGAAGCCGACGATCAGGTCGGGTGCGCTCTGGGAATGCTTGGTGCTCATGAGCGAGAGATAGTAGGGCGGGGGTTGCAGTCTTATGCCAAAGCGCTCCGTTATAGCCGATTACAGGAAGGGTTTTACATACGTCCCATAACGGCTGCGGACGATCATGCCGTTGCACGTGTTATACGTCTTGTTTCGGAGGAGTATGGTTTGCGCGCCGAGGACGGCTTTGCTGTGGGTGATCCTTCGGTTGATCATATGAGTAGTGTGTATGCTGATAAAGGCTCGCGTTATTGGGTGGTTGAGTACAAGGGGCAGGTTGTTGGCGGAGGCGGTGTTGCTGCCTTGCAGGGCGGTAGTGGTAATGTCTGTGAGTTGCAGAAAATGTATTTTACTTCTGAGTGTCGTGGTAGGGGGCTGGGCAGGAGGCTGGTTCTCATGGCATTGGAATTTGCTCGAAACTTTGGCTATGAGGCCTGTTATCTCGAAACTACAGGTGAACTGCGCGAGGCTATCTCGCTCTACAAAGCATTAGGATTTGAAATGCAGAAAGATTCGTTAGGAGATACCGGGCACGATGTTTGTGAGCTGCGCTATTTATACCGCTTTGATTAAAGATGTGCTTCTTTTGTGTTTGGATGAAATTTTGAAGCCGATGAGATCAGATCTGTCCTAAAAATTCATATTTGACTTGTAGCAGGTCAGTACTTAGTTTTCCTGCAAGGAGAAAGTAATGTTTCATGGAAAAGTAAGGGCGGTGGCCTTCGATGCTGACGATACTTTGTGGGTAAATGAACCTTTTTTTGACCGGGCCAAGGCTGAAATTGCAGAAATGATGTCTGCATATATACCGGCAGAAGAGTTTACGCGGATTTTGGAGAAGACTCAGTCCCGAAACGTTGCCGTCTTTGGGTACGGGGTAAAGTGTTTTGTTATTTCCATGATTGAGGCGGCAAACATAGCGGCTCCTGATAAGATAAAAAGTTCTGAGATTGAACATATAATTGCTGTTGGAAGGGCGATGCTGACAGCTCCTGTGGAACCTATTGCAGGAGTTGAAGAGGTGCTGCGCACTTTGGGAAGTGACTATGAGTTGCTAATGATTACCAAGGGTGATGTGGCTGAACAGCAACGCAAAATAAGTCTTTCCGGCATGTCTGTGTATTTTGATCACATTGAGATTCTTGCCGAGAAGGATGAGGCTGCTTACGAGCGTATTCTGCATAAGCACAGCATTCGTCATGATGAATTTCTCATGGTCGGTAATTCTGTTAAATCAGACATTCTTCCGGTTGTGGGTATTGGCGGAAGGGCTGTACATATTCCATTTCATACTACCTGGGTTCATGAGGTCGTATGTGAAGATGATCTCTGTGGTCGCGAGTATGTTGAAATCAGCAAGGCAGGAGAATTATTGCCATTGTTGACGCGTTAATAGTCTGAAATATTATTTAAGAAATTTTATACGGCAATTAATCACTTTCATTATCTCGCAATGAATGTTAATTAGCCGTTGCTTACGCACTAAGAAATTCCACTAGTCTTTCGTAGTGCGTAATTTGTATTAAAATATCAATATATAAGGTGATAGCATTGTCTCAGCCTACTGAAAAAAGTGTAAAATTGATCTCCAATTATGTGGAGAAGTATTGTGAACGTACCGGACTGAACCTTCATCCCATGAAGGATGTTTCCGATGCTGTGACCACCGGTCTGGCCATGCATCTTGATGATCTTAAACGCCCCCTCTGTCCCTGCCGTTTTTATCCGGACAAACAGCAGGCGGTTGCCGAGCGTGAATGGCTTTGTCCCTGCTCGGACATGAAGACCTACAAGTACTGTCACTGTATGCTGTTTGTTAATGCGGAAGGCATGCCTGTAACTGAGCATCTTCCGGAAGACCACGAAGGTCGACAGACTTATGGCGATATCGCTGATCCGGCTCCGGAAAAGATGCATCGCAAGTTGCCCAACTAGGCCTTTTTGTTAAAACAAAAAAAACGGACACATGCTTTTGAGCTTGTGTCCGTTTTTTTATGGATTTCTAATCTTTTTTGTTTTTCTTCCGTTTTTCTTTGCCCTTGATATACCACTGCTGATCGCCATACATTTCATCTGAGCATTCCGGGCAGAGTCCGTGGCTGAATGATGCCTCGGAGTACTTCTCAATAAATGATTCAAGATTATTCCAATAGCCTTTGTCATCTCGTATTTTTTTACATTTAGCGCAGATAGGCATAAGTCCACTGAGTACTTTCACCTTTTCAAGGGCTTCCGAAAGTTCTTTAATGAGTTCTTCTTTATCCAGTTCAGCTTTCTTTTGGTCGGTTATGTCGATGAAACTTTCGATATAGTAGTTTTTATCCTTAATATTAAGGGTTTTGACAGTCTTGAGGATATTGCGATTGCCGGATTTAGCCGTGAGTAGGATTCGTTCAGACATATCCACAGTCTGCCCAAGGTCAGCAATAGGACATTTTCCGCGTTCCGCAGGGCATACAAAGTTATGGCATACCTTGCCGATTACCTCATTCTTGTTGCGTCCCAGCATTTCAAGGGCTGTGCTATTGACTTCAACAATGGTGAATTCTTCAGCATCTACAATGATAATTCCACTGAGGATGGAATCGAAGAGAATGTCCATGACAAGAGAGGATTTTGTGTTGGCATCCAAAAAGAAATGAACTGAATTAAGGCATTCGTTTTGTTCTTCGCGCCTTTCCAGTTCAGCCACACGCTGCTCCAGTTCTTCGTATGTTGGCTTCTTCTCTCTCACGGTACATCCTTAAATGTTGAATGATTTAAGCAAAATTATACGATAGAGGTGGGGATTGGTCCATTAGAAAAGTAAATATAAAGATTTATGATTGAGACCGAGATGTCTTTTGTTTGTCTTATAATGATAAAGTTCGCTGAAAGTTAGATCTGTCTGTTTTTCTGTAATAAATCAGTCCCGTTGATCTGGATCAATGCGCTAAATTTGTTGATCTGTATGCTCAAGCCAATTCAATCCATGACTCAATTTAAGCTGAAAGTGAAAAGGAGATACAGATGAGTTCCAAAAAGATAGTCGTAATCGGCGGTTCTGCTGCCGGACCCAAGGCTGCAGCTCGGTCCAAGCGTCTTGATGCTGATGCGGAAGTGGTTCTGCTTCAGAAGGCACCGGAGTTATCCATGGCTTCATGCGGTTATCCGTACTACATAGGCGGTAATTTTGATGAGCGAAATGCTTTGCTTGCCACACCCACCGGGGTCGTGCGCGATGAAGGTTTTTTTGCCGCAGCCAAGGGGGTTAGTGCTCGGGTTAACACTGAAGTAACAGCTATCGACCGTCACAATAAGACTGTGTCCTGCACGGATGTTTTGACAGGTGAGTCCTGCTCAGTGGCATACGATAAACTTGTCCTATGTACTGGGGCTACACCGCGCCGTACTCCTATTCCCGGGATTGATCTCGAAGGAGTTCGTTCACTTTCCGAAATGCGCGATGCAGATAAACTGCGTGAACTGGTTGATTCCGGTAAGGTTAAGGACGCAGTCATTGTCGGTGGCGGGCTGATCGGAATTGAAGTTTGCGAGGCTCTGTCCGAGTCCGGCATGAATGTGAATGTTGTAGAAATGCTTTCTCAGCTGCTTATGTTTCTGGACTGGGAAATCGCTAAGTTGGTGGAGAAACACGTTGCTTCCAAAGGTGTCACTGTCCATACTGATAACGGCGTGGCTGAATTTTTGGGTGAGAATGGCAAACTGACCGGAGTTAAACTTAATGACGGTTCTGTGGTCCCATGCGAACTTGCTGTTGTTGCTATCGGTGTAACTCCCAATGCCAAGCTTGCAGCAGAAGCCGGGCTAGAAATCGGCGGATTCGGAGGTGTTGCAGTTGATGATTTCATGCGAACTTCCGATCCTGACATTTATGCTGCCGGGGATTGCGTTGAGATAACCCAGCGTATCACTGGAAAGAAAACCTATGCTCCCTATGGTGACCTTGCTAACCTTGAGGCCCGTGTCGTTGCGGATAATATCGCCCGTGGTGATAAGCACAAGTTTCCCGGAACTGTGAACAGCGGAATATGCAAGGTCTTTGATCTGAGTGCCGGAGCTACCGGATTCTCCGAACAGCGTGCTAAAGCAGAAGGGTATGATGTTATTACCGCAACCAATGCCAGTCCGGACAAGCCCGGTTTCATGGGGGCCAAGCTGCTGGTTTCAAAGATGGTTGCTGATGCCGCAACCGGACGCATTCTTGGGTTTCAGTGCGTAGGCCCCGGCGAGGTGAACCGCCAATTGGCCGAGGCTGCAATGGCGGTAATGAACGGCAACACCATTTGGGAAGTGGGTATGGCTGACCTGCCGTATGCTCCTCCGTTTTCTCTTGCTATTGACCATTTTATCACTACCGCGCACATCCTTGATAATAAGATGGCCGGACAGATGACCGGGATCAGCAATGCTGAAGTGAAAGAGAGGTTGGACGCAGGTGAAAAGCCGTTCATTCTGGATGTGCGAGCACCCAATGAATTTGAGGAGATGCGTTTGAACGTAGGGGAAAATCTTATTCCTCTTGGCAAACTGCGCAATGCTCTTGATCAATTGCCGCAAAACAAGGATGCGGAGATCATTACTTTCTGCAAGATATCCATGCGTGGCTATGAAGCCCAGCGAGTGCTTGAGGCAAACGGCTGGACCAACGTTAAAGTTATGGAAGGCGGCATTATGGGCTGGCCGTTCAAGGTAGAGATGTAGTATTTGTAAGGTAGTAAATTTAAAGGGCCGTAGTACTCAGTACTACGGCCCTTTGTCTTTTAGAGTGCTGTTTCGAGCATTTTACGGGAAATTTCCGGGGTGACATCGCCGCGCTCGGAAAGCTTGGTCATGCCGTGTTTTTCAAGGCCGGCGACAACCCGGTCAACAATGTCGGGACCGATTTCATAATCAGAAAGTCTGGTTGCCATACCTATACAGTTGAAAAATTCTTCGGTCTTGGCAATTGCCTGATCAATGCGAGCGTCATCATCGCCTTCGCGGATATCCCAGACCCGCTCGGCATACTGGATGAGCTTTTCTCTTTTTTCCGTCCGGCGGACCTTCCAGTTGGCAAGCTGCATTACAGCCAGAGTCTTGGCGTGATCCAATCCGGTGAGGGCGGTTAGTTCATGGCCGATCATATGAGTGGTCCAGTCCTGTGGGACACCTGCACCTATAAGACCGTTGAGGGCCATGGTGGAACACCAGACAAGGTTGGCGCGGGCATCGTAGTTTTCAGGCTCATTAACGGTTGTTTCGCCGATTTCAATCAGAGTCTGCAAAATTCCTTCTGCTGTGCGGTCCTGAAAACGACCTTCTACAGGGTAGGTAAGGTATTGCTCAATGGTGTGAATAAATGTGTCCACAACGCCGTTAGCCACCTGAGTTTTAGGCAGGGTGAAGGTGATCTTCGGATCGAGGATGGAGAACTTTGGGAATGTGTGGGTGGAGAAGACCGGAAGTTTGTCTTCGCCATCACTGATTACAGCACCGTTGTTCATTTCCGATCCTGTTGCCGGAAGCGTCAGCACGGTTCCGAAGGGTACAGCTGAATCAACTGGAACAGGGGTAAAACCGAAGTGCATCAGTTCTTTTTCTCTGCCTTCGTATGCTTTGGCTGGTGCTGCCAGTGCAATGAATTTGGTTCCGTCGATAACGGACCCGCCGCCCACGGCAAGAATGAAGTCAATCTGTTCGTCACGGACAATTTTGATGGCATCCATTAAAACTTCGAATTTCGGGTTTGCAGGAATTCCACCGAATTCGACTACAGTGCGGCCGCTTTTGGCAAGCTCGGCATTTACTCGGTCAAGAAGACCGGTCTTCTTGGCGCTGCCGCCACCGTAAGTGATAAGCACTTTGGCATCTTTAGGGACAAGGTTATCCAATTCCTGAAGCTGGCCTTCGCCGAAAACAATATTGGTCGGATTGTAAAAGCTAAAGTTAAGCATTTTTAACTCCTATGTTTTTGAGTGATGTTTTGGCTATTTTATGCCCTGTGTGCTGTTTTTAATGAATACCTATTTTTGCAAACAGTTTGCCTTATTTTGCAAGATGCGCATATTTCGGTAGAATTCATATGCAACATTGGTAAGCATGCTAGCACAAAGTTTCGCTACTTGGAGTATAAAATGAGCATTCAGGATAAAAAACTGTTGGATGAACTGAAAGAAGCCCTCGATGACGGGGCGGTCCGCGAAGGGATTAATGAAACCTTTCTTGAAGAGGTTACACTTGTTCGTGTTTCAGAACATAAACCCAAGTCTCCGTTAATCTATGAACAATGTTTCTGCATTGCTGTTTACGGACATAAAATTTGTCACTTGAGCGATGCTACATTCACGTACGGTGAAGATGAATTTCTAGTCGTTCCTGCCATTGTCCCGCTCGATATCGAAGTTGTTCCTGATGTTGATAATCCGCTACTCAGTATTACGGTTCCCCTTGATTTCGAAGTGATTCAGGATCTGGTGGAATTTATCAATAAATATGACAAGCAGGCGCTGGAAAAAATCTCCAGCTCTTCCGGCATATACTTCGAGCCGTTGACCAACAATGTGATGGAGTCGACAATCCGTTTACTTAAGGTTTTGAAGTCGCGCAAGGAAGCAAATATCTTCGGCAAGCAGATCATCCGGGAAATTTACTATCATATTCTTATGGGCAAACACGGGCATTTGTTGGCTTCTGCGGCTTTCGGGGAATCGGACTATGCTTTGATCGCCAAATCACTGCGCTTTCTCCACGATAATTACGATAAGGGAATCGACATCGACCATCTTGCAAAAAGTGCGAATATGTCCGTGCGTTCATTTTACAATCATTTTAAAGCCGTGACCGCATTGACTCCGGTACAGTATCTGAAGAGGATACGCTTGGAAAAGGCCCGCCAGTTTATGGTTGTTCAAGGGGAACAGGCCAGTTCCGCCGCGCATATGGTGGGGTATGAAAGTCCCTCACAATTCAGTCGTGAGTTCAAACGGCATTTCGGATATACCCCGCGGGAGGCGGTGCGCAATAGTCAGGGTATGGCGGGGTAGGAGTTATGATCTGTTTCGTCAATTTTTATAAGAGGATTTAGTTTTTTGATGATATGCTTTAATTAATGATTTTATATTGGAATCAAGTCTTTTTTTTATCACTCCGCCTCTGTCTGAATAAACACATATTTTTGTGTTGTTGAGTAAGAAAAGAAAAAAAAGTTTGTCTGAAATAATTCTTCGAATTCTAATTGGAGTGAGAACTAGGCCGTTTGTTATAACCATATACAAGAGCCTTGATAGATTGTCTGGTGTTAGTTCATATCCATCAAAAGTTCCTGGAGCCAAGTTGATTGGGAATGTTGGTTCTCTTTCTGTTGTTGCATAGTTTAGTGGTGATCTCAGAGACAATGGTCCAATTCCAGTTTCGATCCCAAAGCTGATTATTCGTTCATAGAAGCCACCCGTGTTCGATACGAAAATTCTTTCAGTGTAGATTTGTTCTTTGCCTTTGTAACCTCCGTCAAAAAAAATATTTAGATTAGGCCGATTTTTTTTGAATACTTGCCAAACGGCGAAAAAAGTAGCTCCCACTGTTCCAAAAGCTGTGAAACCGCTAAAAATTAAATTCCAAAAATTATATTCTTCTGTGGTCATTTTTTAGTTAATGCCCTAATTAAGCTATATTTTTTGTGTCTTGTTTTTGATTATAGGTATATGCAATAGTATTGCAAGTAATAAATAGAAACATTGACGATTTTGACGCTTAGCTGATAGATAATGTCTGTCAGTAAGTTTCTTCTTTAGAATTTGTGCAGCAATATGTTTTGCCCGATTTTCGGGCTTGTACAAAATAAACTAATAGGAGAAATACAATAATGAAAATTGTTAATTATATACTGACAATGTTGCTGCCTAAAGGGATGATTCTAGATCACTGTATTGAGCGGTGGTTTGAACATCGTCGAATTCGTATCGAAGAAGAAAAGGTGCGAAATGAGACAATGAGAATCGAACTGATGAAACAGCAGAGCTTGGTCGCTGTATAGCGATTAGCCGGGGAGGGAACTCGTATTCCCTCCTTATCTTTTTTAAACATACTGTCCTTATGCAATCTCAGCATAAATTTTCTGCCTGAGTCCGGCACTGTGCTTGAGCACTCCCACTTCAATATCTACAAAGTCATAGAGCCTCGGGCGTTTGCCGTCTGCGGGGCGCAGAATCCTGCCGATGATCTGGACCAGCCTGCCTTTGGATTTAATGGGGGAGCAGAGGAAAAGGGTAGAAAGACCTGGACAATCAAAGCCTTCGCCTATGAGCGATGCAGTACTGGCCAGCACTTTGATCTTGCCTGCGTTAAGGTCATTAATGATTTCTTCGCGCTCTCCGGCAGGAGTCTTCCCGGTCAGCACGGCTACTTCTACGCCCTGATCAAACAAAAGATCAGAAAGTGCATCGAGGTGGGCTGTGCGGTCCGCCACCATAAGCATGGTTCCCGGATTCTGTTGCAGTTCCTTGCTCACGCAGGATGCAATGATCTTGTTGCGCGGGTAATCTTCAGCAATGGCGGTCATCATGAGTGAATATTCTTCAGAAGCATTTCCGGCAAAGCGGAATGCGGTTTCGACAGTGAAAATTTCCGGCTTAAGAATTGCTCCGGTATTGCGCAGCAGGTCCGGGTTAACCCGGTGCACCACAGGGCCGAGGGTGAGGTTGATCATGCGATCCAGACCGTCTGCACGGTAGGGGGTGGCGGATAATCCGGTTAGGTACTTTGCATCAAAATTTTTAACCACCTTCTGAAAAGTGCTGGCCGGAGTACGGTGGCATTCATCGACTACTATATGCCCGAAGGTCTTTTTCAGGTCTTTTAAACGGTTGCGGGCTGTCTGGATTGTTGCCACGGTCAGTGGCTTAATTTTGAACTTGCCTCCACCGATCTGTCCCGCTTCAATGCCCAGAAACTGGTTGATCCTGTCAATCCACTGCATGAGCAGTTCTTTGGTATGAACGATGATCAGGCATGGCTGTTTGCGCTCGGCAATCAGAGCCAGCGCCATGACGGTTTTGCCAGCCCCGGTTCCGGCTTCAAGTAATCCTTGGGTCTGGTTTGAAAAAGATTGCAGGGCAGCCTGCTGGTATGGGCGCAGTTCACCCTTGAACGAAAAATCTACAGGATCAAGTTCGAGTCGCTTATCTTCGTATGTCGGCTCAATATCCGCTGCCTTGGCGATTTGGTGTAGTTCAATGCCGAATCCGCGTGGGCAATGCAGTCTTTTCTTACGGTCACCAGACCACATTTTAATATATTTAGGGATGCGTTTTCCGACCCTGCCACGGTATTTGATCGCATTGATATAATCAGGGTTCATCAAGGTCAAAGCTTCCTTGATCTCATCAATCAGTTCTTCGGGGGCATCGGTAATGGTCAGGTCTTTTGAAATTTCGATCAGCATTGGTTCTCCTGTTGCTGCCCATTTAGCTTATGGCGCGCAACAAGTCGACCAAATAAATTTGTTAGGGATGAGTTGGGGCTTGAGAAGATGTGAAGTGTTCTCGGAGTTTAGATTTGGTTTTGATTTATATAGGTTACGTCAGGGTTATAGTGGAGGTTCCATCTTTTCGTAAAAAGAATTCAATAATCCGTGTTTTTTGCTGTTTGGAGCGTGTTTAATAAAGTGGTTGAAATCCTCTAATGGACAGCCAAATATTCCACCGCAACGAAGACATTGACAAACGGTAAATGATACAGCTTGACCTTGGATGATGTAAGATTGCTTTTTAGATAATTCTATCGGGAATTGGAGATTTTTTTTACAGGTACATAAAGGGAGTGTCTTAAATTGATTTGTGTCAGAGGCAGCAATAAATAGTTTTGATTGTTTTTTCTTAAACGCGAAAGCGAGAAAAAGAGCGATTAAGCTGATGCTCAAAATTGTTGCTGGCATGTGCGACTACCTCAAATATTCAAATTTAATGTAGTCTTATTATACTACTTGTCACTGTAGTCAATGCCTATATTAAAATAACTTAACAAATTAGAAAGTTTTCTTTGCCAAACTAACCTTATATGTATGAATTTTTTGAATATATTTTGATATAGATATTGTTTGCTTCTAAAGGAATGGGTGATCGGTGCTATTGATATATGTCTTCGGTCTTTTGTGTATGCACGAAGATAATTAAAGAAAAAGGACTTAGAAGTTATATTCTAAGTCCTTTCTTAATTTCTGGCGGAGAGGGTGGGATTCGAACCCACGTATGGTTTGACCCATAACTCGATTTCGAGTCGAGCGCGTTACGGCCGGACTTCGCTACCTCTCCGCGTTTATAAGCAAGACCGATTCCGGCGATCCGGTCTTGGAAGGCACGATTTATATGTTTTTTTAAGGGACTTGGCAAGCATAAATGATCGGGATTGAAGAGCGTAATTTTAAATAGGCATATAATGCCGGATAGATGCGAGTTGCATCTATCCGGCTGTTTTCTGATTTCAGGGATTCTATAAATGTAGTATGCTTAGGATTGTCTTCCATGTGTTTCGTTGACGATTAAGTTAACTATTATTTCATTTCAGGAGGGAGTGGTTATGAGCAAAAAATATTTAACATTTACCTTAATCCTGCTGGTTTTTCTTTCTATTCCATACATTAGTTTCGGCGCAGGCTATACCATTCCCGATGATTGTCCTTGTAAGGAATCAATTTCAGAGCTTGTGCAATCTTATGAAGGAGATCAAGTTTTCAAGTTGCTTATTGATGAGGCTTTTCAGAATATACAACCTATTCCGGAAGGATATCGTGCCGGTGGAAACCCTTGGCAGGGTAAATCCTTTGCGGACATGGTTCCTTTCTTTGTCGAGTGGTGTTCATTTTTACCTGAGGCAAAGGGAAGTTCGGATAATGGACTTTTGTACATCGAGCAGATGGACCTGTTTGCTTACAAAAATCCATTCGGCAGGGCTGCATTTCAAACCCGTCCGGGAGTTATGATTTTTGATAATTTCGCTAAAGAGCGTGGTGATTTTCTTAACAGTAAAGCTTCAACTAAATTTGTTGCTCGCTGGCTTGCGGACCCGCGTATTGAAAAAGAAGAGTATGTCCTCCCTGATCCGAAGGCTGCTGACGGTGGATTCAAATCTTACAATGAGTTTTTCTCGCGTAAATTTAAGGATATCAAAAAGGTAAGACCGCAAACGATGCCGGAGCGGGATTATGTAATTGGCGCTCCTACTGATGCCATCGTGAATACCATCCCGGCGAAGCTCGTTGCAGAATCCGCGACAATTCCCACTAAGGGGATGCAGGTACTTAATATCAGGCAATTGCTTGCTGGATCGAAATATTGGGAGAAATTTGTGGGCGGAACCGCAATGTCCTGCATTTTAATGCCTAACACTTATCATCATTACCATTCACCTGTGAGTGGAAAGGTTCTTGAGACAAGGCTCGTTGATGGCGCTTTGTTGGGTATGGAAGATTTTCCGAAGTTTGTTCCTCCCAGTGGTAATGTTGGCTATTTCGGAGCCAGTTTCGGCGCCTTTGAAAGTTATCAGCGTGGGTATTTTATCATTGATACCGGAAAGTATGGGTTGGTAGGAGTTGTACCAGTAGGATTAAGCACCGTTGGCTCAGTCATATTCGAAAATAAGTTTTTGAAAGGGAATGGTTCTGTTGCGGTTAAGCGAGGTGATGAGCTTGGTCACTTCCTTTACGGTGGATCGTTGGTCATTCTGATTTTTGAGCCGGGCAAGTACAAATCCGGGGCCATTAAAGTCCGGCTGGGGAACCAGATTGGAATTTTTGATACCGGAGCAAATAATTAAAGTCGCCTGTTTTATAAAACATAGTAAAATAGCTTGTGACTGAATGAAAAATATACAAAGGGAGAAAGGTTATGAAGGAAAGATTCACTCGGCGTAGCATCATTAAACGTATTGCCGCCGCATCAGTTTTGGTCTGTGTGCCGATGATCGGCGGTGTTGCTCTGGCGGCGAAAGGTAAAGGCAAGGGCAAAGGAAATAAGAAAGACGAGCTGGAAAGTGCCAAGGCTCAGCGTGAACGAGAAAAAGAAGAGCGCGAAGCTCAGCGCGAGCGGGATAAGGAAGAACGTGAGCGTGCTAAAGAAGATAGAGAATCCGATCGTGAACGTGATAAAGAAGAGCGTGAGCGTTTAAAGGATGAAAGAGAAGAAGAGCGTGAGACCCGCAAGGAAGAATCAAAGGCGGAAAAGGCAAAGCGTAAAGAAGATGCAGCAGAGGATCGTGCTAGACTGAAAGAAGAAAAAAAGGCTGAGCGCGAAGAGCGGAAGAATAATAAGAAAAAAGATAAAAAAAAGAAGAATAAAAAGAAGTAAAAGTTGAGATAGTTTAGTGAAAAGAAGTCCCTAGGCGAGGATATCGCCTAGGGACTTTGTTTTTAGGGTTATTTATACGCCGCAGATCCAGACAAACAGGACAAAAAACGCCGCAATTGCAGCCAGCGTGAGTCCTATGGATAGCTGTCCGTTGGAAGTTGTTTCAGTTTTAGAATCTGACGAAAGTGACTTTTCAGTGTTAGACGATGCTAATTTAGACATAAGTAAGTAGTCCTCAATTTTTTTTAAAAAGAGTAATTAAATCACCTAAGACAAAATGGGTCTTGGTGGGATCAGTTGGATTCTGTACTCGATTTAAACAAACGGAGGTGCGCGTGTAGGGATGATCCTGTGCGCAATACGAGGTATGAAGCCTCTAGATACTTCTTTAGATAGAAATGCGGTAGCCCTGACAAAATCAACATGGAATTTTGCGGTGGTTAAAGTCAGGGGCCGTTCTTGTTCGGAAATAAAGTTGTCAGCCGGCTGGGATAGCTCGACTATGTATGACGGTGATCCTGCAGCTTTAGGAGCAGAGTGGAGAAAACTGGAATCGTGAGTAAGTTGTTCTCTGCTATCGATTGGACGCAAGCTGTCGCTTGGCATTAGACATAATGCCAAGAGCAGAAAAACGATCAATCGAGTTATGTTACAGGGACTACTTTTCAAAATTCCAGCTTGTATTTACTTTTTGCGCTTATGCAGAAAAAAACTTTGTAAAATTTCTTTACACTCATTCTCACAAACCCCGCCGATGGTCCAGAATTTATGGTTGGCAAAAGATAAATCCGTGCCTTCCAGATTGGATACTACGGCTCCGGCTTTAGGGTCAGGAGCGCCGAACACAACTCCTCCTACCCGCGCATGGATAATAGCGCCAAGGCACATGATACAGGGCTCCAGCGTGACAACAAGAATTGTTCCGCGTGGCAAACGATAGTTATCCAGATTTTTGCAGGCATTGCGGATGCAGTTCACTTCCGCATGTCCGGTGGGATCATTCTGAGTCAGCGGGGTATTGTTTCCGGTGGCGAGGAGTTCGCCTTCTGCTGTGAAAAGAGCAGCGCCGATGGGGACTTCTTCGTGCCGGCGGGCTTTGAAGGCTTCACGTATGGCAGTGTCCATCATGGAACGCCATGTCTGGCCCTGTGGAGGATTAGCGGGCGGGGTTCCTCTGGTAATAATATTTGTCATAAATAAAAAAAGGGGGAGTTAAACTCCCCCTTTTTTGTTTAGAGCGATTTAATATAATTAACGCCACCTTCGAGCAACGCCAACCCGAGGGTGGGGATGTCGCCACGTGTCCACTTGGGGTGGTTGGTGGGGTGGTTGTATGCCTCGGGATGGGGCATGAGTCCGAGGATGCGGCCTGTGGGATCAGTAAGGCCTGCAATACCCAGCGGGGAGCCGTTGGGGTTGGCAGGATAATCCATGGTCACTTCGCCGGATTCAGGATCAATATACTGAACAGCGTGGAGGTTGTTTTCCACGATTTTTTCCAGCATGGCGTCATCAGCGGGGATAATTTTACCTTCGCCGTGACGTACGGGAACGTTAAGGGTTTCAATTCCCTTGGTGAAAACGCAAGGGGAATCGGGGTTGGCCTTGAGGTGTACCCAACGATCTTCGTATTTTGCGGAATCGTTGTAGCTGAGTGAAACCTGACGGGTGAAGTATTCACCGCCGACTGCGGGCAGCAGGCCGAGTTTGACCAGCAGCTGGAATCCATTGCAGATTCCAAGAATTACGCCGCCGTCTTCAAAGAATTTTTTAATTTGATCCACAAGCGGGGTGCCGTCTGCGGTGTGTGCGTGTTTCCAGCGGAGCGCGGCAGCCTGTGCTGCTCCGAGGTCATCTCCATCAAGAAAGCCGCCGGGAAAAATCAGGAAGTTATATCCTTCCAGAGTTTTTTTACCTGCAGCAAGATCGGAAAAATAAGTGATGTCTACTTCGTCTGCGCCCGCTTTTTTAGCGGCATGAGCAGACTCGTGTTCACAGTTGGTTCCGTAACCGGTGATGACCAAAACTTTTACGCGGGCCATATATTTTTGTCCTCCAGATGTTGACAATAGAAATATTCCAAGACTATCTAATGCGTGTTTTGAAGAGAGGAACATAATTGCGGGTCAGCCTCCCGTCAACACTCTATATTCCTCAGGACGTACCGCTAACACATTTTTTTGAAGTGGGATACGCCTGAATATGAGAATGTTAACGGGGCGGGTGCCTTTTTGTGTTTTTTTCATAGCTATCGACTTTATTCGCTGTCCATTTTGTTTTATGTAACAGCGATATTTTAAAATAAATTGTCCGCCACGGGACGGGAGCGTTATGAAAACCAAATTTATATTCATCACCGGGGGCGTGTTGTCCTCACTTGGTAAAGGGCTTGCAGCAGCATCCATCGGCGCACTTCTTAAAGCCAGAGGAATGACCGCAACCATTCAGAAGCTTGATCCTTATATCAATGTTGACCCCGGCACCATGAACCCTTTTCAGCATGGTGAAGTTTACGTAACTGACGACGGTGCAGAAACTGACCTCGACCTCGGCCATTACGAGCGTTACCTTGATGTTTCTCTGAGTCAGAAAAACAACATGACTTCCGGCCGTGTATACCACAACGTAATCACCAAGGAACGTCGTGGCGACTACCTTGGCGGTACCGTACAGGTAATTCCGCACATTACTGATGAGATCAAAAATGCCGTTATGAATGTACCCAACGGCGAAGACGTTGCTCTTATCGAGATCGGCGGAACCGTTGGTGATATCGAAGGTCTTCCTTTTCTTGAGGCCATCCGTCAGCTTCGTTCCGAACTCGGCAGCGAGAATGTGCTTTACATCCACCTGACTCTTGTTCCTTACCTTGCTGCTGCCGGTGAAGTTAAAACCAAGCCGACCCAGCACTCCGTCAAGGAACTGCGCAGCATCGGTATTCACCCCGACATCATTCTTTGTCGTAGTGAAGTTGATCTGGATGAAGATATCAAACGCAAGATTGCTCTTTTCTGTGACGTTGACCGTGACGCGGTTTTCACTGCTGTTGATGTAAAGTCCATCTACCAGCTTCCGCTCAGCTTTTACAACGAAGGACTGGACCAGAAGATTGCTATTATGCTTAAGCTTCCGGCCAAGAATTGTAATCTTGAGTCATGGAGAAAGCTTAACCATACTCTTGAGAATCCGACTGGTGAAACCACAATTGGTATCGTCGGTAAATATGTTGATCTCAAGGAAGCATATAAATCCCTGCATGAAGCTCTCATCCACGGCGGGGTTGCAAACGAAGTCAAAGTTAACCTGCGTTATGTGAACTCTGAAGAGATCACTCCTGAGAACGTTAAGGAAAAGCTGGCCGGTTGTGACGGCGTGCTCGTTCCCGGCGGTTTCGGTAACCGTGGTGTTGAAGGCAAGATCACTGCTATTCAGTATGCACGTGAAAACAAAGTGCCTTTCTTCGGTATCTGTCTCGGTATGCAGTGTGCTGTTATTGAATATGCCCGCAACGTCATGGGCCTTAAGGGGGCAAACTCTGAAGAGTTCAACCCCGAAGGTGATGATAACGTCATCTATCTGATGAAAGAATGGTACGACTACCGCACCAAGAAGACTGAAAACCGTTGCGAAGAAAGTGATAAGGGCGGCACCATGCGTCTTGGCGCATACCCTTGTAAAGTTGTTGAAGGAACTAAAGCGATGGCTGCTTACGGCAAAACTGAAATTCAGGAACGCCATCGTCACCGTTACGAATTCAACAAAGAAAAATTTGCAGATCAGCTTGTTGAAGCAGGTCTGGTGCTGAGTGGTCTTTCTCCGGATGAAGCTCTGGTAGAGATCGTTGAAGTTGCCGACCATCCTTGGTTCCTGGGTTGTCAGTTCCACCCGGAATTCAAGTCTAATCCCATGCATGCTCATCCGCTGTTCAGGGATTTCATCAAGGCTTCTTGCGAAAACAAAAATAAATAAGAATTAACTTTGTATTGCCCGGGGATACTGGTATGCAGTGTCTCCGGGCAATCTTATAATTGGAGGGCAGTCCCTTTTGAGCCCCGATGAATTATATCAAAAAAGTTTGCAGGAACCGTTTATTCTGGCGGGACCTTGCGCACTGGAAACCATAGATGTCGCCCTGCGTGCTGCAGAAGTATTGGCTGACATTGCTTCCCGTCTTGATGTGACGGTAATTTTCAAAAGCTCTTTCGACAAGGCTAACCGGACCTCCATTACTTCTTTCAGGGGACCCGGCTTGGAGGAAGGGCTTAAATGGTTGCAGCGGGTTAAGGATGAAACCGGACTTCCCGTTGTTACCGACATTCATACCCCGGATCAGGCCGCACCTGTAGGTGAAGTGGCTGACGTGATCCAGATTCCCGCATTTCTCTGCCGCCAGACAGACCTTCTTGTCGCCGCCGCCAATACAGGGCGGGTTATCAACGTCAAGAAGGGACAGTTTCTTGCACCCCATGACATGCGCCATGTTGTGGGCAAATTGCGTGAAGCTGGCAATGAACGTATCTGGCTGACTGAGCGTGGTGCATCCTTCGGCTACAATAATCTCGTAGTGGACATGCGTTCGATGGCGATTATGAAAGAACTGGGCTGTCCGGTGGTTTTTGATGCCACCCATTCTGTACAGCTTCCCGGCGGTCTGGGCGGTAAGTCCGGCGGTCAGCGTGAGTTTGTACCTGTGCTTTCCCGTGCGGCTGTGGCTGCAGGGGCTTCAGGTGTTTTTATGGAAACTCATCCGGACCCTGATTGCGCTCTTTGCGATGGTCCCAACAGCTGGCCTCTTGACCGTGCAGAAGATCTGATCAAGGACCTTCTGGCTGCATGGAGCGTCGATTATGTCTGCTAAAGTTCGTGCTGAAAAAATTAAGCTGCTCATCCTTGATGTGGATGGCGTACTTACTGACGGCGGTCTTTATTATGATAAAGACGGAAACGTAACTAAGCGTTTTAACGTGCAGGACGGCCTTGGCATCAAGTTCGCGCAGCAGGCAGGTATCGAGCTGGCGGTAATTACCGGATTGAATCACGGTGCCGTTGAAAAGCGTGTTACCGAGCTTGGAATTACCGAATATTATCCGGGACAGAAGGAAAAACTTCCTTTTTACGAGAAACTGCTTAAGGAAAAAGGACTCAAAGACGAGGAAGTCGCCTATGTCGGCGATGATTGGATTGACGTCCCGGTAATGCTCCGTGTGGGTTTACCTATGGCAGTGAAAAATGCTCAGCCTGAGATTTTCGGCATATCCAAATGGATTTCCAACCGGGATGGCGGACATGGCGCTGTGCGTGAAGCTATTTCTTTTATTCTTGACGCACAGGGCAAGTTGAATGACATCTGGAAAGAGTGGGCAGGCTAGATGGGCCGTGTCGGCTTAGTTTTATATTTTATTCTGGCCTTGTCTCTCGGAGTCAGTGCCGGAACCCTGCTTGGTAAGAAGTACGGTACTTTTCCGCATATGGCCCGTGAGGTTGTGGAGAATCCGCTTCTTTCCAATAAGAACCAGTCTGATATTTCCGCTGAGGAGATTGAGCTGATTCAGGGTACCGGTGGTGATATTGAGTGGATTCTGCGGGCCGGAAGTGCTGATTATGATCAGGAGAAAGGACTGGTCATTGCTGACAAGCCCCGGGTTACATATTATCTTGGCCGGGACCGCAAGGAAGTTTTTGTCAGTGCTTTGCATGGTGAAGTCAGCCAGAAGGGAGAAGGTCTTAAGCTCTGGGATGATGTCAAAGGACATTACGGTGACATGGGGCTTGTGGCTGACCGCCTTGATTTTAAACCCAAGGACAACCTGCTTTTCCTCGAAGGGAATGTAAAGGTGCAGAGTCCTACTGTTTATATTACTTCCAAACGGGTCAAGGTGGACCTTGTTACCCGTGAAATTATGATTGAAGACGGAATGGAAGCCCTTATTTCACCGGACATGGTGGTAATGCCTCAATAGAAGCGAGCATTCATTTGAATAATATAGTTGAAAAAAGTTCATTGTTGCGTGGCAGGTCCATATTTGCGCTGCTTTCTCCCGCCATTGTCTGTGCGGTATTTTTCTTTGCCTTTGCTTTGGTTGGGCCTGTTGCCCATGCCTATGACAAATCTGAGTTGAAAATTACTCGGACAATTGCCAACGTACGGTCCAAGCCGGACCTTAAAGGCGAGGTAGTCTGGGTTCTTTCTCCGGCGGAAAGTTTTCTGGTGGGCAAAGCTCAGGGCAGCTGGTTTCCGGTGTATCCTGCTTCTGCGGAAAAGAGTGCTGCCCCAGTGGGATATATCTCTCGCAAGGTTGTTGTTCCCGCTGCAGAGGACAGTCCTTTGGCGGATTGGGGTGATATTCGTTATGTCGGCAAAGATTTGAAATTTTATCTTGAGCGTACGGTTAAGTCTTCAACCGGTGGGATGATCAAGTCCGGCGATAAAATCAAGGTCGGATTTCTTAAAGACGGCTGGTATGCAATTTTCAAAGCTGACGCTCCGGTGTATTCCGAGGCTGATGCGCTTGGTTACATCAAAAAGGATGATGTGGACATTGTTCTTGATGATGCCCGTATTCGTTACGCAGTACGTAAAATCAATGTGATAGAAAAACCTGTGGCCACTTCAAAGGCTGTAGGTGTGCTCAGTCCCGGACATCGCGCACAGGTTGGAGCTGAGAAGGGTGGTATGTACGCCCTTTACCGCATTGATACCATGGTCAAAGACGATACCCCTGTGTGGGGTTATGCATGGGGACCGTTTCTTGCCCCTTATCCCAAGAATCTGGAAAAAGAACAGATGGCCGGGATAGACGCACGAAAAGCTGAGATTGAAGCTGAAGAGGTGCGCAAGGCAAAGGCGGAAGTTAAGCGGGGAAGTGAGCTTGCAGCCATGGAAGAAGCCATGGATGAAATGCTGATGGCTCCTGTCAAAACTAAAACCATGTATGCGACTGCCGTGCTTAATGTCCGTTCCGAACCTGATGCCAAGTCTTTGATTGTTGATAAGCTGGAGCTTGGAGAAGCTGTGAGCGTGGGGCAGGGTGAAGGAAAATGGTATCCTGTTTTCAAGCCGGGTAAGGATAACGAGCTGAAACGTGTAGGGTATGTTTTCGGTACTTATCTTAAGGCTGAAGCTCCTGTTGTAGAAAAGGAAAAGCCGAGCAAGAAGCGTAAGCCCGGTGGACCGGACGAAGTGCCCATTAAGATTACGTCTACCAAGATGACTTTCAGTGAGAATCGCAACCGGATTACTTTTTCCGGTAAAGTTAAGGTTGTACGTCTTGATGTAACTCTTACTTCTGATACTTTGACCGCTCATTTGCGTCCTGAAGGTGATTCTCTTTCCGATACTCAGGATAAGATCAAGAAGATCGTGGCTGCCGGCAACGTGAAAGTAGTTATGAAGAAACGCAAAGGGCATTGCGACAAACTGACCTATGTGGTGGGTGATTCAATCATTTATATGAATGGTAATGCAGAACTGCAGGATGGCCCCAACCTTATTCAGGGTGATGAAATTAAGTTTTACCTGAAGGATAACCGTGCAGAGGTTGTTGGTGGTAATAAGCCTATCGAGGCTATTTTCTATACCCCTAAAAATGTATCCCCTTAGGTCATTAAAGGAATTTTATGTCTGCAATTATCGCCAAAAAACTGGTTAAGAACTACGGACCTAAAGAAGTTGTCCGTGGAATCGGTTTGACCGTGCGCGAGGGTGAGGTTGTGGGGTTACTTGGTCCGAACGGGGCCGGTAAGACTACAACATTTTATATGCTCGTAGGTGTTGTTAAACCTACGTCAGGTGATGTCTATTTTAATAAGCAGCAGATTACACGGCTGCCTTTGCATGAGCGGGCCCGTTTGGGGCTCAGCTATTTACCGCAGGAAAGTTCCATTTTTAAAAAACTTTCCGTGCGAAAGAACCTTGAGATAATTATTGAGCACACTGGGCTTTCCGGTAAGGATGTGCCCAAAAGGGCGGACGAGCTTTTGGATCAGCTCGGCATTCTTCGTCTTGCTGACCAGAAGGCAATGTACCTTTCAGGTGGTGAACGACGCAGGCTTGAGATTGCCCGGGCTATGATTAACAATCCCAAATTTATTCTGCTTGATGAACCGTTTGCGGGTATTGATCCGATCGCGGTTATTGATATTCAGGATATTATTTCCACGCTTAAGGATATGGGGCTGGGGATCTTAATTTCCGACCATAACGTTCGTGAGACCCTTTCTATCTGTGATCGGGCTTACCTTGTTTATGAGGGCAGGGTTATTCTAAATGGTTCACCTGAGAATATCGTGAAAAATACCAAGGCCCGCAGGCTCTATCTAGGCGATAGTTTTAGTCTGTAGCTTTGTGTGCTGAGATGTGATTTTACAAGCCGGAACTCTTATGAGTTTCGGCTTTTTTTGGGTAAAGTTTGATGAATTTTGTCTTTGTCGATTTACAGTCGGGCAGAACATTGGTACACTTTTTTCATATGCACTTCTATTTTATAAAAAATCCTTAAATTTCAGATAAATCAGAGGTCTTTATTGCATCTTGCAATGGGATGTGGCATAGTTGAATCAAGCTCGGATTAAAAGAATGAAAAAAAAGTTTGGTCCAGTATAGAGTGTAGCAATAAATCTGAATCTGAAAATATACGATTAATATACAAGGTGGCCTGAATATATGGGGTTGGAACTTAGACAACAATTAAAGCTTACTCAACAGCTGGTAATGACTCCTCAGCTGCAGCAGGCGATCAAGTTGTTGCAGCTTTCCCGATTGGAGTTGGTGGATACCGTCCATCAGGAACTCATGGAGAATCCTATCCTTGAAGAAGCTGAAGCTCAGGAGCGTACGGATTCTCCTGATGCTGACGCAGGCACCGCTACTGCCGAAGAAGCACAAATTTCCAAGGAAGCCGAGTGGGAGAACTATCTCGGTGAATTCTCCAGTACATCAAAGCAATCAGCTTCCCGCGAGTCGGAATCTTATGAAGAAGGCACTTCCTTTGAAGCCCGCCTGACCAAGTCGGCATCCCTTGAAGGGCATCTGCATTGGCAGATGAGCCTTTCCGATTTTACTGAGAAGGATATCGCCATAGGCGAATGTCTTATAGGTAATTTAAGTTCGGGAGGTTTTTTACGGATAGACTTGGAAGATGTCTGTGAAACATGCTATGCTGAAATCGAAGATGTAGAAAAGGTATTGCATCGCATTCAGCGGTTCGATCCGGTAGGCGTAGCGGCAAGGACTCCGCAGGAATGTCTGCTAATTCAGCTGGAAGCATTGAAGCTTGACGATGATCCAATTCTGGTTTCGCTGGTCCGGGATCATTTAGATGATCTTGAAAAGAAGCGCTACAAGCCTCTGGCAAGAAAGTTCAAGCTCAGCATGGAGGATTTAAAGAGTTATCTGGACTTGATGCAGACACTTGATCCACTACCCGGAGCAAGTTTTTCAAGTGGAGACTCTTTCTATGTCAGCCCTGATGCTTATGTTTATGAATATGACGGTGATTTTGTCATAGTTCTGAACGAAGACGGTCTTCCTAAATTGCAAATGAATGCATTTTATGTGGAGACTCTTGAGTCAACCAAGGGAGATGACAAGGAATATTTTCAAGACAAGATGCGTTCCGCACAATGGCTGATGAAGAGCCTGTATCAGCGGCAACGCACCTTATATAAGGTTCTTGAATCCATAGTGAGGTTTCAGCGCGAGTTTTTCGCCCACGGTGTCACCAAGTTAAAACCGCTTATTCTTAAGGAGGTTGCGGAAGACATCGAGATGCATGAATCCACTGTGAGCCGAATCACTACTAATAAGTATGTTTCTACTCCGCATGGAATTTATGAACTGAAATTCTTTTTCAATAGTGCGCTCGGTCTGGATGACGGTTCTCAGGTCGGTTCCGAGTCCGTCAAGGCGACGATCAAGAAATTGATCGGTGAAGAAGACGGAAAGAAACCACTCAGCGATGAAAAGATAGCTGAGATTCTCAAAGAGAAACTGGAAGTCAATATAGCCAGAAGGACCGTAGCCAAGTACAGGACTGCAATGGGAATTCTCTCCTCATCCAAGAGGAAAAAGGTATTCTAATGTAGTCCGGAGAAATTAAAGCATATTCACCCTTTACTAAGGAGGCTCCTTATGAACGTAGCATTTACTTTTAAGAACTTCGACGCATCCGAACATCTTAAGGAATATGCAAACAGCCGTTTCTCCAAGTTGGTAAAGTACGTAAGCAATCCTGATAACACTGATATGCAGGTGAATCTGTCAGTGGATAAGTTCAGGCATGTTGCGGAAGTTGTTTTCAGCTCTGATCATATGCATGTCTCAGCTTACGAAGTGTCCGAGGACATGTATTCCACCGTGGATATGGTTCTGGACAAGCTCGAAGCACAGCTTCGCCGCGCAAATGAGAAGATGAGAAGTCACAGGCGCAAGGAGGCAGCTCCTGCCCGCATGGATATTCTCAGCTACGGTGAGGAAGAGTACAGGGAACCTGTAATTGTGGAGTCTGACTCCTTTGTTCCCAAGCCGATGAGTGTTGATGAAGCTGCAGAACAGCTTCAGACTCTCGACCACGAATTCCTCGTATTCCGCAATGCGGATAATGAAGCCATAAACGTAATCTACCGCCGCAATAATGGCGACTTCGGTTTAATTGACCCAGGATACTAACTGATGAATATAACTGATAATCTGGCAAAGGACCTTGTTATTCATGAACTGCAGGCCTCTGATAAGAGTGAAGTTCTGAAAGAATTGGTTTCCACCCTCAAGGACGCAGGTCTGGAAGTGGATGTGGAAAATGCCCTTAAGGTCCTTAATGATCGTGAAAAACTTGGAACAACCGGAATCGGGGATGGCATAGCCATCCCCCACGGTAAACTGGAATGTCTTGAAGAGATTGTCGTCGTAGTCGGCCGATCCAGTGAGGGGGTCGACTTTGAATCTCTGGACATGCAGCCATGTAAGATATTCTTTATGGTACTGGCCCCCGAACAGGGGGCCGGTGCTCATTTGAAGGTCTTGGCGCAGATTTCCCGGCAACTTAAAGATGAAGCATTCCGGCAGGCATTTATAGATACAGGTGACAAGCAGGAGTTGCTTAAACTTCTCGGTCTCAACTAGAATCGGCATTTTCAAATTATAAAAATCAGATTAGCAATGAACTCGGGTCATTGCTAATTTTGTTTGTAGGCTATTGCGCAAGGAGGATATTGGGGTGGTCGATGTAGATTCCTTTCCTGTGATTGTTGTGAGCGGTCTTTCCGGAGCCGGTAAATCTACCGTTCTAAGGGTCTTTGAGGATCTGCGTTTTTTTTGTGTGGACGGATTGCCTGCGAGCATGCTTCCGCGCCTGGTTGAGCTTTTTAACACTCGTGACAATGCATATCGCGGACTGGTGCTGGGTATGGATTTACGACAGCTTGAGTTCAGTGTTGACTGGGAAGCCACACGCGAAGAATTGACTTCCAAAGGTTATCGCCCAAGTATCCTTTACCTTGAAGCGCGTTTGCCGGAGCTTGTGCGCAGATACGCTACTACACGCCGCCTGCATCCCCTTGAGTCTCGTGATATCGGTTTAGAGCAGGCTCTTGAGAAAGAGAGGGAAATTCTCGGCGAGGTGCGCCAGCAGGCCGATCTTGTTATTGATACCACCACCTATTCCATTCACGATCTGCGCCGCCGGATTCAGGAAAAATGGGCAGAGCTTAGCGAAAAGACTCGCGGGCTGCGAGTGCATGTTATGTCATTCGGCTTTAAGCATGACGTGCCTACTGCGGCCGATATGGTGATGGATCTTCGTTTTCTTCCCAATCCATATTTTGAAGAAGAACTCCGCCCCCTTTCCGGTCAGGATAAAGCGATTTCAGATTACGTTTTAGGTACCGAACCAGGTTCAATTTTTATTGAGAAATATCTCGATTTCCTTCAATATGTCCTTCCTCTTTACGAGGAGGAAGGAAGATACAGGCTGACCATTGCTTTAGGCTGTACCGGAGGACGACATCGCTCCGTTGCCACGGCAGAAAGGGTATTTGCAACTCTTAAAGATAATGGTTATTCTGTCTCTCTTGAACATAAGCACATTCATTTGAAATAGTTTTTTGTAGAATATATCGGGAATTTAGATGGTCATAGAATCTAGTAAAAACGGAATTGTTCTCGTTACCCATGGTAACTTCGGACAGGCGCTTATTGAAGCGGGTGAACTTATTGTCGGTCCTCAGGAGGGAGTGATCTCTCTCAGTGTCGATGTTTCTCAGGGCATCGATGCAGCAGTGGACTCATTGAAAAGCAATATTGCCGAAGTGAAAAACGGGAACGGAGTTCTTATTCTTACCGATATGTTTGGTGGAACACCCACTAACCTTAGTCTTTCCCTGCTGCAGGGAGATGATATTGAGGTTGTTACCGGGGTCAGCCTGCCCATGCTTCTGAAAGCTTTTCAGATGCGTAACGAGTCTTTGCAGAAGATGGCCGAAGAGGTCAGCAAGGCGGCGGCTAAAGGCATTGTAATTGCCGGCGAAATGCTGCGAAAACGAACTTCCAAAGGGTAGCCATGATGTGGGTGAGAATTGATAACCGTCTTGTTCATGGGCAGATTATTGAAACATGGCTGCCGTACACCCACGCAAAACATATAATCGTGGCTAACGATGCTGTTGCCCGGGATGATTTGCAACAGCAGATCATGTCGTTGGCAATTCCGCAATCGGTGAGCTGCTCTTTTTGCTCGGTAGATGATTTGAATGAAATGATCCCTGCTTTTACCAACGGTAACGGTAGTACCATCATTCTGTTCTCGTCCTGTGCCGATGTGCGTAGGGCTTTGGATTCCGGTTTTATTTTTAGCTCGGTTAATATCGGCAATATCCATTATGGTCCCGGTAAAAAACAGATTTCCCCCAGCGTGGCTTTAAGTTCGGATGATGAGTCCTGTCTTCATTATTTCAGAGGACAGGGTATAGAACTGGATTTTCGCTGCGTTCCTAATGATCCTGTACAGGTGAGGTTCTCATGAGTCTGTTTCAAGGATTAGCTTTATCCTTTCCCATCTGGGTTGCACTGATCGGTTTTTTTTTGCGATTTTTTCGCTTTTCCGTTTCACAATAAATCCCGGTCTTCTTGAACGGCCGCTCGTGGTAGGTGCTCTTTGGGGTGCTGTAACCGGAGATGTGGCTACCAGTCTTAAGATTGCGGTCTTTTTTGAGTTGTTCTGGTTGGATAATATCCCGGCCGGAACCTATATTCCTCCCCATATTTTGGCTCCTACATTTGCTGCGTTAGCGTTAACCACTTCTTTTGCGTTTACTGAAGCGCGACAGGTTATGGTTATCCTGCTGGCGTGTCTGCCTCTGGCACGCATCGGTGCGTGGATGGATTATTCATTAAGGCAGTGGCATAATAGGGGGCATAATAAGCTTATCGGTTGGGCACGTAAGGGAAAAGCTGGCGATCAACTCCCGCAAAAGCTGGTTTTTCGATCTATTTTAAGAACTTTTGTCACTTCGTGGCTTTTTTTCTGGACAAGCACCATAATCCTTCATTATATCCTTTGTATATTTTTTCACAAATGGGGGCCGTTGGTCGCCGGTGTGGATATGAAATGGTCTTTTCTATGGATTGCAGCAAGTCTTGGAGGCCTATTGGCCCTCAGATTGCGGAAAGCCTATGCCACTTTTGTCTTCGGAGTGGTCTTATTCGGCTTTTTTATCCTTGCCGGGATTATATAAGCTTGGCAGACAAAAAAGATTGTGATAGAAGACACAAGCTCAATTAGCTACCATATTTCTTAGGAGGAAATCATTATGGCTATTATCGCAGTAGGACACAAAAACCCCGATACCGATACCATTGCATCCGCAATCGCAATTGCTGACCTCTGGTCTAAAGCAAAAGAAGAAACCAAAGCTGTTGCACAGGGCGAGATCGCTCCTGAAACCGCTTTTGTTCTGGAAAAATTCGGTTGCGCTGCTCCCGAAGTAATGACCGACGCTACCGATCAGAAAGTTATCCTCGTTGACCACTCTGACCTTGCTCAGTCCATGGACAACCTTGATAAGGGTGAAGTTGTAGCAGTAGTTGACCACCACAAACTTGGTGATGTTACTACCCCCAACCCCCTCGAAATGTGGGTATGGCCTGTAGGTTGTACCGGTACCGTTATCAACGCAATGTACAAGTTCTACAATGTAGAAATCCCCAAAAACATTGCTGGTGTACTTCTCTGTGCTATCCTCTCCGACACCGTTATGTTCAAGTCCGTAACCTGCACCGAAGCTGACAAAGAAGCTGTTGCAGAACTGGCTAAAATTGCTGGTGTTGAAGACGTTATGGCTCTCGGAATGGAAATGTTCAACGTGAAGTCTGCTGTTGCAGGTGCTTCCATGAACGAACTGATCTTCCGTGACTACAAAGATTTCGACATGTCCGGCAACAAAGTTGGCATCGGCCAGCTCGAAGTTGTTGACCTGTCCGTATTCAACGACATCAAAGATGACCTCTACGCTGAACTTGAAAAAGTTAAAGCTGACGGCCGTCACAGCTGTTTCCTGCTGCTTACCGACATCATGAAAGAAGGTTCCGAAATGCTTATCGTTTCCGATGATCCTTCCGTTGTTGAAAAAGCATTCGGCGTTGCTCCCGAAGGTACCAAAGTATACCTCGAAGGCGTAATGTCCCGCAAAAAGCAGGTTGTACCTAACTTCGAGAAAGCTTTCTCCGCATAAGTTAAGTCTACATCGCTTCTGTAAGTCCGGCAGGTTAAGTCCTGCCGGACTTTTTTATTTGGCTCGCTGTGGCCTTGTTGAGGTTGATTTCCCGTATTAATTTTTTTACGGTTCCTATATTATTCAACTGCCTGTGGGCATTAAATATGGGGTTTTATGAAAATTACTTTGCTTTGTTACGCTACTTTTGCTGTGAAAAGCCCTGAAAATTCTGAAGCATATCCGATTTCTGAAGGTGAAACGGTTACAGATGTTCTTGAAAGGGTCGGGATTCCAATTGATGAGGTAAAGATCGTTTTCATTAACGGCAAGTCCTCTAAGTTTGACGCAGTTCTTCAGGATGGCGACAGGGTCGGTGTTTTCCCTGCAGTCGGCGGTGGCTGATTTCTTCTTAACGGGGCGGCTATACATGAAGTTTATTGTGCGGACATTGATGCTAAGCTTCTTGCTGACAGCTCTTTAAGCATCAGCCGTTTGTGCGGCGTAAGTGCTTCTGTTAACATTTTTTTTTAAATGTATTTTTTGATGGCCGGATCTAGTTCGGCCTTTTTTATTTTTTAGCGCCTATATTCTAAAGAAAATCAGTGTAAAATTTATTATATTGATAATCGATTGGGCTCGTGGTATCGGCATATCCGTTCAGGAAAATTAAATACTCCTGAAGGAGGAAACTATGGGCAGTAGATGCCTTTTGAAGTCGAAAATTCACAGAGCAACCATCACCGACGCTAATGTCGATTACGAAGGTTCTATTTCAATTGATGTGGATCTGCTTGAAAAAGCAGGAATTCTTCCCTTTGAACGAGTCGATGTTTTGAATGTCGATAACGGGGAAAGACTTACCACTTACGCTATTGAAGGCGGTCCTGGTGAGTTTTGTCTGAACGGTGCAGCCGCCCATAAGGGCGAAGCCGGGCAGAAGATTATTATCTGTACCTACACGTGGCTGGATGAAGATGAACTTGGGCTCCACAAGCCTAAGGTTGTCCTTCTTGGTGACGGGAACAAGGTAAAGAAAGCTTAATAGCTCTATTAAAAAGGCGCGGTAAACCGCGCCTTTTTTTATTCCCATATATTATGTATAGAGAAGGCAGCAGAAGGGAGGATCGAATGAAAAAAAGATTTCTAGTAATATTTTGCAGTCTAATTTTGGCGTCTGGTTGCGCTCCGGTGGTTAAGACCCAGTCTATACCTGTTTCTACTAATCCCATGGGCGCTACAGTCTATGCTGATGGTAAAGTTGCGTGTACTTCTCCATGTACAGTCGATCTTCCCCGCAATGCCGATCACATACTTACGTTGAAGAAAGATCAGTATCGGCAGCAGGATGTTATCATCAAACGTGTTTACCAGCAGGAAAAGGTCATGATGAAAGCTGTTTCGCAAGGCATGCAGTCGTCTTCTATGGTCGTTGGCAGTGGAGGGGATAAGACTGCATGGGGAGTGATGCAGGGAGTCAATTCCATTGATTCACAGGAAGAGACCGGAGATGCATATATTTTGTCTCCTTCGGCGGTATCTGTCCGTCTTGTCTCTTTAACTGCCCAAGCTCAATATGAAATGACCGGATCAACTGCACCGGATATTCAGAGTCTCACAACCACTGATCGTGCCCAGATTAGTTATATACTGGAAAGTATGAAGTCCGGGACAAATTTTAATTGGACAAATGCGCAGACTGGTATCAAGTATGATGTAAAGGTTGGATCTGTCTTACCGGGATATGATGCTCCAACCCGAGCATTTATATTGAAGATGACATCTCACGGGCAAACTTCTACATATGACGCTAAGGCTAGCAGAGTGGGTGAAGGCAAGTGGGATATTCTTGGAAATGGCGCATCTACATCAATGATTACCGATGACGGTAGTGGGGTTAAAACTTCGCAGCCTGCTACAATGAACTCCGATACCTTTTTGAAGGATGCTGTTAAGGCTGGAGCTATGGCTGCGCCAACCATACATGGTGGTGTAACAGCTAAGGGAGGATCGTCCAGTGAGGGATGGGATGGTAATAACTATACAAAGAAGTCATCGTCGACCAAAGTTAAGGCTGGTGTGAGTGTTAATCCTGCTCAGGCTTTGGAAGTTTTAGATATGATCACTAACGATTAAAAGTAGTTTGTAAGGAATGTAGATATACTCGAGGGCAGAAGGGCAGAGCAGATGCTCTGCCCTTTTTTATTGCAGGAATATTTAATATAGATGTAATCCGCTTCACTGAGCCATTCTTAGGAATAAAGACTCGAATATATCATAAATAATTTAAAAACCAGTTGACGCAGAGCTAAGTATTCCATAGATAGTTCTTCTCGACGCAGCAACGGCTGGAAGTCACAAGCGCGTTGAGATTTTTTTTGACTAACCGGGCATTAGCGGTTGACATTCGGAACGGGATTACATAGTTTCCCAATCCGCGCTGAGCGAAAGCAAAGCACTGAGATCATTGAAAAAATATTTTGTGAGAACATCGAAATTAATGATTGACAAAGACGGCAAGTTTGAATAGTTTGCCTCTCGCACTGAGTGAAAGCAAGGTGCTAAGATCATTAACTAAATGAAAGTTTGAGACTCAAAACTAAGAGCTTCGGATCGATTTTTAGAACACATTTGGGAGAGCGGGTATTCTGGACGAAACCTACCTTAATGAGTTCGGGGCAGAGCGAAGCGTACTAAAAAGTTTTGGGATTCTTAAACCCTTTTTCAAAAGGGTTTAAGGCCGTCGGCAGACTCGCAGAAGGCAAGCGCGAGAGCGCAACAAACTTTCTTAAAAAAGTGATTGACAAGCGGGCTGCGATTCTCTAGATTTCCCAACGCACCGACGGAAC